>DMCH01000156.1:9131-17701 GCA_003446775.1 Chloroflexota bacterium
CTCGACGACCACATCGTCGACGTGCTGCTCGACGCGGCGGCGATGGGCGTGAACACGGTCGAGCGCGAAGGGGTATCCGTGTCGCACCCGTCGCGCTTCATCCTGATCGGAACGATGAACCCGGAAGAAGGCGAGCTGCGACCGCAGCTCCTCGACCGGTTCGGGCTCTGCGTGGACGTCGAGGGCATTCGCGACCTCGACCAGCGCGTCGCGATCGTCGAGAAGCGATCCGTGTGGGAGGACGACCCCCACAAATTCGTCGCGCAGCACGCTGAGTCCGAGCAGGACGTCCGCTCTCACATCGCCGAGGGCATCGCGACCTTCCCGGAGGTGGAGCTGCCGCGTGAGATCCTGCGCCTCATCGCCCAGATCTCGATCGCGCTCGAGGTCGACGGTCACCGCTCGGACCTGGTCTGCGCGCGAGCTGCGCAAGCCAAGGCAGCCTACGACAGCGACGAGAAGGTGAAGACCACACACGTCGGCGCCGTGGCCGAGATGGTGTTCGCGCACCGGGTGCACTCGGTGCCATTCGGCAAGGGCGGGCCGAACCTCGCCGAGGTCATCGCGCGGATGATCGGCCAGGGTTAGTCGAGAGCCGTATTACGTAGCGGCTAGGTTCTTACGTAATCGGCGCTTGAAACGGGCTCCGGCAAACGGATGCCGTCTTCTTTGAGCCCAGCTATGTGCATCGCGAAGGCCTTGCGCATGCGATCCAACACCTGCTCACGCGTCTTCCCGGTGGCGACGCAGCCGGGAATGTCCGGGAGATACGCGGCATAGTTGGTCTTCGCCTTCTCGACCACGACCAAATATCGATTCATCTCATAAGTCCCAAGCGTGCCTGCTTCAGGATACTTCGGAGCGTTCTCGGTGGCAGCTCATCCGAAAGGTGACCCGCGATGGTAACGCGGCCCTTGAGGCGCGGGTGCTTCTACTGTCGATGGCTTCCCTCTTGCGCTACTTGATACCAGCCCTCGTTTCGGATCAGTCGAATCACTTCTCGAACCTTCAACCCGCGGCACGGTATCCGTGCCCGCGCCATGTTGGAACCCAGCCCGTAAAGAGGTTCTGGCCGGCGACCAGCCGCCTAGACTGGGTCGCGCGAGATGGCTTCCGAACAACGTGAATTGGAGCCCAGGCGCGCGGCGGAGCTCCTCGGTCGCATCGAAAAGAACGTCCACCACGTCATCGTCGGCAAGGATCGCGTGGTGCGGCTGGCCGCGGCGGGGCTCGTCGCCGGCGGCCACGTCCTGCTGCAGGACCTGCCCGGCACGGGCAAGACCATGCTCGCGCGGGCGCTCGCCACTTCGGTAGGCGGGGCGTTCAGGCGCATCCAGTGCACCCCCGACCTGCTCCCCTCGGACATCACCGGCTCGAGCATCTTCAATCAGAAGGACGCGAGCTTCGAGTTCGTCGCCGGGCCGATCTTCGCGAACATCGTGCTGGCGGACGAGGTGAACCGCGCCACGCCACGCACGCAGTCCGCACTGCTCGAGGCGATGGGGGAGGGCCAGGTGACCATCGAGGGCATCACGCGCACGTTGGAGAAGCCGTTCTTCGTGATCGCCACGCAGAACCCGACAGAGTTCCATGGCACGTATCCGCTGCCTGAATCGCAGCTCGACCGCTTCATCCTGGCCGCCGAGATGGGTCCGCCGACCGACGCGGAGGCGATCGAGATTCTCGCGCGGCGCGAGCACGGCGATCCCATCGGCGAGCTGGGCTCGGTCGTGAGCCTCGCCGATGTTCTCGAGCTACAGGAAGGATGCCTGCGGGTGGTGTCGGGGCCGGCGATCCGTACCTACATCGTGTCCTTGCTTGATGCGATCCGCGTCCGTCCCGAGGTCTCGCTTCCCGCCAGCATGCGTTCCGGCGTTTACCTGCAGCGGGCCGCGCAGGCGTGGGCGCTTTTCGAGGGCAGGGACTTCGTCCTGCCCGACGACATCAAGCTGCTGGCCGTGCCGGTGCTTGCGCACCGCTTGGGAATGCGAGGGCGTGCTCAAGCGTCCGAGCTGGTCGAACAGGTCGTGGCCACGGTTCCGCTACCACCCCTGAGGCAGCACTGAGGCCCAGGTTGCTGGGCGCGGGGTTACTGGCCGCCGCGGTCATCTACTACGGCGCCACATCGGAGGTCGCCTGGCTCTTCCTTCTGGGGTACTGGATCTTGGCTCTGGTGTTCGTTGCATTCGTCTACGCCATTTGGAACACCTGGCGGCTCCGCGGTTTTCTCGGCCTTGCTGCGGTCAGATACGATCCCCGCGCGTCACCGAGATCGGAGCTCCCGGAGTCGGTCCTACGCGGCAGTCCACGGACGGTCATTTTCGAAGGCGACCAGGTCCGCATCAAGCTCGGGGCCAGGACGGTCGGCGGAGCGCGGGGTCCGGTCCGCATCAAGGGGAACGTCGCAGGCGGCGAGCTGAGCGCAGCTTCGGGCCTGGTGCCCAGGTCAGGTTGGGAGGAGCGACCACTGGTCGGTCCTCTCCGTCGAGGACAGGTCCAGGCCACGTCGTGGGTGCTGGAGGCGTCGGATCCGCTCGGGCTGTTCACCTTTGGTGTCCATTGGCAGGATCGCGAGATGGCGCTCGTGCTTCCCCGCTTCACCTCACTTACGCCACGACCTCAGGTGCGCGAGTTGGAGGCGAGTGTGGCGGCTCCGCGCGCCGGGTCGGGCACGGAAATGTTCGGAGTGCGCGAGTACCGGCCGGGCGATCCGCTGCGCCGTATCCACTGGCGCTCGAGCGCCCGTCACGGCGAGCTGATCGTGCGCGAGTTCGAGCCACCGGGCGTGCAGACGTTGGGGATCTTCTGCGATCCCTCACCGCCAACCACCGAGGCCGCCGACCAGATCGCGAGGATTGCCGCCTCTGAGGCATGGGACTGCCTGCGCGCCGGGGGGCGTGTGCTGCTTTGGGCGCCCGGCGCTGAGCCCTCCCCGCCGAGCGAGTCGCGCTCGTTGTGGGCGCTGCTGGAATGGCTGGCGCGATATCCACATAAAACGGATGGGCTCGCAGCCCCCCACCCCGCCGGCTCGCGAAGCGAGCGGGCGGACCTCCCCACGTGGTGGGGAGGCCAGGCGCCTCGTGTAGGTGACGCGATCGCAGTCATAGCCACCGCCAACCCCGAAATCGACGACGCGCTCGAGACCATCAGGCGGGGCGGTGGCGCGGTACGCGCCTGGGTGGTCGGTGACGCGGAAGTTGACTTCGCGAAAGCGCCCTTCAGTTCAGACGTCAACACCCAACGGGCGGGACTGGGGTGGCCCCTGCCATGAAGCTGCCCAGGCTCCGGCTCCCGGCATCACCCATCGAGAATTCCCTGGAGGGCCGGGCCTTTGTCTTCTCGGGCTTTGCGGTCGCGGTGCTGGCGGTGGTGCTGTACGGCGAGGACTACGTCGTTCCCGCGGTGGGCGTCGGCGTCGCCGCCGTCGGCCACGTGGTCAGCTATCGAGAGCGCGCCGGCAAGCGCGGTCTCGGCCGCCAGATCCTGCTCGCCAGCCTGGTCTTCGCCTCCTTGGGCTATTTCCTGGCCGATTCCGTCGGCGCCTTCTTCGGCGGGGTGCTGCCGCAGGCGAACTTCGCGATCCTCCTGGTCGCGGTCACGAGCTTCGACCTGAAAACACGGCGCAACTGCTACTCGAGCCTGTGGATCAGCCTCGCGATCCTCTACCTGGCCGCCGTCTACGCCTGGGATTACCCGTTCGGCGTGCTGCTCGGCCTGTGGACTCTGTGCCTGGCGGGTTTCTGGGCCGCCTCACATCTGCGCCGGATGGGCGCTCCCGTGGCGGTGCCTGTGCCTGCCGTCGCGACGGCTCTTGTCGGAGCGCTGGCGCTTGGCCTCATAGCCTTCGTCGTCATCCCGCAGCCGAGCATCGACCCCAACGGCCCGGTGGTCGTTTCGCTGCCGAACTACGTCGGTTTCAAAGGCGAGCTGGAGAATCCTGCGCTGCCGCTGATCCAGCTGTCGGGCGACCCATCCGGTGCCACCGGGACCCTCGACCTCCATTACCGCGGGCGGCTTGGGGATGCGCCGGTCATGTACGTCCGCAGCGGTGCTCCCGCCTACTGGCGTGGATTGGTGTTCGACACCTATCACGACGGGGTGTGGACGGCTTCCAACCGCGGTTTCGCCACGCTGCAGCCATACGTCCCGTCGCGGCTTCTCCCGCCGGCCCCGCCGCACAACCTGGGCACTTTCGTGCAGGTCTTTCGCGTCCTCCGGCCTCTGCCGGGAGTCATCAGCGCGGCATATCCGCTTCAAAGTCTCTACGCGCCGGTGTCGTCGCTCCGCGTGGACGCCTACGGGACCTTCCGCACGCCCGACCTGCTCCGGCCGGGCCAGACGTATTCGGCCGTCTCCTACCTGCCGAATCTCTCGCCCGAAGAGCTGAGACAGGATCCTTACGTCTTCAACCCCCCGGACGCAAACCCGGCCTACCTGGACTATTCGTCGCTGTCGGACCGGGCGCTGGCCCTGGCCGAGGAAGTGACACTCGACTACAGCTCTAATCAGTTCGACCTGGTGATGGCGCTCACGAGCTACCTGCAGCAGAACTTCCAGTACACGCAGCAGCTGGGCCACGTGCCTGCGGGCCGCGATCCGGTGGACTGGTTCCTGTTCGACGCCAAGAAGGGCTACTGCGAGCAGTTCGCCACGGCTGAGGTGCTGATGCTGCGCGGCCTGGGCATCCCGGCCCGCCTGGCGACGGGCTATGCGACCGGCGACTACAACCCCGTGCTCAATCAATCGGTCGTGCGCGAGCACGACGCGCACGCGTGGGTCGAAGTGTGGTTTCAGAACCATGGCTGGGTTCCGTTCGACCCTACGCCAGGTGTTCCGGGGTTGGCGGCCACGACGTTCCCCAACCACTGGGCCGGCGGCGGCATCGCCCGCCTCATCCCGCACCTGACCATTGGCGCGCCGATGGCGGTCCTTGGATCGCTGGGAGCGCTGGCGGTGGTTCCGCCCGCGGTCGTGATTGCTCTGCTGGTGACCCTGCTCTGGGCATGGATGCGGACGTGGCGTCGCCGGGCTGTTGCCGCGAGACGGCTGCCGCCCGGCGAATCAGAGCTGCTGCGGCTTTATGAACGAGTGCAGCGCCGGCTCGGGCGCCGGCGTGCGCCGCCCGAAACGCCATTGGAGTACTGGCTGGCTCACACTGCTCGACCCGAAGGGGAGAGGGTGCCGCTCGAGGAACTCACAGACGCGGTCAACGAAGGCGCGTACGCCGGCCGCTGGCCCGACCCCGCGCGGGTGCGCGAACTGGCGAAGCGTTTATCCTGACCGCCCATGGCCCAGGCGACCAAGACCACCGGCGCCGAGCAAATCCGCTGGGATCTGACCGACCTCTTCCGGTCGCCGACGGACCCCGCGATCGAGGAGACCCTAGCCGAGGCGCTCAAGCGAGCGGAGGCTTTCGAGGCGCGCTACAGGGGCAAGGTCGTTTTGCTTCCGCCCAAGGAGTTCGCGGCCATGATGCGCGAGCTCGAGGAAGACGAGGAGCTCGCCGCCAAGCCTGACGTTTACGCGTATCTCCTCCACAGCCAGAACACGGAAGATCCTGCCGCGGGCCGGCTGCTGGCGCGGGTGCGAGAGGCCGGCGCCGAGCGGGCAAGCCATGGCGTCTTCTTCACGCTGGAGCTTGCGCACATCAGTGACGACCAGGCGGCGAGCCTGTATGCGGACCCGGAGTCGGCACTCTACCGCCACACGGTTGAGGAGGCGCGAAAGTTCCGGCCGCACCAGCTCTCGGAACCGGAAGAGCGGGTGCTCACCGACTTCAGCCCGGTCGGCAACTCCGCGTGGAACCGCCTGTTCGAAGAGCTGTGCGCCCGGATTCGAGTCGACCTCGACGGGCGGAGAGTGCCGCTGGACGAAGCTCTGGTGCGGCTGCGCGAAGCGGATCGGAAGGTGCGCCGCGATGCGAGCGCTGCGATCACCGCGGCCCTGGATCAGGACGTGCGCACCCGAGGCTACATCTTCAACGTCATCCTCGGTGAGAAGGCGATCGACGACCGCCTGCGTCATTTCCCGACCTGGATCTCGTCGCGCAACCTTGCCAACGAAACCTCGGACGAGGCGGTGCGGGCGCTGATCGAGGCGGTCACCGGGCGCTACGACGTGTGCGTGCGCTACTACCGCGTCAAGAAGAAGCTGCTGGGGGTCGGCGATCTGCACGAGTGGGACCGCTACGCGCCCATCGGCGACGTGGCCCGGGACCTGAGCTGGGACGAGGCCAAAGAGCTCGTGCTCTCCTCGTACCGCCGGTTCTCCAAACGTGCGGCCGATCTGGTCGAGGACTTCTTCAAGCACGGTTGGATCGATGCCCCCGTGGCCCCGGGCAAGGCAGGCGGCGCCTACTGCATGCCCGTCACTCCGCGCCACCACCCATATGTGATGCTCAACTTCACCGGCAAGCTGCGCGACGCGCTCGTGATGGCCCACGAGCTCGGCCACGGCCTCCACGACCGCCTGGCTTCCAAGCAGCACATCTTCGATTTCCATCCGCCGCTGACGCTCGCCGAGACGGCGTCGGTATTCGGCGAGGCGCTGACCTTCGACCGCATCATGGCCGAGGAGAAGGACCCGAAGATTCGCCTGGCGATGCTGTGCACTCAGGTCGAGGATGCCTTCTCTACGGTCTTCCGCCAGGTGGCGTTCAACAGATACGAAGACGCCTGCCACACGAGGCGGCGCCAGGAAGGGGAGCTCGGGGTCGAGCAGCTCGGCGAGATCTTTCAGGAAAAGCTGCAGCCGATGTTCGGGGACGCCCTGATCCTCACCGACGAGCACAAGGTGTGGTGGAGCTACGTCGGGCACTTCTTGCACACGCCGGGTTACGTGTACGCGTACGCGTTCGGCAACCTGCTCGCCTTATCGGTGTACCACCGCTACCTCGAGGTGGGGCCGACCTTCGTCGACGACTACCTGGACTTCCTCGCCGCGGGCGGCTCGACGCGACCGGACGAGCTGGTGCGACGTCTAGGCATGGACATCACCGACCCCGGTTTCTGGGATGCCGGCCTGAAGATCCTCGAAGGCATGGTGACCGAGGTGGAGCGACTGGCGCCGGCGACGTGAGCCGTCCTGGATGCTGGCGGGCGCCCTCTTGGTCGGCGCCGGCTGGTTGCACGGCATGTTTTTCGACCCGATTTCGACAGACCGATAGACTTAGCGTCGAATACACGCTGGGGACCCGCGAAGTTGCGTCGCGGGACGTGCCACTCGCAAGTGGTAGGGAGTGAGATGACCGTCACCACCGAGGCGCTTGCCACCACCGATCTCGAGTTCGCGCGCCAGCTGGGGCAGCAGCTGCGGGTCGATTCCATCCGCTGCAGCACCGCCGCCGGCTCCGGGCACCCGACCTCCTCGATGTCCGCCGCCGACCTCATCGCGGTCCTGGTCACCCGATATCTTCAATACGACTGGAACAAGCCCAAAGACCCCAACAACGACCACCTGATCTTCTCCAAGGGCCACGCCTCACCGCTCGTCTACGCGATGTTCAAGGCGGTCGGCGCCATTACGGACACCGAGCTGATGACCTACCGCAAGTTCGGGTCACGCCTGCAGGGCCACCCGACGCCGGCGATCCCGT
Organism: Chloroflexota bacterium; assembly: GCA_003446775.1. Taxonomy (GTDB): domain Bacteria; phylum Chloroflexota; class Dormibacteria; order Dormibacterales; family Dormibacteraceae; genus UBA10449. The sequence continues at coordinate 16,726 of DMCH01000156.1, forward strand.
GGGTGGACGTCGCCACCGGCTCCCTGGGCCAGGGGCTGCCGATCTCGGTCGGCGTCGCTATGGCCGGCCAGAAGCTCGACAAGCTCCCGTACCACGTGTGGGTGCTGTGCGGAGACTCGGAGCTCGCCGAAGGCTCGATCTGGGAGGCGTTCGACAAGGCCGGCTTCTACCAGCTTGCCAACCTGACCGCCATCCTCGACATCAACCGGCTCGGCCAGCGCGGCGAGACCGAGTACGGCTGGACGCTAGACACCTACCGCCGTCGCGTGGAAGCGTTCGGCTGCTTCCCGATCGTCATCGACGGCCACGACATCACCGCCATCGACCGCGCCTACGGCACTGCGCTGTCCGCGACCGGGAAGCCGACCGTGATCATCGCCAAGACGATCAAGGGCAAAGGCTTTTCGGAGATCGAGAACAAGGACGGCTGGCACGGCAAGGCGCTCCCGCCGGACATGGCCGAGCGGGCGATCAAGGAGCTCGGCGGCATCCGCCACCTGAAGGTCAAGACCGCCAAGCCGGAATCGGGCCAGCCGGCCATCAAGCACACCGACGCGCCGGTCACGCTGCCCACCTACACAAAGGAAGACAAGGTCGCCACCCGCAAGGCCTACGGCGATGCGCTGCTCGCGCTGGGGGCGATCCCGGACGTGGTTGCTATGGATGCCGAGGTCTCCAACTCCACGCACACGGACGAGTTCGCCAAGGCATACCCGGATCGGTTTTTCGAGATCTATATCGCCGAGCAGATGCTCGTGTCGACCGCGGTGGGTATGAGCGTCCGCGGCTACCGGCCCTTTGCTTCCACGTTTGCCGCCTTCTTCGCCCGGGCCTATGACTTCATCCGGATGGCGGGCATCTCAGAGGCGAACATCAGGTTGGTGGGCTCGCACGCGGGGGTCGAGATCGGACAGGACGGCCCGTCGCAGATGGCGCTCGAAGACCTGGCGTCGATGCGCGCGATCCACACCTCGAC
>DMCH01000156.1:18027-22936 GCA_003446775.1 Chloroflexota bacterium
ACCGCCAAACTCACTCAGCTGATGGCTGACGCGAGCGGCATCGTCTATATGCGCACCACGCGGGGCGCATATCCCACCATCTACGGGCCGAACGAAGCCTTCAAGATCGGCGGCTCGAAGGTGGTGCGCCAGAGCCCGAAGGACAGGGTCACTCTCATCGGCGCGGGCGTGACTCTGCACAACTGCCTGACGGCCGCGGACACCCTCGCCCAGAAGAAGATCTCCGCGCGCGTGATCGACCTCTACTCGGTGAAGCCGGTGGACGTCAAGACTCTGCGCGAGGCAGCGCGCGCCACCAAGGGAAGGTTCGTCATCGTCGAAGACCATTACCCGGAGGGCGGGCTCGGCGCGGCGGTCCTGGAGGCGTTCGCGGCCGAAGACAGCCTGCACGTGGCCCACCTCGCGGTGAAGGGCCTGCCGACCTCCGGCAAACCCGAGGAGCTCATGAACGCCGCTGGGATCTCCGCGCGGCACATCGTGGCGGCCGCGACCAAGCTGCTCGCGGGCAAGTAGCCTCGATGCCCACCGCTGTGCGCATGCCGGCGCCCATCAAGGAGCTCAAGCGCCTCGGCCAGTCGCTGTGGCTGGACAACATCCGCCGGCAGCTGATCACCTCCGGCGAGCTTGCCCGCCTGCGCGATGAGGGGATCAGCGGCGTCACGTCCAACCCGACCATCTTCGAGAAGGCGGTCAGCGGCTCGAACGACTACGACGAGGCCATGGTCCAACTTGTGAGGGCGGGTCACAAGCCCGAGGAGATCCTCTGGGAGCTGATGGTCGAGGACGTGTCGGCCGCGGCCGACGTTTTCGGTCCGGTCTTCGATCGCACCAAAGGGCACGACGGGTTCGTCAGCATCGAAGTCTCGCCGACGGTGGCGAACAGCACGCGGCGCACGATCGCCTACGCCGAGGACCTGCGGGCTCGATGCCACAGGCCGAACGTGATGGTCAAGATCCCTGCCACCAAGGAAGGCATCCCGGCCATCTACGACCAGATCGCCAAGGGCCACAACATCAACATCACCCTGATCTTCTCGGTCGACCGGTACGGCGAGGTGATCGAGGCCTACCTGTCCGGTCTGGAGAAACTGCACAAACAGGGCGGGGACCTGCGCAAGGTCGCCAGCGTCGCCAGCTTTTTCGTCAGCCGGCTGGACACGAAGATCGACAAGATCCTGACCCAGAAGATCGAGCTGAGCACCGACCCTGCACAAAAGCGCGCGCTGGAGCGGCTGTACGGAAAGGCCGCGATCGCAAACTCCAAGGTGGCGTACGAACGGTTCCGCCACCAGTTCAGCGGTCCGCGCTGGGACAAGCTGAGGAAAGCGGGTGCGCAGCTGCAGCGTCCACTGTGGGCGAGCACGTCGACCAAGGATCCACGCTACCCCGACACCTACTACGTCGAGGAGCTCATTGGTCCCGATACCGTCGACACCATCCCGCCGGCGACCCTCGCCGCATTCCGCGAGCACGGTGAGGCGAGGCGCAGCATCGATGAGAACGTGGAGGGGGCCAAGCGCCAGCTGAAGCAGCTCGCTGACATCGGCGTCGACCTCGACCAGGTGACCCGAGAGCTGGAGGTCGAGGGGGTTGAGTCCTTCACGAAATCGTTCGAGAGCCTGCTGGCCACCATCAAGAAGGAAAGCCAGAACATCAAGTCGGGCAAGGGCCCGAGGCAGTGGTACAGCCTCGGCGCGCTTCAGCCCAACGTGGATGCGCGGGTGGCGCAGCTTCAAAAGGCCGACGCGCCGCGGCGTCTGTGGGCCAAGGACTCGACGCTGTGGACCTCGGACCCGGCCAAGCGCGAGGAGATCCGCGACCGCCTGGGCTGGCTGAACGTGGCCGAGAAGATGCTCGAGCACGCGCCCGAGCTTCGACAGCTCGCCACCGACGGCCGCACCTACTCCGACGTCGTCCTCCTGGGCATGGGCGGCTCGAGCCTGTGCCCGGACGTGTTGAGAAACACCTTCGGCCCGGTGCGCGGCCATCCGCGGCTGCACGTGCTTGACACCACCGACCCCGCCACGATCCTGGCCGTGCGTCAGCGCATTCGGATCCAGGACACGCTGTTCATCGTGGCTTCGAAGTCGGGCGAGACCACCGAGACCCTGTCGCAGTTCGCCTACTTCTGGGAGGAGGTGCACGGTGGGGGAAGGGACGGGATGGCGGGACGGCACTTTGCGGCCATCACCGACCCCGGCACTTCGCTGGAGAAGCTGGCCAAAGACCACGGCTTCCGCTGGATCTTCCGCAACCCGCCGGACATCGGCGGCCGCTACTCGGCCCTGAGCTATTTCGGGCTTGTGCCGGGAGCGTTGATGGGCGTGGACGTGACAGAGATGCTCGAGCGCGCTGTGGAGATGGCGCATTCGTGCGCCGACACGGTGCCGGCCGCCGACAACCCGGGCGTTTGGCTGGGCGCCGTCATGGGCGAGCTCGCGGAGAAGGGCCGCAACAAGCTGACGCTCATCGCGTCACCCAGGATCGCGACTTTCGGCTACTGGGTGGAGCAGCTGATCGCCGAGAGCACGGGCAAGCAGGGCAAAGGGATCGTGCCCGTGGAAGGCGAGCCGCTGGGCAAGCCCGCGGTGTACGGCGATGACCGGCTGTTCGTGTACATCCGGATGGACACCGATCCGCCGAACAAAGCAGTCCAGGCGCTCGAGAAGGCAGGCCAGCCGGTGGTCACCCTGACGCTGCGCGACAAGCTGGACCTCGGCGGCGAGTTCTTGCGCTGGGAGATCGCCACCGCGATTGCGGGGTCGGTCCTCGGCATCGACGCCTTCGACCAGCCCAACGTGCAGGAATCGAAGGACAACACCAAGAAGGTCCTCGCCAAGTACCGCGCCAGCGGCAAGCTCCCGAAGGCGGAGTCGGTGCCGGCGGCAAAATCTCGGGCGGGCTTGAAAGCGCTGCTCGGCCAGGCCAAGCGCGGGGCGTACTTCGCAATCATGGCCTACACCACCCGCACGACCGCATCGCAGGCCGCCATCGCCTCGATCCGAACTTCGGTGCGCGACGCGACCCGTTACGCGACCACCGCAGGCTATGGGCCTCGCTTCCTCCACTCGACCGGACAGCTGCACAAGGGCGGCCCGAAGATCGGCCTTTTCCTGCAGATTGTCCAGGACGACACCCGCGACGTGCCCATCCCAGGCCAGCCGTACAGCTTCTCGATCCTCAAGCAGGCGCAGTCGCTGGGCGACCTGGAGTCGCTGACGTCGCGCCGGCTCCCGGTGCTGCGGGTGACGCTCGGGAAAGAGGCGGCGGCCGGATGGAAAGCGCTGGCGGCGGCGGCGAAATCGGCGGTCAAGTAGCCAACCACCGGAGGGGATGACCATGGAGATGGGGATGGTCGGCCTGGGCCGCATGGGCGGCAACATGGTCTTGCGCCTGATGAAGCGCGGCCACCGCATGATCGCCTACGACCAATCCGCCGACGCCGTCAAACAGAAGGAGTCGCAAGGCGCGGTCGGCGTCTATTCGTGGCAAGAGTTCGTTTCGAAGTTCCAATCGAAGCCGCGCGTGATGTGGGTGATGGTGCCGGCGGGCGATCCCACGACCGAAGCGATCGACCAGCTGATCGCTTTGGGCGACCCGGGCGACATCATCATCGACGGCGGCAACACCAACTGGAAGCTTGCGATCGAGGACTGCGCGCGGGTCAAAGCCAAAGGCATGCACTACATGGACGCCGGGACGTCCGGCGGCATCTGGGGCCTCGAGTACGGCTACTGCCTCATGGTCGGCGCCGAGCAGGAGATCTACGACCACTGCCTGCCGCTGCTCAAAGACCTCGCTCCCGATGACGGGGGCCTGGTGCGAACTGGTCCCGAAGGTTCCGGGCACTTTGTGAAGATGGTGCACAACGGCGTCGAGTACGGGCTCATGCAGGCCTATGCCGAAGGCTTCCAGGTCATGAAGCTCTCCAAGTCGTTCCCCGGTATGAGCATGCAGGCGATCGCGGAGGCCTGGCGCACGGGCAGCGTCGTGCGGTCGTGGCTGCTCGACCTGATCGCGAGAGGATTGACACAGGACCCCGAGCTCTCAAGCATCAAGGGCTACGTCGAAGACACCGGTGAGGGCCGCTGGACCGTGGAGGCCGCGATCGACGAATCGGTGCCGGTGCCGATCATCGCCGAGTCACTCTTCGCGCGCTTCCGGAGCCGGATGGAGAACACGTTCGGCGACCGCATGCTGGCGATGATGCGCAACCAGTTCGGAGGCCACGCGGTCGTGACCGACGCCAAAGGCGAGACGGCTAAGCGTTGAGCGCCGCCACCGTCGCGCCGAACCCGCTCGCCGAAGGCCTGCACGACTACCGCGTCGCCGAACCGGCGCTGATGGTGATTTTCGGCGCCACTGGCGACCTGAGCGGTCGGAAGCTGCTGCCGGCCCTCTACAACCTGGCCAAGCAGCGGTTGCTGCCGGCCGGCTTCGCGGTGGTCGGAGCCGCGATCGACGATCTCACGGACGACGCATTTCGCAAGCGAGCTTCGGAGAAAATCTCGGAGTTCTCGCGGACGCAGCCGGTCGACGAGGCGGTGCTGCAGTCGTTTCTCGAGGGGCTGTTCTACATCAAGGTCGACTTCAGCAAACTGGAGGACTTCAAGGCGCTCGGACGCAAGCTCGACGAGCTCGATCACGCTCGGCATGTGGGCGGGAACCGGGTGTTCTACTGCGCGACCCCGCCACCGACCTACGAGACCATCACGGAGCAGCTGAAGGCAGCCGGTCTGAACGCCGGCGAGGGCTACCACCGGATCGTGATCGAGAAGCCCTTCGGCAACGACCTGAAGTCCGCGCGCGAGCTGAACCGGATGGTGCAGCAGGTCTTTCACGAGGACTCCGTCTTTCGGATCGACCACTACCTGGGCAAGGAGACCGTCCAGAACATCATGGCGTTCCG
>DMCH01000156.1:23250-27962 GCA_003446775.1 Chloroflexota bacterium
GGGGTCGAGAATCGAGGGGCGTACTACGACAAGGCGGGCACGCTGCGAGACATCGTCCAGAACCACGCGCTCCAGCTGCTCGCGCTCACGGCCATGGAGCCGCCCGTCGCCTTCGAAGCCAACGCCGTCCGCGACGAGAAGGTGAAGGTGTTGCGAGCGATACGTCCCCTCACCGAAGAGGAGGCGGCGAAAGCCACCGTGCGCGGCCAGTACGCGAGCGGATGGGTGCTCGGCGAGCACGTCCACGGCTATCGGGAAGAGCCGAACGTGGCGCCGGGGTCGCTAACCGAGACCTTCGTGGCGCTCAGGCTATTCGTCGACAACTGGCGCTGGGCCGGGGTCCCGTTCTACATCCGCGCCGGCAAGCGGATGCCCAAGAGGGCGACCGAGATCCGCGTCCTCTTCAAACGCCCGCCCCACCTGACCTTTGGCCGCGAGGCCGCGCAGGAGCTCGACCCCAACGCCATCACCCTGCGCATCCAGCCCGAGGAGGGCATCTCGCTCAAGTTCGGTGCCAAGGTGCCGGCGGCCGGCATCCGGCTGCGCAGCGTGGCGATGGACTTTCTGTATGCGACCTCGTTTCTCGTCGAAGTGCCGGAGGCATACGAACGCCTCTTGCTCGACTGCATGATCGGCGACCCGACCCTATTCACGCGAGCCGACGAGGTGGAGACCGCGTGGACTCTGATCGATCCCATAGAAGCCGCATGGAGGGAGGGCCGGCCGCCGCTGCAGATGTATCCCGCCGGCACCTGGGGGCCGGCGTCTGCCGCCAAGCTGCTGGAGACAGAGGGGAGGGAATGGCACCGGCCATGAGCAGTCGGCCCGTCGACGCATTGGAATGGAAGGGCGAGGGGGTCACCATCGCGCAGGTCCTCGACGCCCTCACGGAGTTCCGGCGGAAATTCGCCCAGGCGCAATCCACGGACGACGACCATCCTCGTCCGCGCAACAGCGTCATGACGCTGATCGCCGTGGCCGCGACGGAGGCGGAGGAGAAGCTTGCCCAACGCATATGCACGGCGATCGCCGTCCACCACCCGTCGCTCGCGATCGTGGTGCGGGACCAGGCGAACGTCCAACCAGGCCGCATCGACGCCTCCATCACCGCGCCACCCACGGTTCATGTGACGGAAGCGACGGCCGCCGGCACGGCATCGCCTGCACATTACGAGCTGGTGACGCTGCAGGTCCGCGGCCCGGCGGCGACGCACCTCGCCGGCCTGGTCGATCCCCTCCTCGTCAGCGGTGTGCCGACATACATCTGGTGGCTCGGGACACCGCCATTCGGGTCTAAAGAGCTGCGCGACGCGCTGGACATCGCCGACGCCCTGGTGGTGGACTCGGCGGGGTTCGCGCGTCCCTATCACTCATTCCTCAGCCTGGCGGACACGAGCGCGCACGCGCATCGCCGCCTCGGTCTGGCCGACCTGCAATGGGCGCGACTCGATCCGTGGCGGGAATCGATCGCGCAGTTCTTCGCTCCGGAAGCTCGGCGGCCGTTCCTGTCGGGCATCAGCGAAATCGGCATCGACTACGCAGGGGCCGGCCGTGGCAACCGGATCCCGTCGGCCACGCTCATCGGTTGGATCTCGAGCGCCCTGGGCTGGAAGCTGCAGCGTGCGGTCGGCGGGGCGGGAGGAGTGGTTTCGGCTCAGTTTGAGGCCGACCGGTGGAGGATCGTGGACGTGGCTTTCCGGTCGGTCGCCAAGCCGGGCCTGGTCGAGGGCGAGGTCGGCACCGTCCGAATCGTGGGCACAGCGGGCGGAACCACGTTCAGGCTGTCGATCGCGCGAGCCCCGGAGCGTATCCGGCACCCAACTCCTGACCTGGGCCCGGCGCCTTTCCAACACCAACACGCCACCGGAGGCGAGGATGACGCGGGCATGGAGATCGCACAGCGCAAAGCCGTCCAGCATCGCGAGATGGCGTTCCAGAACCGCGATTCGCTGCATCACACCGCCACCGGCGATCCACCGGGCGAGAGCGTGCCTCCCCGTCCGACCGTGTTCGTGCGCGAGCGGAGAAGGGCAGACAACTCGATGGTGCTGCTCACGCTGATCGACATCGGGGGCGCGGACACGTTGCGGCACGTGCAGCGGATCGAATCCGACGATGACGCGTCGCTCTTGGTCGAGCTGCTCGCGTTGGGCGCGCACGATCAGGTGTTCGCGCGCTCGCTGGCGGCGGGAGCCGAGCTCATGCGAGCGCTGTAAAGGGTGGAGTTCACTGTCCTCGAGTCCGCCGAGGACGTGGCAGCCGCGGCCGCTTCAGAGATCGCATCAACCATCGCCGATGGAGCTAGGACTCTCGTCCTGGCAGGGGGGACGACCCCGCGGCGCTGTTATGAGCTGTTGACCCGCCACGAGGTCGAATGGGGCCGGGTCACGATCCTGTTCGGCGACGAACGCTGCGTGCGCCCGGACCATCCGGACAGCAACTACCGGATGGCGCGGGAGGCGATGCTGGATCGCGTCGCGCCGGCCACGGTGCACCGCATCCCTGCCGAGCTTGGACCCGATGAAGCGGCGGGCCTCTACTCCCACGTGCTCTCGGCCGTGGCTCCTCTCGACATCGTGCTGCTGGGAGTGGGGGAGGACGGACACACCGCATCGCTGTTCCCAGGCCATCCGGCCGTCCAGGCGAAGGGGTGGGCGATCGGCATCCGCGACGCGCCCAAACCGCCTCCGCAACGCGTGACCCTCACGCTGTCGACGCTGCGCGGTGCGCGGCGCGTGATCATCCTCGCGACCGGCGCAGGGAAGGCGGACGCTGTGGCGAAGGCGAAACGCGGCGAGGTCCCATCGGGGATGATTGCGGGCGCGCGATGGCTGATCGACCGCGAGGCCGCCGGAGCTCGGTGACGAGGATCGAGGTCGTTCCCTCGATCCTTTCCGCCGACGTGTCTCGCCTCGGCGATCAGGTGCGCGAGGCGGTGGCCGCCGGCGCCGACCGCATCCAGGTCGACATCATGGACGGTCATTTCGTCCCCAACCTGACATTTGGTCCACTGGTGGTCGAGGCCGTGCGCAAGGTCACGGACCTGCCGATCGAGGCCCACCTGATGATCGAGCACCCCGAACTGTTCATCGAGGCTTTCGTGAAAGCCGGGGCGAGCCTCATCGAGGTCCAGGTCGAGGCGACCACATCGCTATACCGCACTGTGGAGGCGATCAAAGAACTCGGGGCCGATGCGGGCGTGGCCATCAACCCCGCGACGTCTGTGGAAACGTTGCGTGAAATCGTTCCGTACATCGTTCTAGTCAATGTGATGACGGTCGAACCGGGCTTTGGGGGCCAGAAGTTCATCGCCCATAGTCCCGAGAAGATCCGCCGGCTGCGGGCGATGGCGCCCGACCTCGAGATCGAGGTCGATGGCGGCATCGACGCCCAGACCGCGCCGCTGGTCGTGAAGGCGGGCGCGACGGTGCTGGTGGCCGGCAGCTCGGTGTTCGGGCACAAGGCCGGGATCGCCGCCGGCATCGCGGCCATTCGCAAAGCGGTTGGCTGATCAAATTCACCTCCCCACCACGTGGGGAGGTCGCGCGTAGCGCGGGTGGGGCGCAATGAGTAACCAGGAGAGGCTCAAGCGCGCGGCCGCGGAAAAGGCGCTGGAGCTCGTGCAGGACGGGATGCTGCTCGGGCTGGGCAGCGGGTCGACCGCGAAGTACTTCACCGAGGGCGTCGGCCGGCTGGTGGCGAGCGGGATGAAGCTGCGGTGCGTTCCGAGCTCGCGCGCGACCGCAGAGCTGGCCGCCGGGCTTGGAATCCCGATCGTCCAGGAGCTGCTCGGTGCGATCGACCTGGCGGTGGATGGTGCGGATGAGGTGGACCCCAACCTGAACCTGATCAAGGGACGCGGAGGAGCGCTCTTCCGCGAGAAGATCGTCGCGGCGGCGTCGAAGCGGTTTGTGGTTGTCGTGGACGAATCGAAGCTGGTCAAGCAGCTGGGGGTGGGCGTGCTGCCGGTCGAGGTGTCGCCGTTCTTATGGCGAACGACGGCCGAGCGGTTGATCGCGCTGGGTTCGTCGCTCACAGTGCGAGGTGGGGAGGAGGCTCCTTTCATCACGGACAACGGCAACCTCATCCTCGACCTGACGTTCGAAGCCGGCATCGACAATCCGGTCGACCTGGCGGCGGCGATCAAGGTCACGACCGGTGTGGTCGAGCACGGGCTGTTCGTCGAAATGACGGACACGTGCATCGTGGCCGGCCCGACCGGCCCACGGACGCTGGGTCGGTCAGCAGTCGCAGCCCGTAAGCCTGGACCAGACGGTGGGCAGGGTCCAAAGGGCCGCCACTAGACTTCTCTGGCGGGACGGGTGGCCGAGTCCGGTCGAAGGCGCAGCACTGGAAATGCTGTACAGCCGCAAGGCTGTCTTGGGTTCAAATCCCAACCCGTCCGCCAGACCAGCCAGGGATTCGCTCCGCCAACCCAACCGTTGGCAAACCCTGCGGTTAAGCGTATGCCGAGGTGAGGGGCTACTACGTCAGCCAGGTGTACGCGACGATCAACGGATTACCCGACGACCTCGTTGAGGCGCGAAAGGTGATGTATGGCTGGAGCAATGGTCAAGTGGTCTCGTTCCTTGTCGACCATCGCGGACCAGCCGCACGCATGCTCATCTCGAATCTCCATAGCAACCTGACGTCAAGCTCGAACTTCATAGACCCTGGGAAGACGCCGTTGTTGGCCGCCGCGGTGCGGGATA
>DMCH01000119.1:0-890 GCA_003446775.1 Chloroflexota bacterium
CTCGTAGCCGCGATCTCGCGGGCGATCTCGTCCTCGTCGGCATTCAGAAGCCTGCCGTCGAACACGACGACGCGCCCGTTGACGATCACAGCCGACGCGCGCGCGGGCGGCGCCAGAGCGAGCCCTGCCAGCGGGTCGGCGATGCCGGCGTGGGCAAGGTCGTCGATGCGGAACAGCGCGACGTCCGCGCATTTGCCGGGCGCGAGGGCGCCGCAGTCGTCTCGCCCCAGGCATTCGGCGCCTCCCGATGTCGCAAGCCGCCACGCGTTCCGCGCATCGAGCGCCTTCGGCCCACCGTTGACCCTGGCCAGCAGCAACGCCTGGTGGACTTCCATCGCGATGTTGGCGTCTTCATTGCTGGCGGAGCCGTCGACCCCGAGTCCAACCCGCGCTCCCGCGCGGACGAGGTCGGCGACCCTGCAGGCTCCCGCACCCAGACGCATGTTGCTCGAAGGGCAATGCGCGATCCCGGTCTTCGTTTTCGCGACGCGATCTACCTCGGCGTCGTTGAGGTGGATGCCATGGGCGTACCACACGTCATCGCCCGTCCAGCCGAGGTCTTCCATCAACTCCATGGGCCGCTTGCCGAATCGCTCGAGGCAGAACTTTTCCTCGTCGAGTGTCTCCGCCACGTGGGTGTGCATCCGCAAGCCATGACGTCGCGCCAGCGCCGCCGACTCACGCATGAGCTCAGGCGTCACCGAGAACGGGGAGCACGGCGCGACCGCGACCCGGCACATCGAACCGGGCTTCGGATCATGAAAGCGCTTGATCATCAACTCCGTGTCCGCGAGGATCGAGTCCTCGTCCTCGACCACGCTGTCAGGAGGCAGGCCGCCCTTCGACTCGCCCAGGGACATCGACCCCCGGCAGGGATGGAAGCGAAGCCC
>DMCH01000119.1:1208-4235 GCA_003446775.1 Chloroflexota bacterium
TCGGTCGACAGGGTGCAGCCGCTCAAGAGCAGCCGCGACATCGCGGCGCGGGCGGCGACGCGCACGATGTCGGCGTCGATGCGCGCCCACACCTGGTAGAGCGCGCGCAGCCACTCGAACAGGGTGCCGTCCGGCGCGTAGCCACGGGTGGCCCATTGGTACATGTGGTCGTGGGCGTTGACCAGGCCCGGCACCGCGACGCAGTTGGGCGAATTGATGACCTCGTCGGCCGGTGGCGGGTCCCCGGAACCCACCTCTGCGATCATGCCGTCGCGGGCGAAAACCCAGCCGCCCTCGATCTCACGCTCGCCGGTGAACAAGAGACCGGCGCGGATGAGCAGCGTGGTGGTCACGTATCGACGATGTCTTGCGGGCGCACAGGCACGCGAGAGAGGCTGCGGCCGCTGGCGGCCCGGATGGCGGCCACGATCGCCGGACCCGAGGAGATTGCCGGCGGCTCGCCCACTCCCTTGAGCCCATAAGGCGCGCTCGGATCGCCCAGCTCGAGGATGTCCATCCGCACCGGCGGCATGTCGAGAGTGGTGGGAAGGAGGTAATCGGTGAACGATGGGTTTCGAATCACGCCGTCTTTGACCTGGATCTCCTCCATGACGGCCAGCCCGAGCCCTTGAGCGGCTCCCCCCTCCAGCTGCCCCTCCACCGCCTGCGGGTTGATCGCCTTGCCCACGTCCTGGGCGGTCGCGAGCTCGACGACCTTGACCAGGCCGAGCTCCGTGTCGACGTCGACGACCGCGCGATGGGCGGCGAACGCATACTGCATGTGCGCGTTGGCCTGGCCGGTCTCGGCGTCGAGCCGAGACGTGCGCCGGGGGCGGAACTCGCGCGTCTCCTCGATCACCTCCTCGCCAAGCAGCGTCGCGAGCGTGATGACCGCCGTGCCGTCTGGGGATACGATCGAGTCATTCTCGAGCCGCCAGCCATCCGATCCTCCAGCGCCATCGCGACTGAGCTCGGAAAGCTCTGATTCGGCCAGTGCAAGCACCCGCTCGCGCACTGCCTCGCAAGCCGTCTTCACCGCCCCACCCGTGATGTAGGTCTGCCGCGACGCGGAGGACGATCCTGCGGAGCCGACCTGCGTGTCCGCGTTGAGGACGATCACGTCGTGCACGCCAAGCTCGGTGCCGGCGATCTGCGCCTGCACCGTGACCAGGCCCTGACCCACCTCCGCGGCGGCCGTATGCACCTCGACCCGAGGCCGGCCGCCCACAACCGAGAGCCTCACCCTCGCGGTCGAGTAATCGTCGAAACCTTCGGAGTAGCCCACGTTCTTGAACCCCACGGCGTAGCCGACCCCGCGGCACACCGATTCGCCGTGCGTCGTGTTGGAGACGCCGCCGGGCATCTGGGTCAGCTCTAGGTGGTCGCTCTTGACCGCCGGTGGCAACGGCATCGCCCGTACCCGGCGCAGAAGCTCGGCCACAGGGACCGGACCGTCCACGACCTGCCCTGTGATCAGGCTGCTCCCGGTCTCCATGGCATTGCGGATGCGAAGCTCGACGGGATCCATGCCGAGGGCGGCCGCGAGCTTGTCCATCTGGGCTTCGTGCGCGTAGCAGTTCTGCACCGAGCCGAAGCCGCGCATGGCGCCGCACGGTGGGTTGTTCGTGTAGACGACCCAGCCGTCGACGGTGGCGTTGGGGCATTCGTAAGGTCCCACGGCGAAGCAGCACGCGTTGGCGATGACGGCGGTCGAGCTGGAGGCGTACGCCCCGCCGTCGAGCATGATGCGGGCCTTGACGTAAACGAGCTTGCCGTCGCGCGTGGCGCCGTGCTCGTAGCGCATGCGTGCGGGATGCCGGTGGACGTGACCGACGAACGATTCGGCGCGCCCGTAGGCGATCTTCACGGGCCGTCCCGTCCGCAGCGCCAGCATGCACGCATGCGCCTGCATCGACAGGTCCTCGCGGGCCCCGAACGCGCCCCCGATGCCGGCCATCGTGAGCCGGACCTTCTCCGGCGGCAGCCCCAGGCACCCTGCAAGCTGCGAGCGGTCGATGTGCAGCCACTGCGTGGCGATGTAGAGGTCGACGCCTCCTTCGCCGTCAGGAATCGCGAGACCCGACTCGGGGCCGAGGGGGGCCTGGTCCTGCATGCCGACCTCGTACTCACCCGTGACCACGACGTCCGCGCGCGGGTTCTGGTCGCCGCGCCGGATCTTGATCCGGCGCGTGACATTGCCATCGGGGTGCAGCCTCGGCGCGTCGTCGGTGAGCGCCACCTCCGGGTCGGTGAGCGGCGCCAGGACTTCGTACTCGACACGCACGGCGTGCGCAGCGCGTCGCGCGCTCTCAGGGTGATCCGCGGCGACCAGGGCCACCGCCTCGCCCCAGTAGCGCACCACGTCCACGGCCAATACCGGCTGGTCCGGGATCTCCAGGCCGTAGACGTTGCGTCCCGTCACATCCTCGTGCGTGAGGACGGCCTGCACTCCCGACATCGATCGCGCCTGGTCGGCGTCGATGGACAAGATGCGCGCGTAGGGATGCGGGCTTCGTACGGTGGCGCCCCAGAGCATGCCGTCCACCTGCAGGTCCGACGAATACGGGAAGTCGCCCCGCGTTTTGAGGGCGGCGTCGGGGCGCTGAACCGCGTCGCCGACGCGGCCGCTCACGACCGAAGGTGGCGCCAGTCGGGGCTTCGCCTTCATGACGAGCCCATCCGGCCGGCCGCCAGGTGCACCGCATCGATGATCTTGGCGTAGCCCGTGCAGCGGCAGATGTTGCCCGCGAGCGCTTCGCGAATCTGAACCGTCGTCGGCTGCGGCACCCGGCGCAGGAGGTCGTGCGTGGCGACGATCAGACCCGGGGTGCAGAAGCCGCACTGAACCGCGCCCGCCTCGACGAACGCCGCCTGCACGGGATGCAGCGACTCGGCCGAGCCGATCCCCTCGACGGTCACGAGGTCCCGACCCTCGGCCTGGCCCGCGAGCACCAGGCATGCACACACGAGCGTCCCGTCGAGGTACACCGAGCAGGAGCCGCACTCGCCCTGCTCGCAGGCGTTCTT
>DMCH01000119.1:4462-5919 GCA_003446775.1 Chloroflexota bacterium
CCGGGCAGGCCCATCCTCTCGCGCAGCACGTAGAGCAGGCTCTCACCCTCCCAGACGCCGTCGGCTGTTACGCGTCGGCCATTGACGGTGCAACTGACCCTCATGCCGAGGCCGTCCGCCGGTACTCGTCCCACGCCCAGACGAAGCTCCGGCGAGCCAGCACCGCCAGCGCATGCGTCCGATATGCGGCCGTCCCGCGTACGTCGTCGATCGGCCGCGCCGCTGCGGCGACCAGCTCGCCGAAGCGGGCGAGCGCGCTGGATGCCACCGGTGCCGGCCTCTCCCACAGCCGGCCGTCGTCGAGCACGGCCTCCATGAAGGTCTCCGCCTCGCCGGCTGTGACCGGTGTGGGCGCAGCCGACCCGATCCCCGTGCCGACCTGGTGGCGCTCGGAGTCGAGTGCGACGGCAAATGAGCACACCGCGATCACCATGGCGTTGCGCGTGCCGACCTTGGAGAACTGCTGTGGACCTTTCGCCGGCTCGACGAGGAAGGCTGCGATCAGCTCGTCCTTACGCATCGCGTTGCGTTTGGGCCCGACGTAGAACTCGCGCACCGGCAGGCGGCGGCTGCCGGACGTCGACGCCAGCTCGACCAACGCATCGGAGGCGAGCAGCGGCGGGTGCGCATCACCGGCCGGAGAGGCCGAGCCCAGGTTGCCACCGACCGTCCCCCGATTCCGGATCTGGGGCGAGCCCACCGTGCGCGAGGCCATGGCGAGACCGGGCAACCGGTCGGCGAGCTCGTCGATCATTCGCGTGTAAGTCACCCCCGCACCGATGCGGAGGAAACCGTCGTCCATCCCCCAATCGTTGAGCTCGGCAACCCTGGTGAGATCGATGATGGCCGCCGGCCGCAGTCGGTCGAAGTTGATGTCGACCATCACGTCGGTGCCGCCGGCGATGGGGAGCGCCTCCGGGTGTGCCGCCTTCATCGCGAGCGCCTCGGTCCAGCTCGCCGGCTGCAGAAACTCCATCCCCGCTACCAGGCCTGGCCCGACTCCGAGGCGTCGTCGCGGGTCACGGTCCCTTCGATGAGCCCGTAAGGACGATCGGACGCGTAGAAGACCTCGTTGTCGTTCTTCAGTCCGAAGGGCGAGAGATCGACAACGAAGTGATGCTTGTTGGATAGCGACAGGCGGATCTCTGCGATCTCGGGCCGTGCCTTCAGCGCCGCTGACCCCATTGCGTACAGAGTTTGCTGCAAGGCGAGGCTGTGCTTGGCGGCGAACGCCTCGATCAGCGCTACGCGCGCCTGCGTGAACGCCGCGCCCCAATCGACGTCGAGCCGGTCGTACCGCCACCGCGCCACGACCGCGGTCGCGAGCACACGGTCGCGCGTCTCCTCGAGCGTGGTGTAGCGATCCTTCGGATAGCCCCGGAACTCAGAGCCGGTGGCCTTGAGGAGGATGAGGCCGGTGGGCCCTGACACGACCCACGCGCCCTCTTTCCTATACT
>DMCH01000173.1 GCA_003446775.1 Chloroflexota bacterium
CACGTCGCGCACGCGGCTGGCGCCGACACCGACGAACATCTCTACGAACTCGGAGCCGGAGATCGAGAAGAACGGCACCTGCGCCTCGCCTGCGACGGCCTTGCTCAGCAGCGTCTTGCCGGTGCCCGGGGGTCCGACGAGCAGGACTCCCTTCGGGATGCGCGCGCCGAGGGCCACGAACTTCTCCGGATATTTTAGGAACTCGACGATCTCAGCCAGCTCCTGTTTGGCCTCCTCCACGCCCGCGACGTCCGCGAAAGTGATCGCCGGCTTGTCACCCGAGACCATACGCGCGCGTGATCGGCCGAAAGAGATGGCCTGGTTGTTGCCGCTCTGGGTCTGGCGCAGCACCCACCACATGAAGGCTGCGATCAGGACGACCAGGATGATGTTGGGGACCAGCACGCTGAGCAGGTAGTTGGCGCTATTGGCGGCCTCGAGCTTGACGTTCACCGAGGTGCCGTCAGACGTCTTGTCCGCGGACAGAGTGTCGACAAAAGCGCAACCCGCGCCACTCGCGCAGTCCGGCAGCACGACGTTGTGCTTGCGGCCGTCGACGCCGGTGGCCACGCCGTCGGTGCCTTTGATGTCGACTTCCTTGACGTTGCCGGTGGCAGCCTGGTTCATCAGGGTCGAGAACGACCAGTCGCTCGTGCTCTGGTTGCCCTGGAACGATTGCCACGTGAACCAGATCACCAGGCCGAGTACGACGACCAGTGCGAAATAAAACAGGCTGGAGCGGGGGAAGCGGGTCAACTCGGCTCTCCTGGAAGGCTGTTAAGCGATTCTACTTTAGCTGGGATACCACAGACCGTTACGTGCAAAGACGGTTCGCCCACGCGGGTCGCCATCTCTGCGGAAACAGCGATCCCGGGCACGACCGCGAGCGAATCGCCGGCGAACACGAGCGGCCACGCATCCCTGTCCTCGCGGGGTACGCGAGCGTCGACGAAGATGTCCTGCAGCTTGCGCGTGCCGCGGCCGCCGAGCGGCCGCATCGTCAGCCCGGGCGTGCGATAACCCAGATGCAGCTCCAGGTCGGGCCTGAGGTGCGCCGCCGTCATGTCCCCGCACCCATCACAGGCGGAAACCTCGAGCCGTGGAGCCGGCCGGTGGTCCGCATTGGGGGCGACGATCTGCATGGTCTCACCCACGATACGAAAACGCAGGCCGCCGGGTAGGTCGACGCCCCTACCTCCGGGCCCGGCCTCGGCAAGCCTGAGCATCGCGGTGAGGTGGGCTCGCGAAAGGGACGGCTGGGCGCCTCCGGCGCGAGCGTACAGCTGCCTCATCATCTCGGCTGCAACTGGCTCGGGAGCGGAGGCGACGGCGGAGCGAGTGGCGCCGGCCTCGAGCGCGCTGCCCGCGACGCCCGAGATCGACTCCTGCAACGCGGCCGCGCGAATCGCGGCCTGGTGGAAACGGCGCACGATGCCGGGCCGGTCGCGCTCCAACGCCGGGAGGATGTCGCGCCGCACGCGAACGCGCGCATACGCATCGTTGGTGTTCGCCGGATCCTGGAGCGCCTCGATGCCGCGGCGATGCAAGTAGTCCGCGACGTCGCTTCTCCAGACGGACAGCAGCGGCCGCACGAACACCCCGCGGCGCGCGGGCATTCCGCGCAGGCCGGCCAGGCCGCAGCCGCGCAACAGATGAAGGACGACGCCTTCGACCACGTCGTCGGCCGTGTGCGCGATGGCAACGACATCGGCGCCGGCCCGCGCGCGAGCGCGCTCTAGAAATTCGTAGCGAAGGGTGCGCGCGCCGGCCTGGACGGAGCCGCGCGGCATCGGGCTTTCTCTCCGTTCGATCAGGACGTCGACCCCTAACCGCTCGCAGAGCCCGCGGACGTGGTCGGCGCCTCGGCCTGAACCGGGCTGCAGCGCGTGGTCGTAATGCGCCGCGACCACGGCATGGCCTTCTTCATCAAGGGCCAGCAACAACGCGGTGCTGTCCGGCCCACCGGACACCGCGACCAGGACGCGATCCCCGGACGCGATCAGGCCGGATCGGCGAAGCCCAAGCAGCAGCGGGTGCGGAGTTGTTTCTAGCGAGGGCATGGTGGGCCGAAGCTTATATAACGCGAACCGGGATCCAGCCCGATCCCCATCCTGTCGCACACGTGCTACACTAGTTTTATGGCGAAGGTCATCACCCAGCGGACGCTTCGGAATCAGAGCGGCGAAATCATGCGCGGGCTCGACCGCGGCGAGTCCTACATCGTCACGCGCAATGGCGTGCCGGTCGGGGAACTCATGCCCATCCGGCGCCGTGAGGCCGTGCCGGCTGAGATGCTTCTGGCTGCCTTAGCCGGCGCCCCGCGAATCGATCCGATCAGGTTTCGGAAGGATGTTGACGAACTGATCGATCAGGATCCACGACCGCGTGCCTGAGCCGCGACGGGCGCGGGGAATGGTCGATACGTCAGTCTTGATCGACCCTCCGCCTGAGGCAGCCATGCCAGAGGAGGCGAGCGTCGCCGCCATTACGCTCGCCGAGCTGGTCGCGGGCGTCCACGCTACGCGCGATCCAAATGAGCGGGCTGCACGGCAGGATCGTCTACACCGAGTCCAGGCGACCTTGGAAGCCCTCCCGTTCGACGCTGAAGCGGCGCGAGCTTACGGAAGGGTCTTCGCCGCAATCACAGGCGCGGGACGGAAGGCGCGAGGCAAGCGAGCGATCGATCTCCTGATCGCAGCCACCGCTCTTTCCGTCGGCTTGCCGCTGTACACCCGCAACATCGACGACTTCAGCGGACTCGAGGGCGTGGTTGACATCGTCGAAGTCCGCGCCTGAATTCAAGCGTTCGCGTTAGGTAAAGCCCGCCGAAAATTGGTGGTGGTGCCGGCTGGACTCGAACCAGCGACAACGCGATTATGAGTCGCGCGCTCTACCACCTGAGCTACGGCACCTCGTGCGCCGCGTAAGACTAGCGAGCCGCTTGCGCTCTTGCCTTGAGCTTGCGCTTCTTGACTCGGTGCTTGGCGATCGCCACGCGCTTCCGCTTGTTCATCCGACCTATTCCTTGAATATGCGCCCTGCGCGCGCCCGGCGGTAATAAGGACGAAGCCGGGAAACCCCCGGCTTCGTGGTTGCTGCTGATAGTTGCGGAGGTTGGATTCGAACCAACGACCTTCGGGTTATGAGCCCGACGAGCTGCCGCTGCTCCACTCCGCGATCGGATTATACCGCCGGCCGGGGATTCCTCCCGGGCGCCGGGTCAGTGCTTCGGCGGCGGGGTCGGCGTCGGGGACGGGCTCGCGGGCGGGGTCGGCGACGGGCTCGGCGGCGTGGTGACCAGGAAGGTGCGCTCGTTCGGTTTCGAATAGCCGTTCAAGCGGGCCTCCTCCTCGTTGGCCGCGCCCGAGGTGATCGCCTGGACGTCCTTGTGGTAGCCCTGGTTCTGGGCGGCGAGCACGGCGTTCTGATGCCGGAGGTCGGCCGCCTGCTGGATGAGCTTGTGGCTGAGGTACGCCTCCTGGGCGAAGGCATAGCCGACCCAGATGGCGACGACCAGGCACACCGCGGACGTCACGACATGGCGCATCGAAAGACCGCCGGTGCGGACGCTGCCCGCTGCCACGAGGACTTTGCTGTTTCTCATGCTGGATCGTGTGGTAAAGCGGAGCGCTGAAAGGGAGCCGACTATAACAAACGCGTCCTACTTCGTCTCTTGCTTCGTCTCTTCCCAACGCTTCGCGATGGCCTCGCGATCCAGGTCGCGAAAGTCCACCCCCTCCCGCCGAAGCGACGCCTCGGTCTCGGCGAACCGCCGCCGGAACCGCTGGCCCGCGACCCTCAGCGCGTCCTCGGGGTTGATCTTCATGCGCCGCGCGAGCGAGACGACCGCGAACAGCAGGTCGCCCATCTCCTCGAAAGCACGCTTGGGGTCGCTCGCCTCCGCCAGCTCGCGCGCCTCCTCGGCGACGTTCTCGGCCGTTTGGGTGGACGACTCGAAATCAAATCCCACGCGTGCCGCGCGCTTTTGCAGGCCGAGCGCCCAGGCGAGCGCAGGCAGCGTCGCCGGCACACGATCGACGACGGACTCGTTCGCCCGGCCGCTGTTGCGGGCTTCGTCGCCCTTCGCGTGCTCCCAGTTCTTCAATACTTCGTCCGCGTCGGCGACCGAGACATCGCCGAACACGTGAGGGTGCCTCGCCACCATCTTCGCTGCGACCGCCTCCGACACCTGCGCGGCATCGAAGCGCCGCTGCTCAGCGGCGATCTCGGCATGCATCGCGACCTGGAGCAGGAGGTCGCCCAGCTCTTCTTTGATCTTGGCGTCGTCGCCCGAGTCGATCGCCTCGAGGAGCTCGTAAGTCTCCTCGAGCAGGTACGGCCGCAGCGACTCGTGTGTCTGCTCGCGATCCCACGGACATCCGCCCGGCGCGCGCAGCCTGGCCACGACCTCGAAGATCGCGCCCACGCCGGTAGAGAAGGGCGGCTCGTTCGGCTCAGACATCGATTCAGATTTTCTCATGGGCTGCCGCCGGGACCTTTCGGCCGGTTTCGTAGAGCTCGGCCATCTCGCCCAGCAAAGACAGCAGGTCGTCCTTCCAACTCTCGGCCTGACGGCGCATCTTGATGCGGTTGGGAAGGATCGAAATCCGGCCCGCCATCCTCCGTGACAGCTCTTCGACGTCGAGGTAGCGCTCGGGGTCGACCCTGATGGCGATGTCGTGGCCGTCCGAGACGACACCCCGCAGCCCCAACTTCTGTCCCCGAACCTTCACGCGGAGCGAGTACGCCAGGTTGTCGAGCTGGGCGGGCGCCGGTCCGTATCGGTCTTTGAGTGAGCGCAGCACCGCGTCCAGCTCCTCCTCGACGTCGGTCGCCGCGAGCTGCCTGTATGCGGCCAGCCGCAGCTTCTCGTCGCGGATGTACGAGCTCGGGATGAAGTGGTCGAGCGGCAGGTCGAGGTTCATCTCCTCGGTCGAGAGGACGTCGGCGACAACGGTTTCGTCCGCACCGCTGCGCAGCTTGCCGACCGCGCTCTGGAGCATCTGCAGGTACATCTCAAATCCGACCGCGGCGATCGCGCCGTGCTGCTCGGTGCCCAGAAGGTTGCCGGCGCCGCGGATCTCGAGGTCGCGGAGAGCGATCTTGAAACCCTGCCCGAGCTCGTGCAGTCCGGAGATCACGTCCAGCCGCTTGTCGGCGGTCTCGGTGAGCGAGCGCCGAGGGTTGTAGAGGAAGTACGCGTACGCGCGCCGGCCGGAACGCCCGACGCGGCCTCGCAGCTGGTAGAGCTGCGCCAGGCCGAAGCGATCGGCGTCCTCGACGATGATGGTGTTGACGTTCGGGATGTCCAGTCCCGACTCGATGATGGTCGAACACACCAGCACGTCGTGCTTCGCCGATTCGAAGTCGACCATCACGTGCGCCAGCTGATCCTCTGGCATCTGGCCGTGACCGACGATCACACGCGCCTTCGGGACCAGCTCCCGCACGCGGTCGGCCGCCTTCTCGATCGTGCGTACCCGGTTGTGGACGAAATAGACCTGGCCGCCGCGCTGCAGCTCGCGCGTGATGGCCTCTTTGACCAGCTCGTCGTCGTCGGCCGTGACGTACGTCTTGATCGGCTGGCGCTCCTCCGGAGGTGTCTGGATCACGCTCATGTCGCGGATGCCGCCGATCGCCATGTGCAGCGTGCGTGGTATGGGCGTCGCCGACAGCGACAGCACGTCGAGCTGCGTGCGCAGCTTCTTCAGCCGCTCCTTCTGCATGACGCCGAAGCGGTGCTCCTCGTCGATGATCAACAGGCCCAGCCGCTTGAAACGCACATCGCGCTGCAGGAGACGGTGCGTGCCCACGACGATGTCCACCTGTCCGGCCTTGATTCCTTCGATGGTTCGCGCCTGCGTCTCCTCATCGACGAAGCGCGACAGCATCTCGATCGTGACGGGGAAGTTGCGCAGCCTCTCGGTGAAGACATGGAAATGCTGCTGGGCCAGAACTGTGGTCGGCGCGAGCAGCGCCACCTGCTTGCCGCTCATCGCCGCCTTGAATGCGGCTCGAAGGGCCAGCTCCGTCTTGCCAAAGCCAAC
>DMCH01000059.1:0-7660 GCA_003446775.1 Chloroflexota bacterium
CCACACCAACGAGGCAGCGACGCGCCGGTCGAGTTCAAAGAGACCGAGCACTTCTTCTTCGACCTTCCTCAGTTCGGCGACCAGCTCAAGCAGTGGATCGAGCAGCACGACGACTGGCGCCCGAACGTACGCAAGTACTCGCTCGAATTCGTTCGCAACCTCAAGCCACGAGCCATCACCCGCGATCTGGACTGGGGAGTCCCCGTGCCGCTTCCAGGTTGGGAGGACAACCCACACAAGAAGATCTATGTCTGGTTCGACGCGGTCATCGGATATCTGTCCGCCTCCATCGAATGGGCGGCGGCGCGCGGCGAGCCGGACTCGTGGAAAGACTGGTGGCAGAACGACGACGCCTGGCATTACTACGTGATGGGCAAGGACAACATCACATTTCACACGGTGCTTTGGCCGGCCATTCTCATGGGCGCCGGCGACCTGAAGCTGCCGGACGAGATCGTCGCCAGCGAGTACCTGAACATGGGTGGCAAGAAGTTCTCCACCAGCCGCGGGCAGGTCATCTACGTGCGCGACGTGCTCGAGCGCTACGACGCGGACGCCCTGCGCTACTACCTCATGATCGCCGGGCCGGAGAACCAGGACACCGACTTCACCTGGTCGGAGTTCGTGCGGCGGAACAACGATGAGCTTGTGGCCACCTGGGGCAACCTGGTCCACCGCACGCTCGTCAACGCCCATCGCAATTTCGGTGCGGTGCCCCAGCCGCAGCAGCTGACCGAGGCCGACCAGGCGCTGATCAGCGAGATCGAAGGGGCGCTCGGCCAAGTCGCGTCGCAGCTCGGCCAGGCGCGATTTCAGGTGGCCCTCAAATACGTGCTGACGATGGCCGCGAAGGTCAACGTCTACCTCGGCACCGAGCAGCCGTGGCACACGATCAAGACCGATCGCGAGAGGGCCGGCACGGTGCTGTACGTGGCGCTCAGGTGCGTGGACAACCTCAAGACGATGCTGACGCCGTTCCTGCCCTTCTCCTCCCAGCGGCTCCATCGCATGCTGGGTTACGAGGACGTGATCGCACCCCAACCGCATGTGCGCGAGTTCGCCGAGGGTGACGATTCCCATCTCGTGCTCACTGGCACCTACGAAAGCGTCGACCGCTGGCGACCCTCAGAGCTCCCGGCCGGCCGCGTGCTTCCACCCCCGGAGGCGCTCTTCAAGCGGCTTGATCCGGTGGAGGAAGAGGCGCCCCCATCTTCGTAGATACACACCTTCACCTCGAGGAGCTGGGCGATCCCGGCGGGGTGGTGGAGGCGGCGGTCAGCGCGGGAGTCACGCGCATGATCGCGATGGGCGTCGACCTCGAGCACAGCAGGCGAGCGCTCGCGCTCGCTCACCAATTTCCGGAAGTGTTCGCAGGCATCGGGCACTACCCGACGGAAACGGCGGCGCCTGACGTCGCTGCGTTGCGCATGCTCGCAACCGACAAGCGCGCCGTGGCGATCGGCGAGGTCGGTCTCGACTTCGTGGACTCGAATGGGCCGGCGCGGGAGGTCCAGGAGGCTCGCCTTGATGAACTGTTCGCGCTCGCGGTCGACCTCGACCTGCCGGTGTCGATCCACAATCGCGGCGCTGCCGACGAAGTCTGGGCAGCCATCACCGCGCATCCAGGCTTGCACGGAGCTATGCATTACTTCGCCCTCGAATGGGACTGGGCCGAACGGT
Organism: Chloroflexota bacterium; assembly: GCA_003446775.1. GTDB lineage: Bacteria > Chloroflexota > Dormibacteria > Dormibacterales > Dormibacteraceae > UBA10449. The sequence continues at coordinate 1,681 of DMCH01000059.1, forward strand.
TTCTGGAGCTGGGCTTCTATCTGTCGTTCGCCGGTCTGGTCACCCGGCCGAGCCAGCATGCACTACGCGAAGTGGTCACGCGCTGCCCCGCCGATCGGCTTCTCCTCGAAACCGACTCGCCATATGGCAACGCGCACAAGCGCATGGGCGTGCCGAACCGGCCCGCCTTCCTGCTCGACACCGCGACCCTGGTCGCCGAGCTGCGCGGGATCGGCCTCGAGGAGCTGGCGGAAATCGAGCGCGCCAACGCGCTCGCCCTGTTCCAGAAGATGGCGTGATCGACCCAGCGGACTCGCATCAGCTCGACGGCCTGCTGCGGCGCCATCGCATCGAGCTGAAGCACGGCCTCGGGCAAAATTTCCTGACCGACCCGTCGGTGCGCGACGCCGTTGCCGAAGCCGCGGGCATCACACCCGACGATGACGTGCTCGAGGTTGGTGCGGGCGTTGGAACGCTCACGGTCGCGCTCGCTCCCAGATCACGTCGGCTCGTCGCGGTGGAGCTGGACGGGCGGCTGATACCAGCTCTGCGAGAGTCGCTCGCCGGTCACGACAACGTCGAGGTGGTGCGGACGGACATCCTGCGGTTCAACATCCGCTCCGCGTTTCCCGACGGAAACGAGATCGTTGTGGGCAACATCCCTTACAACCTCACCGGAGCATTGATCCGCAAGCTTCTCGACGACTCGCCGCGACCGCGTCGGCTGTCGCTGGTGGTGCAGAAGGAGGTCGCGGAGCGGTGGACTGCGTCGAGCGGAGCCAGCCTATCGACTGTCGCGGTGCAGGTTTTCGCGGCGGCGCGGATGCAGTTCACGATTCCCGCCGCCGCCTTCACGCCGCCGCCACGCGTCGACTCGGCCCTGGTGCGGCTGGACGTGCGCGAGCGGCCGGCCGTCGAGGTCGATGATCTCCAATCCTTCTTCCGGTTCGTCGAGGCGGTCTTTCAGGGTCGCCGGAAGCAGCTGGGCGGAACATTGGGCCGGATCAGCGGGACTGGCAGCACAGAAGCCCGGACTCGCCTTCGCGATATCGGGATCGATCCTGAGCGCCGCCCGCAAACCCTCACCCTCGGCGAGTGGGAAACCGCCTACAAAGACTTCAATCCCGAACCGCCTCGCTAAGCTCTGACGGCGGTGGAAGAACCGATCAGGTTTCCGGTCGAGGCGCCCGGCGGCTTCCGGGCCGTCCTGAAGTTCACCGCTTTCCGGAACATCTGGTTCGCGCAGCTCGCCGCCCAGCTGGCGGATAAGTTCCTTCTCTTCTCGCTGATAATTCTCGCCTTCAAGATCTCAGGCGGCAGCACGCCGGTCGCGATCACACTGCTGACCTACACGGTGCCCGCGGTGCTGTTTGCGCCGCCTGCGGGCGTCATCGCGGATCGCATGAACCGCAAGCAGATCATGATGTGGTCCAACTTCGGTCGCGCCGCGGCGGTCGTGCTGATCCCGCTCGCAGCGCTCGTCCCCGGGCTGAGGAATGACTTCCTGCACCTGCTGCTCATCACCCTCATCTTCTCGTCGGTCGGGCAGCTGTTCGCGCCGGCGGAGGCGGCGGTGATTCCGACCATCCTTCCGCGGTCGGCGCTGATCACCGCCAACTCCATGGCGCTCTTGACGATGGTGCTCACACTCGTCGTCGGCGGCGCGCTGGCGCCGATCCTGTCGCGCATCGACCTCTACACGCCCTACTGGATGGCGGCCGTGTTGCTCACCATCGCGGGCGCGCTGATCTTCGCTTCGGACATCCCCCCGCTGCCGCCTACGACCGAGCCACCGGTGGCGGAGAGCCGCAGCCGGTTCCGCCGGATGCTGTCCGACATCAAAGAGGGGCTCGATGCGCTGCGCGCCTCCCGAGGACTTCTGCTCGCGTTCGGTCAGGTGAGCATCGCGGTGCTCGTCCTCTTCATGCTCTTCGCGCTGGCGCCCGCGTACGTCAGCCGCGTCATCGGGATTGCCCCCCAGGACTCCTACGTGATCCTCGGACCCGCCACGGGAGGAGCCATCCTGAGCGCTGTGCTCCTGGGTCAGTTTCTCCGCAATGTAGAGCGTTCTCGCGTCCTGATTGGATCTCTGGTGGCCAACGGCCTCACCTTGCTGGCGCTTGCCGCCGTGCCTCAAGCCATGGCGCAGGTGCCATCCCTCCACGTCCACGCCCGCATCACCGGCGCGGTGTTCAGCCTCCTGCTCGGCATCGAGTTCGGGGCGATCATGATCCCGGCCGTCACGTACCTGATGGAGAGCACGAGCGACGAGATCCGGGGACGGATCTTCGCGCTCCTCTACATGGTGATCAACGGGGTCACGGCCATCCCCGTGCTCGCGGCGGCCGCGCTCTCAGACCTCATTGGCACGGCGCACGTGATCGGCGGGCTGGGAGTCCTCCTGGTCGTGGGGGGCGTGGCGATCGCTACTGTCGGGCGGCGCGCCTTCGAGCCAGCAAAGCGATGACGACGAGCAGCACCACGACGACCAGGCCGCCGATCCCGATGTCGCGGATGACCGTGGCGATCAGGGCGAGGTTGCTGCCGAGAAGGTAGCCGGCCACGCCGACGGCGGTCGCCCAGGCGAGCCCACCGAGAGCGCTCAACAGCTGGAAGCGCCAGAACGGCATGTGAGCCATCCCGGCCAGCATCGATCCCCAGGTCCGCAGCCCAAGGATGAAGCGCGCGGCCAACACCGCTTTGTCGCCATGGCGTGCGAAAAACAACTCCGCGCGCGCGATGTGCTCGGGCCGGATTCGAAACAGGTGCCCGAAGCGTTCGACGAACGGCCTGCCGCCGCGGTGCCCGAGGTAGTAGCCGATGTCGGCGCCCGCGACGGAACCGAAGAAGCCGAAGAGGATGACGAGCACGATGCTGTGGTTTCGAGCCGCCGCCCATGCGGCCGCGGCGAGCAACAGGGCCTCGCCGGGAAAAGGCACTCCGGCGCTTTCGATGAGGATGCCGAGCCCGGCAGCGGGGTAGCCGAGCGCGTCGACGATCGCGGTCGTATTCACATTTCGCCTCCCCACCATGTGGGGAGGTCGGCGCAAAGCGCCGGGTGGGGAGAAAGGAGCCCTCTCAAGCGGCTCATATACTGACGGCCTCATGGCCGACTACGGCAATCACGAGTCAAGCGACGATCCACTGCATATCCTGCGGCACTCGACCGCGCACCTCCTCGCCGCAGCGGTGACCGAGCTGTATCCGGATGCGAAATATGGAGTCGGGCCTCCGGTGCAGGACGGCTTCTACTACGACTTTGCCTTCAGCAAGCCCATCTCGGAGTCGGACCTCGGCGCGATCGAGTCACGCATGCGGCGGATCGCGCAGGAGGATCGCCCCTTCGTCAGGGAGCTGGTGTCCCGCGAGCAAGCCCTCGAAGAGTTCCGCAAGCGCGGCCAGGACTACAAGCTCGAGCTGATCAACGACAAAGTCGAGGGCGATGAGGTCAGCCTGTACCGGACCGGGGAGTTCGTCGACCTGTGCCGGGGACCTCACGTGCGCTCGACCAAGGATCTGAAGTTCTTCAAACTGCTGCGCGTCGCGGGCGCTTACTGGCGCGGTGACGAGAAGAAGCCGCAGCTGACACGCATCTACGGAACCGCGTGGCCTACGGCCAAAGAGCTCGAGGAGCACCTGAAATTCCTCGAGGAGGCCGAGAAGCGCGACCACAAGAAGCTGGGCAAGGATCTGAAGCTCTTCATGGTCGACGAGCGCGTCGGTCCCGGGCTTCCCATCTGGTTGCCGGCAGGAGCCACCGTCCGCCGCGAGCTCGAGCGCTTCATCGTCGACGAGGAGCTGGCTCGCGGGTACCTCCATGTGAGGACTCCCGACGTCGCGCGGCTCGACCTGTACCGGCAGAGCGGCCACGCCCAGCTTTATGCCGAGTACATGTATCCGCCCATGCGCTTCGAGGATGGGGAGGAGCTTGAGCTTCGTCCCGTCAACTGCCCGCATCACATCGTCGTGTACCAATCAGAGCTGAGGAGTTACCGCGAGCTGCCGATGCGCATCGCCGAGATCGGCAACAACTGGCGGTACGAGCGCTCCGGCACGCTCAGCGGAATGAATCGGGTCCGAGCCTTCGCCCTCAACGACGCGCACATCTTCTGCACGCCGGATCAGCTGATGGATGAGGTGAAGGGTTCGATCGAGCTCGCGTTGTACTTCTCGAAGGTGCTGGGAATCGACGAGTTCTCGTACCGCCTCTCGGCTCGCGACGACGTGAAAGAGAAGTGGCTCGGGACTGAGGAGCAGTGGCAGCTTGCGCAGGCGGCCCTGAGCGAAGCGCTCGAATCGATGGGTCAGAGCTACGAGATCGGCGTTGGAGAGGCCGCGTTCTACGGACCCAAGATCGACTTCCAGGTCCGCGATGCCCACCGGCGCGAGTTCACCAACTCGACCGTCCAGGTCGACTTCCAACTCCCGGAACGCTTCGACCTGGAGTACGTCGCGGAAGACGGGTCACGCCAGCGACCCGTGATGGTGCATCGCGGCGCCGCCGGTTCGATGGAGAGGCTGTTCAGCTACCTGATCGAACGGTACGTGGGCGCGTTTCCGACGTGGCTCCATCCGGTCCAGGTGATCGTCATCCCGATCACCGATGCCGAGGGCGAATACGCGCGCCGGGTGGCTGCGCGCCTGCGCGAGGCCAACCTGCGCTTTGAGGTCGACGATCGATCAGAGCGGATGCAGCGCAAGATCCGCGACGCACAGGCGCGCAAGGTTCCGTACATGGCGATCCTCGGCGCCCGGGAGGCGGAGTCGACTCACGTGAACGTCCGCGACCGCTCCGGCAACCAGACCGATGAATCGCAGGAAGAGTTTGTGCAGCGCGTGGTGCAAGAGGTCACTGAGCGCCGCCGCTAGGACGGAAGGCTAGAGGCCACCTGGCAGGCGGCCGGCGCAGGTCCCCTGAGCGGCGACCGGAACCACCACGCCGGAGGTCACATTGCCGATCCGAGGCTGCTGCTGTACGTCACCGCCGGAGATCACGTGGGTCGAGTCGATCCAACCGCACGCTTGCATGCTCAGCGTCTTGGTGGCGCCCTGGAACTTCGTGGTGGAGCCCGCCACCAGCGCCACGAACTGACCATCGGGAGAGATGTATGCCGGTTCGGCGCCGTTGATTGCCAAGGTGCCGAGCACACCCGCGGTCCAGCCGAGTTTGCGGAGAGTGGTGTAACCCGCTGTGACTTCGCAGGCCGCTCCCGCCGGCGATGGCGCGCCGGCGATCACGCAATCGGGCCCTCCCAGGGTGTAGCGCCGGACAGCCGTAGCCGGATCGACCACGTGCAGCTCGAGGGGCCCGCAGCAGAAGAGTCCTCCGCCCTGCGAACACGACGGCACCTTGGCAACGACAAGGTTGTCGGTTCCATGCCAGCCGATCGGCCACAGTCCAAACGCGCCGGTGGAGCTGAAGATGTCGACGTGGTTGGTGCCGCCGTTGAGGTCCTCGACGTAGAGCCTGATCGATACCCCCGACGCGGTAAAGTCGCTCACGACCACCGCGATCCGCTGATCGTCAGGGCTGACCGCAAACATGCTCCGGCGTCCACCACCCACCGGCACCGTGGTCGCGCGACCCGTCTCACCCTGCACGGTCATGAACCGCACCACACCCTGCGCGTCCATGTAATACGCGCGGTCGTCGCTGGTGCTGATGGGGAGGGGGAGCACTGCGGCGGCGGCGTCGCCGCATGTCACCGCGGTCGGGCTGCTGGGCTGAGCCGACCCCACCACCTTGCCGTTGGCGGCGATGATGCTCACCGTGTATGTGTCGCCCGACGGTTGGGTCGACAGGACGGCGAAGGCGCCGGTCAGAGGAACGGGTGATGCGGCGGGCGAAACGGGCGGCGACGCGGCTGCGGTGGCGAGCGGTGAGCCGGTCGACGAGCTCGTGGGCGAAGTCATAGGCGAGCTGCCGGCCCTGGCCGAGGGTGACGCACCCGCATGCGAGCCCGGGCCGCCACAACCGGCGATGAGCACGGCGACCGCCAAC
>DMCH01000059.1:7895-8351 GCA_003446775.1 Chloroflexota bacterium
GGGTACGCACGGACGGCTCTGGCTGTCCGTTTTGTTTTATGTAGGTGGAGGAATACTAAGAACACTGAATTTGGCCGAGGTAACGTCTCATCTCGTTTAAGGAGCTAAGGATCAACGATCAGATCCGCAGCTCCGAAGTGCGGCTGATCGACGACCAGAACAATCAGCTCGGGGTGGTGTCTCTCGACGCCGCTCTCCGCATCGCGAGCGAGAAAGGACTCGACCTCGTCGAGGTGGCGCCTCAGGCGAGCCCGCCGGTCGCCCGGCTCATGGACTACGGACGTTTCAAGTTCGAGACCATCAAGCGCGAGAAAGACCAGCGGCGCAAGCAGAACGTCATCAAGCTCAAAGAGATGAAGCTGCGGCCGAAGGTGGCCGAGCACGATTTCCAGACCAAGTTCAAGGGTTTGAAGCAGTTCTTGGAAGCAGGCGAGAAGGTGAAGGTGACGATCATGT
>DMCH01000059.1:8656-8904 GCA_003446775.1 Chloroflexota bacterium
GACGCACGCCCCTTCGCGGTGGTCGAGCGGCAGCCGCTCCTCGAAGGCAAGAACCTTTTTATGATCCTCGCACCCAGCCGGCAGGGGGGCGCAGCGACCGCCACCAAGGAGACCGCCACCAGTGCCTAAGATGAAAACCCGCAAGGGCTTCGCCAAGAGGATCCGCGTCACCAAGACCGGCAAGCTCATGCGGGCGAGCGCCTGGAAGAGCCACCTGCTCGAGCACAAGTCCAAGAAGCGCAAGCGCA
>DMCH01000024.1:0-3614 GCA_003446775.1 Chloroflexota bacterium
GGGATCAACTTCGCGGTCCTAGCGCCGCTCATCGCCTCCGTCATCACCGGGGACGCTAACAACCCGACCCTCAACCTCATCATCACGGTGGTCATCTTCGCCGCGGTGCTGGCGATCAACATCATCTCGATCGCGCTGGCCTCGCGCATCAACAACGTGGCCGTGTTCACCGAGATCGCGGGCATGGTCGGTTTCGGCCTGATCCTCTTCGTGCTGTGGGCGATCCACCCCAACCACTCGATCAACTTCCTTGGCGATACCGGTGGAGTTCATGGCGGAGACGTCCTGCGCGCCCTCCCTTACGCGGCGCTGATGGGCATCTTCACCATCGTCGGCTTCGAGCTCGCCGCCGACCTCGGCGAGGAGGCGGTGGCGGCGCGAGTGACGGTCCCCAAGGCGGTGATCTGGTCGGTCGCCAGCTCGGCGATCCTGGGCATGGTGGCGCTGATCGGCTTCACGATCGCGATTCCCGACCTGGGCAAGATCACCGCCTCGCAGGTGCCGCTGGTCGACATCGTCGGCTACTGGATGGGCGACGTGGGCAAGCTCGTCTTCGTCGTCGTCGTCGTGTTTTCGATCCTCGCGCTGGATGTAGTCGGGCTCGCCGCCACGGGGCGGCTGATCTTCTCGTTCGCGCGCGACAACATCATCCCGTTCTCATCCGCGTTGAAGAAGGTCAACCCGCAGACGCAGACGCCGATCCGCGCGCTGGTCACCGCCTCGTCGCTCGGCCTGCTCTTCGTGGCCGGGGGCTACTTGAGCGCGATCACGGGCAAAGGCGGCTCAGCCTTCCTCTTGCTGATCACGGCCACAGCCACGCTGCCCTTCGTCGTCTACTTCCTGACAGTGCTCGCGTACGTGACGCGGCGCCACCGGATGGACAAGCTGCCAGAGGCGTTCGACCTCGGGGTGTGGGCGAAGCCGGTCATGTACGCGGCGCTCGCATGGATCCTGATCGCGCTCGGCGCCCTCATGATCCCTAAGGATTTCTGGGGCGCGGACCTGATCGTCGTCATCGTCCTCGCGGTCGCCGCCGGATGGTACTTCGCGGTGCTGCGGGGGCGGCTGGCGCGAGGCGAGGCCGGCGTGGAACAGCTTCGCGGCTGATCAGTGCTCACGCCCACCGCGTCCACATCGCGCGGCTCGGCCGCCGCGTCGCGACAATTACGCCCTAGACGCACACGATGGCCGAGGCGGTCGCGCTCATCACGGGCCGCCGGCATTACTTGAGGGGGAGCGAGATGACGGGAAGTCCGAGCGACCGATATGAAGCGATGCAGTACCGACGCTGCGGGCGCAGCGGGCTCAAGCTGCCGGCGATCTCGCTCGGCCTATGGCAGAACTTCGGCGCCGGTCGGCCCATCGACGAGCAGCGTGCAATCGTTCGGCGGGCATTCGATCTCGGCATCACCCATTTCGACCTGGCGAACAACTATGGCCCGCCATATGGCTCGGCCGAAGAGAACTTCGGCCGCATCCTGGCGGCCGACCTGGCCGGGCATCGCGACGAGCTGGTCATCTCGACCAAGGCCGGTTACGACATGTGGCCGGGTCCCTACGGCGAGTGGGGTTCGCGCAAATATCTGCTGGCGAGCCTCGATCAGAGCCTCAAGCGCATGGGCATCGAGTACGTCGACATCTTCTATTCGCATCGCTTCGACCCGGAAACCCCGCTCGAAGAGACGATCGGTGCGCTGCACACCGCGGTCGAGCAGGGCAAGGCGCTCTATGCGGGAATCTCCTCGTACTCCGCGCGGCGCACGAAAGAGGCCTCGCGCATCCTGCGTGGACTGGGCACGCCCCTGCTGATCCACCAACCTTCGTACTCGATGCTCAACCGGTGGATCGAGGGCGGCCTCCTTGACGTGCTCGGCGAGGAAGGGATCGGGTGCATCGTGTTTTCGCCCCTGGCGCAGGGCCTGCTCACCGACAGGTATCTCACCGGCGTGCCGGCCGGCGCTCGGGCGAGCCACCCGGGGTCGTTTTCAACCACGATGCTGACCGACGAAAACCTGGCCAAAGTGCGCGGTCTCAACGAGATCGCCAAGCGCCGCGGCCAGACGCTGGCCCAGATGGCGATCGCGTGGACGCTGCGCAATCCGGTCGTGACGTCGGCGGTGGTCGGGGCCAGCAGCACGGCCCAGCTGGAGCAGAACGTCGCCGCGCTCGAGAAGCTCGACTTCTCAGACCAAGAGCTGGGCGAGATCGACCGTTACGCGACCGAAAGCGGCATCAATCTCTGGGCTGCCTCCAGCGCAGGCTGAGCCGGGGGCGCAAGGCAGCGGTAATCGGCCGTTAGAGCCCCGTCCTACTATGTCTTAGGTGGCTACCGCCCTGTCTCTTTCGCACCTCGGCTCGCTGATGCGCGGCGTGCGCAGCGTGGACGAGGTGGGGGCGGAGGAGCGGGCGGCATCGCTGGCCAAGCGCTCGATCAAGAAGTCGTCGAAGCTGTGGGCGCTCGATCTCGCGATCCGGTGCATGGACCTGACCACCCTCGAGGGCTCGGACACCCCCGGCAAGGTGGCCGCCCTTTGCGCCAAGGGCATCCGGCCCAAGCCTGGCGACGCCACGATCCCTTCGGTGGCCGCCATCTGCATCTACCCCGCGCGCGTGGCGGACGCCAAACTGCACCTTCGCGGCAGCTCGGTGCGCGTCGCCTCCGTCGCCACGGCCTTTCCCTCGGGGCAGAGCTTCACCTCGGTGAAGGTCGCCGAGGTCAAGGATGCGGTCGCTGCGGGCGCCGACGAGGTGGACATGGTGATCGACCGCGGCGCTTATCTCTCCGGCGACCACGAGAAGGTGTACGAGGAGATCGTCGCCGTCAAAGAGGCATGCGGGCCGGCGCACTTGAAGGTGATCCTCGAGACCGGCGAGCTCGGGACCTATGACAATGTGCGCCGGGCGAGCATCCTCGCCATGGCCGCGGGCGCCGACTTCATCAAGACGTCCACGGGCAAGGTGCAGCCGGCCGCGACCCTGCCCGTGAGCCTGGTGATGATGGAGGCGATCCGCGACTTCGTGCGTGAGACTGGGCGGCCTGTCGGCATCAAGCCCGCCGGCGGCATCCGCACGTCCAAGCAGGCCATCGCCTACCTGGTCGTGCTGTACGAGACGCTCGGAGCCGAGTGGATGACTCCCGAGCGGTTCCGGCTCGGCGCGTCCACGCTGCTCAACGACGTGCTGATGCAGATCGAGAAGGAACGCACGGGCGCCTACCAATCCGGCGACTACTTCACCATCGATTAGATGGCCATAGCCAAGCGGCAGACGACCGAGCTCGCGAAACAAACCTTCGAGTACGCGCCGGCGCCCGAGTCGATCGACCACGTCAAGATCGAGCCGCGCTACGGGCTGTTCATCGGCGGCAAGATGGTCGCGCCCCACAGCAAGAAGCGCTTCCCGACCATCAACCCCGCCACCGAGCAGAAACTGTCCGAGGTGGTCGAGGCCGACGAGGTCGACGTCGATCACGCGGTGAAGGCCGCGGACAAGGCCTTCGAAGGGTGGTCGCGTCTGGCGCCGTCGCGGCGAGCCAGGTACATCTTCCGGCTCTCCCGCATCATCCAGGAGCGCGCACGCGAGCTCGCGGTCGTCGAGACGATGGACGGCGGCAA
>DMCH01000024.1:3920-4086 GCA_003446775.1 Chloroflexota bacterium
CGCGCGACGTCGACATCCCGCTGGCAGCGGCGCATTTCTTCTATTACGCAGGCTGGGCGGACAAGCTCGAATGGGCCTTCGCCAACCGCAAGCCGCGACCGCTCGGAGTCGCGGGCCAGGTCATCCCGTGGAACTTCCCGCTGTTGATGCTCGCCTGGAAGATCGC
>DMCH01000046.1:0-3251 GCA_003446775.1 Chloroflexota bacterium
CAGATGCGGATCGGCCTCTTCCAGCGGCTTGCGGCCAGCCCCTGCCCGTCGCACCCGACCATCCGACGCCGCCCCGACCGCGAGCTCATCAAGACCACGGCCAATGGTGCTGCGGGCAATCCCGGTAATGCGCGACACCGCGGCAATCCCACCCCAGCCGGCGGCCAACGCCTCGCTCGTCGCAAAAACGCGCCGCTGCCGCTCATCCAGATACGGACCAAGCGTATCAAACCGCCGTCGTATCGCCGCTTCGTCGATCACGAATCTAGATACGGCACAACCCGGCCAAGCTCAACTACTATATGTTGACAATTCCGATTCGATTATTGCTTGCCTATCCGGTTTACACAGACACCTACCAGTGCTAGTGTCTCTTCATGAGCAGGGCCTGAGCCGGCTCGCGATTGACGGCGATGTCCTGGGCGCGATTGTCTGGAAGGGCGATGCGGGAATGGATGCGCCGACGCCGATCCTGATGGACATCGACCAGCACGCCGCGCTGCCGTTTGCGCAGTCGCTGCCGGAGTTCCAGCGGCTCTTCCCGGACGATGCTGCCTGTGCTGCATACCTCGAAAAGGCGCGTTGGGGAGACGGCTTCGTCTGTCCGCACTGTGGTGTGACTGGCGAACCGTTCCGCATTGCGACCCGCCCGGGCGTGCTGACATGCCGCAAATGCCGACGTCAGACAGGACTGAGTGTCGGCACGGTCATGGAACGCAGCCACACGCCGTTGTCCATCTGGTTCTGGGCCGCCTATCTGGTTGCCAGCCAGACCCCCGGCATGTCGGCCGTCCAGTTCCAACGGCAACTCGGGCTCACGCGTTACGAGACAGCCTTTCAGCTCCTCCACAAACTGCGCGCCGGAATGGTTCGCCCGGACCAGGATCGCATCGGGGGCCGCGCGAACGAGCATGTCGAGGTGGACGAAACCTGGGTCGGCGGTCGGACACGCGGCGAAGGCCGAGGCGTTCACCACAAAGTTTTGGTCGCCTGCGCCGTTGAGGTGCGCCATCGCAAGCCTGGAACCGCGCAGGACAAGCGAAAGGATGGGCGCTATGCGGGGCGCGTTCGGCTGGCAGTCGCCGCTGACCGAAGCGCCAATTCGCTTTGTGGATTTGTCGATGGCGCCGTCGCTCCGGGGACGCTGATCGTCACAGACGATTGGAGCGGTTACGCCGGCCTGCGCAAGCGCGGCTACGACCACCATCCCATCGCCGAATACGGGGATCCCGAAGTGACCGAGGAGTTCCTGCCCATCATCCATCTCGTCTTCGCCAATCTCAAGACGTGGTTGATCGGTATCCATCACGGGGTCAGCGCACAGCATCTACAAGCCTACCTCAACGAATTCACGTTTCGCTTCAACCGCCGCTTCTACCCGTTCAACGCCTTCCGCTCGTTGCTCGGCATCGCTGGCGATGTAAAAGCGCCGACCTATGCCGAGCTTTATTCCGGCGACTGGACGCACCCTAAATGTAGTGGGTGTATGGGTTAACCGGATAGGCAAGGTACAAACGAGCAAGAGATGCTAGATCATCCTTGTATTTTATAGAGGCATCAACTCTTGCTTTTTTTGTTTGCTGTCCAAAAGCATAAACTGACAGAATTTGTGTAATTGCTCACCCTGCTGACTTTGGGATGGGCGGATTTTGGGTTGGGCGTGAGGGAGGGGCCTATTTTCGGTGGAACCGGGCAGCGATTGCGGCGTCGACAACCTGGACAGCGAAATCATCAGGGTCGAACTTGCCGACCCACTCGAACCACTCGGTCTGCTCGACGCGTGCGGGATGCGCGGGATTGGCCAGAACGTCTAGCAGGTGCTGATAGCCCCAGGCGCCTCCACAATCCTCTGGCGGACAGTTGCGTTTCCCAGCGACGCAGGCCGGATAGGACGACGCTTCGACCGCCGGCGCGCGTTTTTCCATGACGACAATATGTTCCCAGTCGTCGCCGAAGTCGTACGTGTAGACGAAGCGGGCGACGCCGGATTTGAGCATGCTGTTTAGGGTCAGGCGATTTTCGTCGGCGACGTCGTCAACGGTGTGGCGGTCGCCGTACTGCCGGCCGCCGATGTCGAAGGCATGGAGATGGCAATCCTCCCAGCCCATCGCGGCCTGGATCGCCTGATGCAGGTGAGCCAGCGTCATCGTGCCGGGGATGAGGAGACGGCGCCAGACCGGCGGTCTCGTGCCGCGCAGAGTCACCTTCAGGCTGACGATGCTCTTGTCGGCACTTCTCTTCGGTTCGACGGTCTTGGCCATGATCCCTACTTTGTCGCTCGGACGCTTCGCGTCACCGTCTTTTGCGCGACGGTTTGCCTGACGGCAAGCGGGCTAGGCAGCGACCGGCAGCGGCTGCTCGTCGAGGGTCAAGCGAATGGCCTGAAGGATCGGGATTGCGCGTCTTCGGGCGGTCTCGAAGACGGACCTGACGTCGGCGTAGAGCTTGGCGCCCCACTGCGAGCGGAAGCAGTTGGTGATCTTTCGGAAGATGACGCAGGGGCGCAGCGCCTGTTCCGAGCCGTTGTTGGTCGGCGGCACTGCCCGGTTGGTGACGAAGACGAACAGGTTCTGCCGGTACTTCTTGATGATCTGGAGCAATTTCTGGCCCTGCCGGTTGGCCGGCTCGATCTGGAGCAGCCGGTCGAGCTTGGCTTCCAGCCTTGCGGCATAAACGGTCAGGGTGGTATCGGCGAGGCGGTCGCGCCGATGGCTGATGGCAATGGCGTGCTTCAGCAGGTTCTTGATGCCGGGGGCAAAGCTGATGTCGCCAGCGTCGATGGCGTATTGCACATCGCGCAGCAGATGAGCGAGGCAGGCCTGGTGGGCGGTCCGCGCCCAACCCATCTGCGCGGCGAGCCGGTCCGACACCCAGAAATCCGGGCGCACCGCACCGAGGAACTCGCCGACCACCGCCTTGCCCCGGCTCGGCCGGATCAGGAAGCAGGCGCTGTCGCCATTGTGAAAGACCCAGGTCCACCAAGTCTTCTTGCCGACCCGCGCGCTGGTCTCGTCGGATTGCAGAATGGTGCCGGACAACAGCCGGTCGCGGATCAGGCTCCTCTGGTGCGCGAAGGCGCCGCCGCTGGCTTCCAGCAGGTTGGCCAGCGCCCCCTCGCTGATCTCCAGCCCAAGCAAATCGGACATCAGCCGCGCCAGTCGCTCGAACGGGATCGCCTGGGCGAAACGCAAGTACAGCACGAAAGCCCGCAGGTTCGGGCCAAACGGCGAACCCGGCGCCAGCCCGGCCGG
>DMCH01000046.1:3548-4005 GCA_003446775.1 Chloroflexota bacterium
GGGATCTCGATCCGGTCATAGGTGTGAACCGCCGCTTGCGCGACCGCGCTCACATCGGCGCGACAATGCTCGCAGTGATCGGCCAGGATGTCGCGCCGCCGCGTCGGGTTCGGATGTAGCGGCCGGTGGGAGCCAGCATGGGCCTTGGCCTTCGGCTTCGTCTCGCTCTCGCCGCTGGCCTTGTGCCCCTGGCTCGGCGGCGTCGAGGAATTGTCCGGCGTCTTCGCTGGCAGGTTCAGCCGCTCACGCAGCGCCGCGTTCTCCGCGATCAGCGCGTCTACCCGAGCCAGCAGCGCGCGGATCAGCGCATCCTTGTCGGCTGACGACAGCGAGGAAAAGTCGGGCGGCGGAGCCATCGAATCGTAGAATCACGATCGCAGCCCCCTGTCAACATCTTGTGGTACCCAGGTGCCTAGCCACTATCACCGCCAAGCCGCTACCCCAGGTGAGCAATTAC
>DMCH01000043.1 GCA_003446775.1 Chloroflexota bacterium
ACGGTTTTGAAGACCGCGGGGCCAGCGTCCTCGACCGTCCGTTAACGTCCACCCAGGTACGGGCGTGGGGCTCGACAATCCATTGCGGTCCGCCGCTGTGCGCTACAGCGCGCCGGCTTGGCTGTCATCTTGGCTGTCAGCTCACGCCGGAGAGTGGTCCCCAGTCAGCCTGCTTTATGCGCTAACTGCACCCGTCCTGCCTTTGCTCTTCGGGTCAATGCTGATTCCGATCATCGGTTACGCGTATTTGGCCAGCCGGCGCGCTGACCTGCCTCGCGACGACAGCTAGGGAGACGAGCTTTCGCCGACCCGGCGCAGCTCCTGCAGTTTCTTGATGTCCTCGAGGTCGACGTAACGCTTCCGATTCCCGGCGCGTGTGTAGGCCCACAACTTTCCTTCGGCCGCGGGGATCAATGTCTCGAGCCGATCGAGGATGCCAGCAGGTCGCCGAGTCGAATGATTCCGCAGACGATCGATCCATCTATGTTGGACCAGCTTGACCTCCAGGGGGTCTCGCTCCAACTCGATCGACCCCGCCTGCCCGGAGATTGCTAAAGCTGTACGAAGGCGGGGCGTGCCCTAGTCGCCGACGCCGCTCGTAGTAGCCGCGCCCACTGCCAGGTAGTCCCTCATCCGAGCGTCCAACTGTGCCCGGTGCGCCTCAAACTCGCGCTTGAACAAGGGTCGGAGCAGCCAGGCACCCAGCGACATTTGCTGGCGGGCTCTTACCTCAAACAGGGTGCCACCCTCTACCGGCCTGAACGTCCTCTCCATGTCGATGCTGCCCATGCCGGAACCATCAGTGATGGTCGTCGTCACCAGTTTCCGGGGCGGATCGGAGCCCACCACAGTCGTCGTCAAGACGCGGCCGGATGCCTCTGTAACGTACCTCGATCCGAGTTGACCGGGCTGTCCAGTCTGGCTGACTAGCCGGGTTCGGTTAGGGTTGCCAGACACCCGCAGAGAGACCTTGATGTCGGACGCAAGCTCGAAAAGCTGCTCAGGTGTCCCTGGAAAAACTGCGCTGGATTCACTCTTAACTCGCATCGGCACGAATCTGAAGATGATCCATGCCCACATGGCGCTGGCGACCCCAACGGCGAGGCCACTAAAACCGAGTGGGGAGGCGACCCAAGCAGCCAGCACCCCGATCGCGGCCGGCACAAGGAACCAGAGCAGATTCAGCTGGATGCGCCGGGCGATCCCTGGCGGAGCCAACCAGTTCCTCGACATTAGAGCAAGAGCAGGTTAGGGACTGCCGGGAGAATCCGCAATCCACTTTCTTCGTCAAGGTGGGGCTGGGATGCGCGGTGTTCTCAAAAGGTGTACCGGCAACCCTCAGAGTCGTCGGTAAGTGTGTTTACTAGCGGCTGTGCGTGTCGCGGCCATGTGGGTAGTCGGTGCTGCGAGCCTGTTTCTGTTCGCCATGTCGGCTTGGCTCCTGCTGAGCGGACGCAGACCCCCGGGCATTATCGGACGCGGATTGACATCAGGGGATGATCAACGGTTGCATCGGGCTCCACCGATCTACTTCCGGGCGATGGGGACTTTCGTGGCATCGGCGGCGCTAGACGGCTTATTCCTTGTCTGGGTGATTGGCTTGATGCCGCATCCGTCGCTCGGGGCGGTGGAGGTCCTCGTCGCCGGGTTGTTCCTGCTGACGATTGCTACCGGAGCGTCTGTGGCGTGGCTGATCTACGTTTCGGCTCGGTATCGGCTCTTTCGCTGGGACAGGCCATAGCTCAGCCTCGTTAACCAGGTAGGGCTACCTGCACGGCAATAGCATCGGGGTGCCCCGTATTTCCTTAAGGTGTACGGACTTACCGCCTCCTGCGCACACGGAGTAACTCGACTGGCCCTGTAACGGTTGTATCTACGAGCGATGCCTGTGACGCGCGGCGTGACGCACTTCGTGGCTCTGGTCAGCCTGGCCGCCGGCCTGGCTGGTTGCGGAGAAGTGGTCGGCTACCCGGCCGCGGTCGCGCCAGCTCATACGCAGTCCTTCCCGACTGAAACCGCCTCACCGCTGCCTGCCGGGGTCGATGCCATGTCTGGACTGCAGCAGAGGCCGATGAGGCCGCCCACCCCGGCACCAAATGCGTCCCAGCCGCCAGGTTCAGCGCCGGCGGGGTGTGCCAGTACAGCTCCATGTGAGACCTGTACGGCTTCCTCGATGGCTGATTTAGGCTCGCTGGCGCCGAACTACGGAGCGGGGGTCGGGCCCGCCTACCTGTCGGGCCAGACCAGCTGGTACTCCGGCGGGCAGGCGACCATCCTCATGGTGGACTCCCAATATTCCGGACCCCTGCTGGTGCGGGCGTTTCAGTTGGGGGGTAACGGGAAATCGACGGTCACTCTCGCGGATTTTCCCTCGCCTGATCCGCGAACAGGACTACCCGTGATCAAGCAGGAGCCCCGGGTGGCCGTGGTTCCCGCACTCCACACGACTGGAGGCGGCTTGTACTTGGGCGCGGTGGCCCCGACTTCCTTATGGAGAGCCTGGTTCGGAGTGCTCAGCACCGACAGCCCTGGATGCTTTGGGCTTCAGGTGGACGGAGACGTGTTCACCGAGTTCATCTTGTTCGTGGTCAACCCAGGAACATCGCCAGGCGGCTGACCCCCCAGGC
This sequence comes from Chloroflexota bacterium, assembly GCA_003446775.1. Classification (GTDB taxonomy): domain Bacteria; phylum Chloroflexota; class Dormibacteria; order Dormibacterales; family Dormibacteraceae; genus UBA10449. The sequence continues at coordinate 2,628 of DMCH01000043.1, forward strand.
GCGGGTCGCTCCTCTCGCCCGACAGCGGCTGGCTACCGCCACTCCGGGTAGCCCTGTTGACGGCAGAGCTATTTGCACACCGTTCGGCAGCTTTCGGTGAGCACGATTCGACCCTGCACCGTGATCGATCCGATCCCGACCGTGCTGAGCCAGGTCACTGCCGCATGCCCAGTATTTCTCTAAGGTGTACAAACGCGCGTTCGAGCACATCGCCCTCGAACCAGCGGGGCATGGTGGCCTTCAACGATTCAGATCATCACCTGGTTCGAGTCCACCCGGGTGGGCCGGGCGAACCAGGAGCTAGTTCTCGAAGGAGGACGATTCAGCCTCGGCGAGCCCGACTGTAGACGTCCGCGCGGTAATCGATCGCAACGATCTGAACCAGGTGTTTGCTTGTAGAAGACGATGCCCGCTTGTATAGGCTCAACAGCGCGGGTCCGACCTGATCGGGGCCAGGGTGGCGAGGTGGACGTTCGGGGTGAGAGCCGTCATCGCGCCGCCTGTGGCAATGTCGATTTCACCCCAGCTCACCGGCCGCGCCAGAGGACCCCTCCGCCATCGACCTGATCAGGAGATTACGAAGCCGAAGAAGCCGCCGCAGGTACGGCGTGGCTACGAGAAGGTCGGCCAGCCGGCCAATAAGACCGAAAGGGAGCCGGAAGTCGACGATATCGCGCATCGTCGTCGTGATGTCGCGAGATTCGAAGCGGTGCTCATGACGAAAACTTGCAAACGGACCCTCGTTGGATTCATCGACAAAAAGACGAGGACGGTCGAATGCAGTGATTCGGGATGTCATCCGCCAGTGGATCCCGAAGTGGCGCGCCTCCCAAGTTACAAACTCATTGGGCCCGATCAGGCCTGCAGTGACGCCAGCAACGGCGATCTCCTTCGAGGAATGCATGGACTGCTGATGCAGGCCAATATCGCGAGAAAGGTCAAAGCAACGCTCTGCGGGCGCTGCGATGTGGCTGATGAGTTCGATGTGCCCCATAGCTATGGCCCGCCACCGGCCGCGTTCGATGATCCTTCCAGGATTCCCTTGATGCGCTCAACTTCAGCAGCGGTGTCACTGGCTAACCAACCGCCGAGCAGCGCCTTGATCGCCGGCCCGATGATTGGTCCGAGTAGAAAACACTCCCTGTGCGTCACCCGCGTTCCTTCTGGCGTCGGGTCGCACGTGAAGAAACCGTCGAATCCGCGAAGCGGCCACGGCATCTCCTCACCTCTGAAATCGAGTCGGGAGTATGGCGTGAGCTTGAAGGACAGTGTTGCCGGCGGGGCCGGCAAACCCATGAACCTTCCGCCATGGCGAACGAGGCCTGTGTTCCCGTCTCGGCGGATCCAGTGAACACGCCCGACCTTCAGGTCGGCACGCCGATACTGGTTCACATCAAGAACGAACTCCAATACATCTTTGCAGTCGCGTTTGATGATCGTCGTCCCTTCTCCGCACATCGTCAGCAGCTGCCTCCTATTGCAGTGAACGGTCGCGAACAAGCGAAGATCGCTCAACCTGAAACCCTCCGGCCCGGGGAGACCTGCACGGATCGATTTCTCGTCAAACGCCGTTAGGGGAACCAGGTCGTCCGGCACCCGGTCCGGCGCCAGAGCCGGTTCGATCAGCTCCTCCTCCAGAATCCGAACCTGGGCGGTCGAAATCAGCGGTACGGTCATCGTCGCCTCGGCGACGCGAGCTAAAACATAATGGAGCGCTATCGGGGCTCGGATAAAGAGCCGCCGCTTGCCAATGACTCTGGCTACCAAGCGCGCGATATCGTCGAAGTCGAGTTCCGTGGGGCCTAACAGTGGGATGGTCTTACGCGACAACCTGCCGTCAACCAGCGCGGCGGTTAGGACCCTCGCAGCGTCCTCGACCGCAAGGGGCCGAACTCGTCGCTGTCCGACGCCGACATAAAACGGGAACGTCCGGATGGCACGACTCAGATGATCGAGCATGTGATCGCCGGGCCCAAACATCATTCCGGGCTTCACGATCGTCCACTCAAGATTGGCCTTGCGGACGATCTCCTCGGCCGCCCACTTTGATTCGTGATAAGGCGATCCACAGGCGGGCCGAGCCCGAAGGAAGCTGACCAGGGCGAGACGTTTCACGCCGGCCTTCTCCGCTGCTCGAACAACGTTGAAGGTGCCGGTGACGTGGATGGCCTGATAGGTCTGACTGCCGATCTCGCGGTTTATGCCGGCGCAATGAGCGACCGCTTCGCAGCCATGAAACGCATTCGCCAAGGCTTCCTCATCATCAATGCCTGTCCTGACGTGGCTGACATGCGGCAGCGCTAGAACCTCACGCGCCCATGGACGCTGGTCGACACCTCGAGCAATCAAGACAACCTGGTGCCCGGCCGCGGACAGGGCTGCAGCTATATGGCCACCGACGAGCCCCGTGCCTCCCGTAATCGCTACACGCATCGCCTCAAGGCCGAAGCATGACCGTCGGGGATGGTGTTCGGTCGGCTGTCGCTCACGGCTCCGGGCGCGACCGCCAGTTAGTTTTCGGGGTCCCGATGTTCCAGCGCCTCACGTTCCTGAACATCGCCTCTAATTTCCGCGATCGCCCAAGCCGCCTCCTTCGCTCCCGACCACCACCCAGGGTGAAGGACGGCAAAAGTCAGTCTGGATCGCGGAGCCGCGGCTCGCCGGAGGCTCGAACACCAGACTGGCCAGGTCCACGCCGCGTGCCCCGTATTTCCTTAAGGTGTAC
>DMCH01000011.1:0-252 GCA_003446775.1 Chloroflexota bacterium
TGGTGCCGATCGAACAGTTACACGTTCAGATCACGGAGCTCGGCACCAGCGCCGCGCAAGCACAGGCGCAGGCGGAAAACTTCGCCAGCGAGGCGCAAGCCAAGATGGCGGCAGCGGGGGCGGTGATGGCCGACCGGTGGCAGGAGTGGCCTGCACAGGAGCTCTTCGAGCCCATCCGAAAGGCGATCGCTCTGCAGCAGCAGCTGGGCGGACTGGATGCTGCGCTGTCGGCATTGGGGCAGCATCCCCATC
>DMCH01000011.1:532-3408 GCA_003446775.1 Chloroflexota bacterium
CAGCACGAACGCCAGGCACTGGCCCAGCAGCTGCGTGCGTTGTCTCTGAATATCGCCGGATCGGCGCCACCGGCCACGGTTCCCGAGGCTGACACGGCCCGCGCCGAAGCCGCCGGCTTGCTGCAGCAATCCAAGGACACCGAAGCCCAGTCGAAGGCAGCTATGGACGCGAGCAGTGCTCTCGCCGACGAGGTCACGCGCCGGCAGGAGGCGGAGAAAAGCCTTGGCTTCGACTCTCTCTACGCGGCGGCCCGATTGGCGACCCACGGGCCGGAACAGATCCAAACCCCGCTGATCACGAAGGGCGGCGAGCAGGCCTGCTTCGCAATACCTGCCGGCCTTTCCCGCCGGACCAGACGTACGCGCTACGAGGGCGGCAGTCAGGGTTTCAGCTTTCCGATCGGGCACACGGGCATCCGATATCGGGTCGGTTCATTTCGGGGGCACCCGGTCCAGTGGGAGCAACTCACCAAGCTCGACTCCGGCACCCTCGTCGTCACCAACCAGCGCTTGGCGTTCGTCGGAAGTCTGAAATCGATAACAGTTCCCCTGGCAAAGGTGATCCACGTCGAGACTTACACCGACGGCCTGGCGGTCTTTCACGAAGGTCGTGAGGATCCCGACTATTTCCAGTGCGGCCGGCCGCAGGAGTTTCTGCTCTATCTCAATTGGTGCTTAAGTCAGTCGCGCGTCGGCTGACCGAGAATGTGATCTGATCATGCCGCAACTGAAGACGCCGCTCTGTGACCGGCTTGGTATGGCGTTGCCGATAGTTCAAGCGCCGATCGGCAGTGCCGCGGGGCCGGCACTGGTCGCGGCAGTCGCCGCAGCCGGCGGGCTCGGCATGCTATCGATCACTTGGAAGGATGTCTCCAGAGTCAGGCAAGAGGTGCGCCGGGTACGCGAGCTGACCGATGGGGCCTTCGGCGTCAACATCGTGCTTGGCTGGGAGCCCGAGGAGCGGATCGAAGCGGCCCTGGCCGAAGGAGTCCGCCTTTTCTCATTCTTTTGGGGCGACCCGGCTTCCCACATTGGCCGCATCCACGATGGCGGCGCTCTCGTCGCACTGACTGTGGGCAGCGCCCGCGAGGCCAGGCAAGCAGTTGAGGCCGGCGTCGACGTGGTTGTGGCACAGGGCTGGGAATCAGGCGGCCACGTGTGGGGAGGGGTGGCGACCTTACCTTTGGTGCCGGCGGTAGTGGACGCGGTTGGTCCGACGCCGGTTGTCGCTGCCGGCGGTATCGCCGACGGCCGAGGCCTGGCTGCTGTTCTCTGTTTAGGCGCCCAGGCCGGTTGGCTGGGCACGCGCTTCCTTGCAAGTCAGGAAGCGCTCGTTCATCCCCAATACAAACGGTGGGTGGTGGAGGCGTTGGAGACCGCCACGGTTCACACCGAGCTGTTCGACGGTGGCTGGCCGGAGGCGCCGCACCGAGTGCTTGAGAACGAGGTCTTCCGCACTTGGGAGAAGGCCGGCAGGCCAGACTCAGGATCACGTCCAGGTGAGGGTCAGCCCATCGCGAAGCGCGGCGACGGTTCTCTCATCGAGAAGTACAGCGTGGAGATGCCAACGCCCGATGTGACTGGGGACTTGGGCGGCATGGCGTTGTACGCGGGACAGAGTGCCGGGATTGTGCGAGAAATCCTGCCCGCGGCGGAGATCGTGCGACGTGTGGCGGCCGAAGCCCTGGAGGCACTGGCAGCGGCCTCTCGGAGTTGACTTGCCGCGGTCAACCGTGGCGATGTGCATCGAGTGGTCGCGGTGGGACTAGACAGCGGCGCGATTTGCGCTCACTGCCACGTATAAGCTCGGCTTTAGATCTGCTTGGAGCGTTGCTCGAGCCATACTGCGATCTGTTCCGTGCTGAGCTCATGCGAAGCGATCGCAAGAGCGAGGTCACGCAATCCCCCTCGCTCCGCCTCGATCACATAACCTTCTCGGTCAAGCCAGGCCGCCATCGCATACATCGCGGTTCGCTTGTTGCCATCGACAAAGCCATGGTTCAGGACCAGGCTCTCTGCCAACGCTGCCGCTCGTTTGAATGGGGTGTCGTATAGGTTCTTGCCCCCAAACGAAGCCAATGGGCGAGCGAGCGCTGATTCCAGCAGGCTGCGGTCTCGAATGCCGGTCGAGCCACCGAACTCCTCGACAGCGACTGTGTGCATCCAGACCAGCGCTTCTAGGCTGATCGGAGGCTTGACCGACCCCTGCTCAGAGGTCGGCAAGTTCGGCTAGATCTTCTCGATATCGCTGCGTGAAACGAGCCGTGAATTCCACCAACCACGTGTCTGGAGTGCCGGCCGGGTCGAGATCAACATGACCAGGCCGAGATCCAATGGCCACCTCCATCCCCTCCTTGAAGCCTGACTCAGAGAGCGTCTCCGGCGGCAGCGGGATCATCAGCGAATTGCCGACTTTGCGAACCTTGCGGGTGATGATCACGGCTTAATTATACAACGTAATTTGGCACGCGGGTTCTCCCGAAAGCAGTCGACCAGGCTCGCGCGCTAGCGTTAAGCCCTCTTATCGAAAGCAAGCGCGGTGCCTCAGTTTCTTCGGCTTGGTTCAGATTCAAGTCTCGGGACAGCGGCTACAACCACAGAACATCAGCCACTAGCGAATCGTCAGCCGGTCGGCTCTTGAGAAGGCCGTCGAGGGCCCTCACCAGTCGGCCGATCCCAGCGCGACTACGAGGAAACCGTCGTGCACTTGTGAGCACGATGCCCCTGTGGCGAAGTCCCCGCGACAGATATTGTTCGTGTAGTACGAGGTAATCTGCGGCATCCTCGGTCACGACAACGCGACGTTGAGCTGTCGCCCAGACTAAAACCTCAGCATCGTCCCGATGCCTCAGCTCCGCCAGGGCAGCCGCGGCTAT
>DMCH01000110.1 GCA_003446775.1 Chloroflexota bacterium
TTCTGCAAAACCTCCATCCCCAGTTGGATTCTGGGCGTCGCCTCCAATACGAAACTACGGCTTTGAGGCTCACCCGACAGGGCCAACTACCCACAAACCTACCCACAAGGCGGGCGCAGGTCTAGCGCTGGCCGCTGAGTAGATCGTTGAGCGCGGTTCGAGGCACAAGGCGCCGCCGGCCTAGCTTTACGGTTCGGAGGTCGCCCGTCTGGACGAGCTGCCAGGCCAGCGTGTCACCGATGCCGAGCACCGGTGTCGGCGGTGACGCCGCTCTCGCGGGCTAGGTCAGCAAGCGTGATATCTAAGGCGAGTCGTAGCTTTCGAAGGCTGGCGCCGGTCATGAGAATTTGGTTCTCCCTTGGGCCACCCGAATGGACGGGTGATTCGTGGTGGAAGCGCGTAGTAGGTCTGCTCTAACTAGGGAAACTGGCCTGCGGCCTGGGAGCCGTAATTCCGATCTCGGTCTGAGATCAAAACGACCCCTGTTTGATGGGGGCAGCAAAGAATCTTCGAGTTGGGAAGACCCCGTAAAGACCCCAAGAGCATGCCGCCGGCGGTAAGCCGCGGCGGTAAGCTCATTGGCGTGAAACTGACCTTCAAGATCACCAACCTCAGCGCGTCCGGCAGCTCCGTCCAAGTCGCCCTCGGCATCAGCTCAGATGATCAGACCCTGTCTGGTCCACAGCCCGCGCAGATCAACGTTTTCGTGCCTGAGGCACTGGGCAACGAACTAGAGCTTGGCGAAACCTTCGAGATGGAGATCAAAGCCGACAAGCCATAGCCGTTAGTGCCCGAAGGCCCGGCCCGCTGTGCGTCAGGCCCCGCGCAACGCGCTGGCGATCAGCTCCTCGCTGGAGTGCCTTGAGGCATCGAACTGCGGCATTGGCGCGACGCTGAGATCGGGCTTCCCTCCGGTGATCCCCAACTGCTTCATGGCCCAGTCCCCCCGTTCAAGGAGGTCGGTGACCGTTAAGAGGTGGATGTTGGTTCCCTGCTTTCGAACGCGGGCGGCCTCCTCGCGGGCGCCGCGGCCGAAACTGAACGCCACGATTGCGCCGGTCTTCTTGTCTGCGCGTCCGATGGCCGTCTCGAAGTTGTCCACGACATTCCGACCGACCGATTCGCTCTGTTTGATCTGCACGGGGTCGTGAAGGAAGAAGGTCCAGCCGTCGATGCCCATGTCACCTGTCATGCGGTTGGCCTGCTGGCCGTTGATCCGATCGATCACCCAGTTCTGGAACTCGAAAGGCTTGAGCTTCCGGAGTTCATCGAGGGTAGTGGGCATGCCGTGGACCTGTATATCAACAGCGCCGATCCTCGCCAGCCGACGCACCATGAGGTTGCATGCCGTAGGCGAGATGTCGATTCCGATCCATCGTCGTTTGAGCTGGTGCCCGACCGAGACGGTGGTACCACAACCGCAGAAAGGGTCAAGAACCACATCGCCCTCGTTGCTGCTTGCTCGAATGATTCGCTCTAGGAGAGCCTCTGGCTTCTGGGTCGGATAACCGAGACGCTCGTGGGCAAGGGCGGTGATTGGAGGCAGATCATTCCAAACGTCTTGCAGCGACACTCCTGGCATTTCGTCCAGGTAGCGTTTGTACCGCGGCATCCCTGACTTCCCGTAGGCGAGTCGACCCTCACTCTCGAACTCTTCCATCTTGGCTTTCGAATAGGCCCAATAGCGGCCTTTGTAGGGTTTGGCCCCTCGCCACTCGTAGAGAGTGTCGCCGCCAGGCTTCGCTGCGGTGAGATTGTCGAGCTGGTATCGCCTTCCGGTTTCGGCCTCTATGTGAGAGTAGAAGTTGTCGATGTAGCTTTGGTCATAGGGCGTGTACAGCGGGTTCCACGTCCACGCATCGCTTTTCGTGTAGAAGAGGATGACGTCGTGGATGTGGCCGTGCATCTTGCGTCCTTGCTTGGTGTCACTGTGAGCGTAGGTCCTCTTCCAGACAATCTCTGAGCGGAAGTTCTGCTTTCCGAAGACCAAATCCAGCATCACTTTCAGGTAGTGGCTGGCGGTCGGATCGCAATGCACGTACACCGACCCCGTGGGCTTAAGGACGCGACGCACCTCCATGAGTCGTTCGCGCATCCAGTCGATATAGACCTCGATGCCGCCTGACCACCGGTCTTCGAAGCTCCGCACCTCGGCTTCATCACCCCAGATGACTTCGTAGAAGCGGTTGCTGAAGAAGGGTGGGTCCAGGTAGATGAGATCGATGCAGTCGGCCGGCATCATGGCGAGCTGCTTCAGGTTGTCTTCGCAGTACAAGACGTTCGTGGCCAGCTCCGGCTTCGGTGGCCGCAACTTTTCTAGGTTCTTCTGAAGTAGCTGCCGAGCGGCGCTCGAATCACCGTCTGTCTTCTTCGAGACAAACGTAAACCGAGCCTTTCGGACGGGGTTGGCGGGCACCACTCCCTCCTATGGGCGATGTGTTAAGCGGGAGCGCAATCTAGCACACCTCCTCCAGTCTTTCGGCTTGATTACGCCCGACCCAAGAACGGCCAATATGGCACCCGCATAGTCGGCGGAGTGACTGCGGCGATGGAGCCTCAATTCCCTTTAAGAGGGTCTCTAGGTGCTATAGTGGTAGACACCAAGTTGTTAATGTCTGTTGGAGCACCGCGATGACAGACCCAGGCCCCGCTCCGACGCCGCCACTGGGGGAAATCTTCACCCCACACCGCCCTATCGACGTCCCTGACTATCTCTACGGCCGGCGGGCTTTGCTCTATCGCGTCACGGACGCCGTCAATACGGCGGGGCTTCACGTGATCCTGTTTGGTGACCGAGGCACGGGCAAGACTTCGATCGCGAGAGTTCTGGCGCGCAGCATTCAGGAGCCTCGCGACAGACATGGTCGGCGCGTGCTCTACGTGTCCTGCAACTCGTCTGATGACTTCACGTCAATCTGGCGACGCGTGTTTCAAGAGGTACTGATAGCTCCACGCCAGCTTGGGTTCATGCCAAATCCCGACGACATCGCTATGGAGCGTCTGGACCTAACCAAGGTCGTTGACCCGAACGACGTCCGGCTGCTGATTGCTGGATTCCCCAATCCGCTTGTGATCGTGATCGATGAGTTCGACCGAGTACCCCCGGGCAACAATGCTCGTCGACTGATGGCCGACACGATAAAGCTGTTTGCTGATCTGGATGTTGCGGCAACCATCGTCATCGTGGGCGTGGCCGACTCGATCAGCGAGTTAATCGTCGAGCATCAATCGATTTCCCGCAATACCGCTCAGGTGCCGGTTGATCCCATGAATGTCGACGAGCTGCGCGACATCATCTCAAAGGGCTTTTCGCGAGCGGGCATGCGCCTCGAGCGCGGCCTTGACGTAAAGATCGCCGAGCTTTCCCAGGGATACCCGAGTTACACCCACCTACTGGGTCTGTGGGCAGGACGGCGCGCCCTCGAGCACGAGAGGAAAGAAGTGACGCTGGCCGACCTCGATGCGGCCATACCGGACGCTCTCACGAACGTGACAGGGGGTGTCGCCCAGGAGTATGAGCAAGCGATTCAATCGAACCATGCCGGGTCTCTGTTTGCCGACGTCCTGCTTGCCTGCGCATTAGCTCCTAGGGACGCGCTGGGCCGCTTCTCTGCCAAGGATTTACGCGATCCCTTGAAGAAGATCACCCACGTCACGTACGCGACGGGGGCTTACCAATCCCACTTGGCGAAGTTTTGCGAAAGCCAGAGAGGGCCGACCCTTAGGAAGAGCGGAAGCCGCCGGAGTTACAAGTGGCGCTTTGTGAATCCACAAGTAATCCCGTACATCCTTCTTCGCGCTAAGCAGGAGAGTCGACTCCCTGCGGACTGGGCTACCTCCGGATAGCTGTGGATCTCATGGCTCGCATCCGCGCCCTACTCGCCCACCCATTCGTAGCCGGCGTGCTCGCCCTCGTCGTCGGCACTGGTTTGATCGCTCTCTGGTCGCGTGTTTCCACCGGCAGCTTCACGCATCTGTTCGGGACCATTCCATTGATTGGCTGGGCGCTCCTAGGACTGGCGCTTGTCCTGGCCGTGATCGTTGCTGCCGCCACAGGTCGCTATCTCCAAGGCCGACACGAACCTCAGGCGACGCTAGTCGCCGTCGGACGCGGACTGTTCGCCAGAAGCCTTGACTACCGTCCGATCGCCAATTTTCAGGGCGGGTTCCGCGACGTCATGTGGCGTTACCACGGGCGAGCTATCGATGGAAGCGAACTACAGCCCCAGCCAGACCTCGACCCGGATACCATCGAAGTCGAGTCGCCGCCTCTGTGCCCTAGATGCCAGACCGGCCTACTTGAACGACCCGGAAGGCTCAGGCGCTTTGTCTGGAGTTGCGTGGGATGCGGTTGGCGCAAGGGCTCAAGTGAGCGCTTCTCGACCGTAGTCCCGCAGGCTGAGCTTTTTTTCCAAGGCAGATGGCGTCGAGACCTGGCCGCCCGCGGCGTGACCCATCGCTAGCCGCCGACCGCCTCTAGGCCGACTTTCCGAAGGGTGCGGCGGGGAATCCCTCCCTTCCCTCGCGGCTCTGAGGTTCATACCCACACCTCTACCCACGAGGGCGACGACAAGTGCCGAACGATTGCGGGGCTCGGCGGGATGATCCGAACCCAGAACGAACATCGGCGACGTTCAGCGGAGGCCCAGCACGGTTCTGCAAAACCTCCATCCCCAGTTCGATTCTGGGCGTCGCCTCCAATACGAAATCGCCAGGTTTAGTGCCGCCGGTACACTAGCCGGCATGGGCCTGGCCCAGATCAAGATGCCACAGCTCGGTGAGTCGGTCACCGAGGGCACGGTCGACCATTGGCTGAAGAACGAGGGCGACTTCGTCAAGCGTGACGAGCCGCTGGTCGAGGTGGTCACGGACAAGGTCAACGCCGAGATCCCCTCGCCCTTCGAGGGCAAGCTGGTCAAGATCACGGCCGCGCAGGGAGAGACCGTGCAGGTTGGCACGGTGATCGCGCAGATCGAGGTAGCCGACGCTCCCTCCAAGGGCGCGCAGGCGACCAAGGCGCAGCCGGAAGCCGCCACCGCCGCGCCGGCAGTCGCCGCGCCGCCGGCGCGGGAGCCTTCAGAAGCTCCGGGCCCAGCGCCCGAGGTCGCGGCCGGTGGCGGGGGCGACGGTCGCGCCCGGCTGTCTCCGGCGGTCAGGAAGCTCGCCGCGGAGCACGGCCTGGACCCGGCCACCTTGCGCGGCACCGGGCTGGGCGGACGCGTGACGCGCGACGACGTCCTGGCGGCGGTCGGCGGCCAGGCGACAACCGCAGCGCCTGCGGCACCGGCCCCGCCGAAAACGCCGGCCGCGCCAGCGCCGGTCCAGGTCGACGGCAAGCGCGAGGAGCTCGTGAAGCTCAGCGTGATGCGGCGCTCGATCGCCGAGCACATGGTCCGCAGCCTCGCCACCTCGCCGCACGCCTGGACCCTCCAGGAGGTCGACGTCACCAACCTCGTTCGCTACCGGGAGTCGGAGAAGGAGGGCTTCAAGGCCCGCCATGGCGTCGCCCTGACCTACATCCCATTCGTGGTCCAGATCGTGTGCGACGCCATCAAGCAGTACCCCTGGCTCAACTCCACCTGGAGCGACGAGGGCGTCATCCTGAAGCGCTACATCAACATGGGCATCGCGGTTTCGATTCCCGACGGGCTCATCGTCCCGGTGCTCAAGGACGCCGACCAGCGCGGCTTCACGGATCTGGTGCGTTCGATCAACGACCTCGTCGAGCGCGCGCGCACCAAGCAGCTCAAGCCTGACGACGTCAGCGGTGGCACCTTCACTCTGAACAACACTGGTTCCACCGGGTCGGTCGCCAGCCAGCCGATCATCAATCAGCCGCAGGCGGCCATCCTCACCACCGAGTCGATCGTCCGCCGCCCGGTCATCGTCGACGACGGCATCGCGGTGCGCCACATGATGAACATGTGCCTGAGCTTCGACCATCGCATCATCGACGGGATGATGGCCGGCCAGTTCCTCGGCTTCATCAAGAAAGGTCTCGAGGCATGGACGGCCGCGAGCATTCGCCTGTGAGCGACTCTTCCCCGCTCACGACGCAGCCGATCCCGTCATGGATCCGCGTGCGCGTGACCGAAGGCGAGAATTTCAAGGATCTCAAACAGATCGTGCGCGGAAGCCGCTTGCACACGGTGTGCGAAGAGGCGCGCTGCCCGAACATCTTCGATTGCTGGAACCGGCGCACAGCGACGTTCATGATCCTCGGGGACGTTTGCACGCGCGCGTGCCGCTTCTGCGCCGTCACCTCGGGACGGCCCTCAGAGCTGGACCTCGGCGAGCCGCTGCGCGTCGCCGAGTCGGTGGCCGAGCTCGGACTTCGCCACGCGGTCATCACATCAGTCGATCGCGACGATCTGCGCGATGGCGGCGCCGGCATCTTCGCGCGCACGATTCGGGCCATCCGCCGGCGCAGCCCCGGCACCACGATCGAGGTGCTGACCCCGGACTTCCAGGGTGACTTCGAAGCCGTGCGCACTGTCGTCGAGGCGGGTCCCGACATCTTCAACCACAACACCGAGACCGTGCCTCGTCTCTACGCGCGGATCCGGCCCAAGGCTGTGTACGCGAACAGCCTGGCGCTGCTCCGCCACGTGAAGACGCTGGCGCCGCACATCGTCAGCAAGTCGGGACTGATGGTCGGCCTCGGCGAAACCGAGGAAGAGCTGCTGGAGGTGTTTCGCAACATGCGCGCGCACAACATCGACGTCCTGACCGTCGGCCAGTATCTGCGGCCGAGCAAGAAGCATGCCGAAGTCGTGCGTTACTACCGGCCCGAAGAGTTCGTCAAGCTGAAGCAGAAGGCGATGGCCATGGGCTTCGGGCATGTCGAAGCCGGTCCTCTGGTCCGTTCCTCATACCACGCTGATGAGCAAGTCCCCGCCCGTAAGAGCCTGCTGGCTGGGTAGCGCCGGCTACCGCGCGGTCTGGGACCTCCAGGCCGAGCTGGTGGACGCTGTGCGAGACGGCCGCGCGCCCGACACGCTGCTGCTGCTCGAACACCCTCACGTGTTCACGATGGGCAAGGCCGCGAGCGCGGACCATCTGCTTTGGGACGAGGCCGAGCGCGGCCGGCGCGAGGTCGAAGTCATCTGGTCCGACCGAGGTGGCGAGGCGACCTATCACGGCCCCGGCCAGCTGGTCGGCTACCCGATCCTTGACCTCACGCATTTTGGGATCACGATCCCGCAGTACCTCGAGAAGCTCGAGCAGTCGTTGATCGATTACCTGGGTGAGCTCGGCATCGCTTCGGAGCCAGGGGATCCCGGCCTGACGGGCGTCTGGTCAAATGGCGAGAAGGTGGCCGCGATCGGGATCAAGCTGAACCGCTCGGTGGTCAGCCACGGCTTCGCCCTGAACCTCACGACCGACCTTGACTACTTCGACGGCATCGTTCCCTGCGGGCATGCTGAGAAACGGCCGACCTCGGTGGCAGCGCTCAACGGGACTCCGATCGACACCGGGAGCGCGGCGCGCGCTTACGCGCGTCATTTCGAAAGAGTCTTCGGGACCAGCCTGACGTGGGTGCCGCCCGAGTCGCTGATTTCGTCCCAACCTGCGGGGGCTGGCAGGGCACCGCACATATAATCGC
>DMCH01000085.1:0-9078 GCA_003446775.1 Chloroflexota bacterium
ATCCCAGGCGTCATGAAGCATGTCGAGCGCGCCGGCGCCCACTCGGGCGACTCATACTCCGTCTACCCGGCGCCAGGCCTCGAGCCCGCAGAGCTCGAGGACGTGATCGATTACACAGTCCGCATCGCCCGCCATCTGCGGCTGCGCGGCCTGATCAACGTCCAATACGTGGTCCATCGCGGCAAGGTGTACGTGCTCGAGGTGAATCCGCGTGCGTCTCGAACGGTCCCGTTCCTGTCCAAGGTCACGGGCGTGCCGATGGTCGACATGGCGACACGGGTCATGCTCGGCGGGAAGCTGGCCGACCTCGGGTGGAGCACGGGCCTGGTTCCGCCGCGGGACCTCGTCGCGGTCAAGGCGCCGGTCTTCTCGATGAACAAGCTGCCGGCTGTCGATTCGTACCTCGGGCCGGAGATGAAGTCGACCGGCGAGGCGATCGGGATCGACCGCACCCTCGCGGCCGCGATGCATAAGGCCTTTGCCGCCTCCGGCGTCCACATCAGGCCTGGAGGAGCTGTCCTGCTCACGATCGCCGATGTCGACAAGCCGGAGATCTTTCCGATCGTCTCGCGCCTGGTGCAGATGGGCTGCACGTTGGTGGCCACCGACGGCACCGCGCGGGCGCTTCAGTCCGCGGGGTTCTCGCCGCGGCTCGTGGCGAAGATCGGCGAAGAGGGGCCGACCGTGCTCGACGTCATCACGGCCGGCGAGGTCGACCTCGTGATCAACACGATGTCGAACATCTACACGGACTCGGCCGAGGTGGGCGGGCCGGTGTTCAAAGATGGTTTCGAAATCCGGAGGGCTGCGGTGGAAAGGCGCATCCCCTGCCTCACGTCGCTGGACACCGCGTCGGCGCTGCTCGAGTCGGCCGCGACCGCGCCCGATGAGATGGTGGTGAGGACGATCGACGAATGGAGGAACGGTGCCTCCTCCCCGCCCCGCGGGGAGGCTGCCTCCCGCGCCTTCGGCGCGGGGACCCCAAAGGACGACGCCGGCCGGGTGGGGAGAAACTAGCTGGTGTTTCTCGTGGATGCTCCGTTGGTGGCGCGCCGCGAGGTCGCTCGCGGGATGTTTGTGCTATCGCTCGATGCGCCTCAGATCGCGCAGTCTGTTCGCGCCGGCCAGTTCGTCAACCTCGGCTGGTCGCCAGGCCCGCTGCTGAGGCGCCCCTTCTCGGTCTACAGGACCGAAGGCGATCGAATCGAAGTGATCCTCAAGGCGGTTGGCGCCGGCACCGCTCAGCTGCTGGCGATGACGGCGAGCGACACGATCAGCTGCCTCGGCCCGCTTGGGCACGCCTTCGATCTGGTAGCCGGTCCGCGTTCGGTGGCGCTTGTGAGCGGCGGCCTGGGCGTGGCGCCGATGCCGCTGGCCGCTCGCGAAGCGCGCGCGGCCGGGATGAGCGTGACCTGGGTGCATGGGTCCCGAACCGTGGATGAGCTCTGCTCCGAAGCCGACGGCGACGAGGTGATCTGGGCCACCGACGACGGCTCACGAGGCTTCGCGGGCACCGCCGTGTCGGCCGTGCCAGAGACCGACGTGGTGCTCGCGTGCGGTCCCAACCGCATGCTCGCTGCCGTGGCGATGCGCTGGCCGGACGCCCAGGTCGCGGTCGAGACGTACATGGGCTGCGGCACCGGGGTTTGCCTTGGGTGCGCCGTACCCCTGGCGCGCGGAGGCTACGACCGCGCCTGCAAGGAGGGACCTGTCTACCGCGCCGCGGACATCGATTGGTCGGTGCTGCCGGCCCACCTCCCGTACGCCATCAGCGCATGACAGTCGACATGGCGGTCGAGGTCGGTGAGCTGAGGCTGCGCGGGCCGGTGCTCGCGGCTTCCGGAACATTCGGCTACGGCACCGAGGTGCCGCTGCTCGAGCGCCGGGCGCTGGGCGCGGTGGTGTCGAAGGGCATATTCCTCCGCCCGCGAGCCGGCACGCCTCCGCCCCGCATCGTCGAGACGCCGTCCGGGATGCTCAACGCGATCGGGCTCCAGGGACCTGGAGTCGAGGGCCTGATTCGCGACTACGCGGCGCAGTGGGCGCAATGGGACTTCCCGGTGCTCGTGAACATAAACGGCGAGACCGCCGCTGAATACGGCGAGCTGGCGGCGCGGCTCGACGGCGTGCCGGGGGTCGCAGGCCTCGAGATCAACATCTCGTGCCCGAACGTCGAGCAGGGCGGCCTGTACTTCGGCAATGACCCGCGAGCGGCAGCGGCCGTGACCGAAGCGGTGCGCAAGCGGACAGACCTGCCCGTGTGGGTGAAGCTCACGCCGATGGTCACCGACATCGGGGTGATCGCGCGCGCCTGCGAGGCCGCCGGCGCCGACGCACTCACGGCGATCAACACGTTCGTGGGCATGTCGATCGACCTCAATACTCGGCAGCCAAGGCTGAGCTTCCGCACTGGCGGCCTCTCAGGGCCGGCCATCCGCCCGCTGGCGGTGCACCTCGCGCACCAGGCGGCACGGGCGGTGAGCATCCCGGTGATCGGCATCGGCGGCATCATGGGCGCCGAAGACGCGCTCGAATTTCTGGTCGCGGGCTGCGCTGCCGTGCAGGTGGGCACCGCCACGTTCGTCAACCCAAACGCCATCGCCGAGGTGCATGACGGCATCGCGGCCTACCTCGCCTCGCACGGCTTCGCGTCCCTTGCCGAGCTGCCTCGCTACCTACCTCGCGACTAAGGAGAGAACATGTCGACCGAGATGCCGCCGGCTGGATCGGAACCCGGCGCCACGACCAAGCTGCAGATCCTCGCCACCGAGCACTGGAGCCTGCTCGCGACCCGTTCGCTGACATACACCGAATCGTTCGGCCGCGTGAACATGTTCCTGGCCATCCTGTCCGGTGCGGTGATCGCATTGGCGCTCGTCGCGCAAGCCGACCGATTCGGCCCGACGTTCGTCGCGGTCGCCATCTTCATGCTCTCCGTGGTCTTGTTCGCGGGCGTCGCCACGGTCGCACGCCTGATGATGCTCAATCGCGA
This sequence comes from Chloroflexota bacterium, assembly GCA_003446775.1. Classification (GTDB taxonomy): domain Bacteria; phylum Chloroflexota; class Dormibacteria; order Dormibacterales; family Dormibacteraceae; genus UBA10449. The sequence continues at coordinate 2,993 of DMCH01000085.1, forward strand.
TGACTTCCGGTGGGTGATCGGAATGAACAGGCTCCGGCGCGCATACCTCGACCTGCACCCGGAGCTCGAGCCTCACTTCGTCACGAGTCCGTATGACGACCTGCCTGGCGCGCTCCAGACGCTTGGCATTGACATGACCGCCGGCCAACGGCTTGGCTCGCTACTTCACGGGCTGCAAACACTGCCGGGCATGCTGTCGGTGATCGTCGCGGCGGTCGCCGGCGCCATCGGAGCCCTGGTCGGATACGCCATCGGCATTCCGCTGGTCGGGGTCCTGCTTGCGGGCGCGGCCGCGTTCGTGGTCGCCGCGGTGTTGATGGGAATTTGGGGCAATCGGTCGGTCAGGGGTCCGAACCTCGAGACCCGGTTCCCAACGCCAAAAACCTAGGTCGGCGCGAAGACCTCCGGCCTGGTGAGCCGGATCGCCACGATCACGATGCCCGCGACGACCGCCCCGATCGCCATGGCGCCTGGCGCTCCGAGGACGGTCGCCAACGCACCGGCCTGCAAGCTCCCGATCGGCCCGACCCCGATCAAAGCTTGCGCGTAGAGCGCCATCACCCTGCCGCGAAGTTGATCGGGCGTGACGGTCTGGATACGGTTGTTGGCGGTGGCGACGAATGAGATCTGGCAGTAGCCCGCCACGAACAGGGTGATGAGCGACAGCGCATAAACGCGCGATACCGAGAAGACCAGGAGGGCCGCCACCCAGATAAGGGCCATCCAGAACTGGCGTCGAGGATCGGCGCCGAGGCTTGGTGAAAACGCCAGCGTCAGGGCGCCGGCGAGCGCTCCCAGGCCCATGGATCCCATCAGGAAACCGAAGCCCTGGGCTCCGACATGCAGCACCTGGTCGGCGAACAGGGGGATCAGGGTCAGCCGGTTCATCGCGAAAAGCGAGAACACGGCCACGGCGACCAGCATCATGCCCACGGCCGGCTCGCGCCGGGCGTATGCGGCACCCTGGGCAACGCGTTCAAGCCAGCGTTGTTCGTGGCGCTCCGTTACGACCGGGGGCAGGTCTCGCATCAGCAACAGTGCACCGACTGCCGCGAGATAGCTCACCGAGTTGGCGAGAAAGCAAAGCGGTACGCCGACCGCCCCGATGATCACGCCCGCGATGGACGGACCGATGACGGCCGCCCCATTGAAGACAGATGAGTTGAGCGCGATTGCGTTCATGAGGTCCTGACGCCCGACCATCTCGATGAGAAAGGATTGGCGCGCGGGGACGTCGAAGAGGTTGATGGTGCCGGTCGCGGCCGCGGCCACGAGGACCATCCAGTACTGAGCATGGCCGGTTGCGGACAGGGCAAACAAAGCGAACGACGGGAGAATGAACAGCGATTGTGTGACGAGCAGGACGGTGCGCTTGTGGTAGCGGTCCGCGACCACTCCTCCAAACTGGCTGCCGAGGAGGACGGGCGTGAACTGCGCGGCGAGGACGAGCCCTACGAGCAGGCCGCTGTGCGTAAGCAGGAGCGCGAGCCAGGGCATGGCGACGCTCTGCATCCAGGTCCCGACCGTCGAGATGATCTGCCCGGTCAGAAAGAGCCGGTAGTTCCGGTGCCGAAGAGCTCCCAACGTCCTGTGGGGTCCGCGCGCCGCAGTCCCAGGAGTCGGGTCGCCGCTATCCGTCACTGCGCTGATAATCGCAGGGTGCCGAGGCTGAAAGAGGAAGTCGACATCGATGCACCCGCGGACCGCGTGTGGGCCGTGGTGCAGGAGGACGCAACGAATGCGCCGAAGTGGTCGAGCTACGTCGCGAAAATCGAGAAGCTCGACAAAAACCCGCCCGGCAAGGGCACGCGCTATCGCTATCACCTCGATTTGCCCGGCGGTATCAAGGAGAAGCTCGAGGTCGAGCAGAGCGTGTACAACAAGCCGAAGCGGTGCGCGGGCACATTCATTCGCGGCCCGCTGAAGGGAACCTGGTCGTACACGTACAGAGAAAAGGACGGCACGACTCACGTCGTATACGAGATGGACTACGAGCTGACCGGGTTGCTGCGCTTCGCGGGCGGCTTGCTTGCGGGCCAGTACGCCGCAGGCATTCGCAGCAACATGGCTGCCTTGAAGAAGTACGTCGAATCCGGCAAGGGACCGAAGGCTAACGGCTGACGCGATGCTTGCCTATGTTTTCAGTCATCGACCGGCCGGCGGTGTGGACGTCGCGGTCTACGAGGCCACGCTGAAGCGCTTCCACGCAGCGCTGGCGAGTACGCCGCCGGGCGGCTTTGTGCGCTCCTCGACGTTTAAGGTCGGCGACCGCTACAGCGACTGGTACCTGGTCGACAACTCGGCGGCGCTGGACGTGCTCAATGCGGCTGCCGTGAGCGGTGTTCGCACACCGGCCCACGACACCGCCGCGCGTTTGGCCGTGGACGGGGTGGGCAAGCTGTACAGCCTCATCAGCGGCGAGCCGGCAGCCGGTGCGGGCTTCGAGATCCAGTTCTCGAAGCCGGCGGGAGCGGGATACGCCGACCACTACGCGCGCCTGGGGCCTTATTCGAGCGGGCCTGGGATCAGCCTGTGGAGGCGGATGATGGTGCTGGGTCCGCCGCCAGAGTTCTGCCTGCTCGCACCCGCTGAAATCGAGCTCCCGGGCGAGTACCGCCCCGAGGTTCTGCGCCGCGAGCCACTCTGAGATCAGGAAACTGGCGTGCGAGCGATGGCGAAACCTGGTGAAGGGCGCTTAGACGATCAGTGCTGGAGCCGCTCGCACACAGGTAAAACGGCGCCGCCCCGGTAAAGCTACGGTCGGCGGAAGGGAAGCAGCTCCAGCTGCTCGAACCGATCCTGAACCGCGTCTCGCAGCTCGTTCGAGAGCGCCTTCAGCCGCTCCTGCGCGCCACCATCGTCGAGGCTCAGAGCGCGGACACGCCGGAGGACCGTCTGCATCGCGTACAGGCCGGCCGGCTCGTCGCTGGTGATGCGTCCGGCCGCGCTGCGAAGGGCGCGCGCGATCTCTTCGTGGTTGTGCGCACGCAGCCAGCTGCCGAGACGTGAGGCGGCCACCAGCACGCGTTGTGTCTTGGGGTTCAGGCCCGTCGTGGCGACCTCGCGTGAACGCGCCGGCTGGAAGACCGACAGCGACGGCCGGCGGCGGCGCAGCATGCCGACGCGATTGAGGAGACCTTTCGCGTTGGGTCCCATCATGACGACGACTCCAGCCACGATGAGAAGGCCGGCGATCACCCCTGCCAGGACTTCGATCACTATGCCTAGCGTACATTCTTGAAGGCGTCGCGACGGGTTCTTGAGTCGGGGAGTAAAAGTGGCGAGTAATTACAAGCCAATTGCCGTAGTCACGGGTGCTTCATCGGGTATCGGCGCGGCCACAGTCGTTGCGTTGGGCCGGCTCGGTTATCGCATCGCGGCGGGCGCGCGGCGATTGGAGCGCGTGCGTCGCGTGGTGGGCTCATCAGGCCTGGCCCTACCGCTGGATGTGACCAGGCTCGACAGCATCGACGCCTTCGTGGCTGAGGTGAAGAAAAAGTTCGGCCGCATCGATGTGCTCGTCAACAATGCCGGCCTTGCGCGCGGCCTCACACCAGTTGCCGAGGGTCGTGATGAGGACTGGATCGAGATGTGGGAGGTCAACGTGCTCGGCCTGCTGCGGATGACCCGAGCGTGCCTGCCGCTCCTACGCAAGGCTAGGCACGGTCACATCGTCAACCTGGGATCGATCGCGGGTTTCGAGACGTACAAGGGAGGGGCCGGCTACACCGCCAGCAAGCACGCGGTCCATGCCATCTCGCGCACGCTGCGACTCGAGTTGAATGGCGAGCCGATCCGGGTCACCGAAATCGAGCCCGGGATGGTCGAGACCGAATTCAGCGTGGTGCGGTTCCATGGCGATCGCGATGCCGCCAAGGCTGTCTATAAAGGTGTGAAACCTCTTGTCGCCGCCGACATTGCGGATTGCATCGCCTTCGCCGTCACCCGCCCGCCGCACGTCGACATCGACGAGATCGTCATCCGCCCCATCGCGCAAGCGGCGACCTGGCTGGTAGCGCGCAAGCCTTAGCGTCGTTCGGCGATCTTCACGTGGCTGGTGGGCCGGAGAACTCCGGCCATCCCCAACCCACATGCATCCCGCTGACGTGGCCGGGAGTACTTATTTCGACAGTCCCATCAGCGGGAAAGAGCGCAGCCGCGCCGGCGAAGCCGGCCCGGCGATGAGGAAAACCGGCAGGTTTTTCCTCATAACTTTCTCAGTGGAGGCGGCGCCAGCTCTTGCCACTCCACGCCCACTCGGCGGTATTCAGTGTGGCTCCGGCGCCGGAGGCTTCATTCAGACCACCAAAGACCAGGATTTCGCGACCGTCGAATGCAGCTCCAAAGCCAAGTAGCCTCGGTCCGAGTGTGCTGCTACCGACCCAGACCCATGTACCGGCCGCCCAACGCCACAGCTCGAGCTGATTTGAGTATGGGGCGCCCGCCAGCAACCAAAGCGAGTGACGGTCGGCGACGACGAGGCCGGAGGGTGGGAGGTGCAACTCGTTGGTGGCCGCCGTCTCGAGCAGCCAGTCGGAACCAGTCCATCGCCAGGTGTTGGTCATCGCATCTTTGGGGATCACATAGCCACCGAACGCTATCAAGGCGCCAGTGGCGGGATCGATGCCCAGGCTCGCTCCAAGCCGCGATGGTGGCGAATGTTCCGGATGCAGCTGGCGCCAGCCCGACTTCGACAACAACCATGTCTCTTCGGCATGTGCCCCGGCTCCGATTACCAATACGCCTCCGAGCTTGGGATCGTCGATCGCAGTCGGACCTGAGAGTTTGGGCCCGCTACCGAGTAATTGGCTCCAAACACCGGCGCGGAATTGCCAGGTGTCGTAGAGCGCAACGTAACCATCCAGGGCAGTCGCATCCCAACCGCCATAGGCGACGACGCTCGAAGTCGAGGGATCCGGCGCCAACGCCGACCCGAAAACGGGATGGCCCCCGAAACCAGGCTCCTGGCTCCAACACGATCCCGACCACATCCAGGTGGCATCGGAGCTTGGCGTGTTGTCGAGCCGATCGAACACGAGAATCCCAGATCCTGATGGCAGCGTAGCTGCACTCGAGCCGATTGCCGGGAGCCAGGTATGGCAAGCCGGTGGTGTTGCGGTTCGTGTGGGTTCGCAGGATGCAATCAACAAGGCGGGGCTGATGAAGGCTAGAGCGGTCAGCCGAGCGGCGAGCTTCGTTTTCTTCCTACTTGATCAAGCCGGCCGCACGGGCCTCAGCGGTCGTCATTCAACAACCTGGGTCGCCGTAGTTTCCGCAACACGCCTGCCGGCGCACGATCTTGCGCCCGACATTGCCGAATACGCGCGCAGCTCGTTCGAGGAAGCCGTACTCGCCAGCCCGCAGGTTCGCGATATAGCTGGATGGTCGGGGCGGCTCCTGCCCGCTCATGACTGCAATTGTTCTCTAAAAAAGATAACGCGTGGCCTGTAGGTCGGATTATTCCGGCCGTCACCCGGCGTCGACACTCCAGGCGCCTGCCAATCGTGGCCGGGAGAGGGGATAGTCCGAGGAAGGGGACCGTGGTCCTCTTCCTCGATCTCACTCGTAATAATTATTGGCGAACTCGATCCAGCCTGGATTCGGACATCCGCTGGACGTGTGCGCGTGCGTGCAGTGCACACCCAGCCGGGGACCTGGATCAATGTACAGCTCGCCGTGGATCACGACAGTGTCGCCGGCGTGAATAGGGACGCTTGGAGCCAGGGAGGTGTTGTGGTCCACCTCCAGACTCTCGCCAGTGGTCGTCTTGACCTCGAAGCGCTCATGACCTCCCGATTCCACTGAGTCCGCAAGCACTGTTGCGTCGAAAGTGACCTCGGCGCCGCTGGTGCCGTTGGCGATGTCCTGGTGAAGGCCCTGGTCGTCGGGTGCTTCGCGACCGCCGCAGGCCGAGACGGCGATCACAACGGCGGCGAACGCACCCAATGCAAGGGCGGTCCACGTGAGTCTCACAGCCGCAGGGCTTGTTCCAGCGACAGCTTGCCCTCGTAAAGGGACCGCCCGAGGATCACGCCCGCAGCGCCTGTTTCGCGAACCCCGCGGATGTCGTTGAGCGACGAGATGCC
>DMCH01000085.1:9409-10734 GCA_003446775.1 Chloroflexota bacterium
GTGCAGGTGAGGATCACGCCCGCCAGGGGCAGGACGTTCCAGCGCGGGATCAGCTCGGAGATGTCGAGCGGCTCCGTCTCCGTCCAGCCGCTCACGGCGGGCAGGCCATCCCGCACGTCCAGCGCTGCCATCACGTGACCTGGATTCGTCGTCGCGCACTCTGCCAGCAGGTCCGGCTCCCGGACCGCCGCAGTCCCCATCACCACCGCCCCGGCGCCGGCGCCGATCCAGGCCTCGACCTGAGCCGCGGTCCGAACCCCGCCGGCGACCTGCACGATCAATCCGGCTTCGATGACGCTTTCGATGACGCGATGGTTGTCGTGGTCGCCGCGGGCCGCGTCGAGGTCGACGACGTGGAGCCGAATCGCGCCCGCGCGGGCGAAGTCCAGCGCGATCGTGGCCGGGTCGTCCGAGTAGACCGTGCGCTGGTCGAAGTCCCCCTGGACCAGCCGAACGCATTGGCCGTTCATGATGTCGATCGCCGGGATCACCAGCACCCGACTATCGTGGCTGGTTCGACCCGATTCGGGGGCTACCTGTAGTTCGTGAACTGGAGGGGAACCGGGATGTCCTCCGCCTCGCGCAGATACTTGATCACTAGCTGCAGCGTGTCCTTGTCCTTGCCGACGACGCGAAGCTGATCGCCCTGGATCCGCACCTGGACCTTCGGCGTGACGTTCTGGATGCGCTTCCGAAGGTCGCGGGCCAGCTCATCGGTGATGCCCGCGTTCAGCTGGACCTCGATCTGGCCGCGGCCCTTACCCACCGTCTTGGGGTCGCCGGCCTTGAACAATTTGGGCGACAGCTGGCGACGGGCGGCTTTCTCGCGCAGAACCTGCAGCGCCGCCTTCGCGCGCTCCTCGCTCGCCGAGTCGATGAGGATGATCTGGTCTTGACGGTCGAAAGAGGTCTGCGTGTCTCTGAAATCGAAGCGGGTGCCCACCTCTCGGCGGGCCTGGTCGAGCGCGTTGGTGAGCTCCGCCGGGTCGAACTCCGAAACGACGTCGAACGAGAACTCAGCCACTCGTGTTCAAGATCGCGTTGATGCCGAGGTACACCGCAGCGGCTGCCAAGCCGATCCCAAGCAGCGAGCTCACGACCAGGAGCGCTCCGATTCCGAGCGTGCCCTCGTCGAGCGGTTCAAGTGGCGGCTTGTCATACGGGTCGGGGCCGTAGTCTAGGTCGTAGACGCCCTCCTGGCGGGCGCGCTCAACCAGCTCGTCCAGCACGGGCTTGCCGCCGGGCGGGAGCGGCTTCGAGGAGAGGTTGGCGACCGCCTCTCTGAGGTTGTCGCGGGTGCGCCCAAGCTCGGCGACGACCAGGTC
>DMCH01000085.1:11084-15797 GCA_003446775.1 Chloroflexota bacterium
AGGCTCACATTCGCGATTCTTTCAGAAGCCGGGGGCCCTGTGCAGGCGCCGCTTAAAATAGTCCCGAGATGAGTGTGGAAACGAAATCGAAGGCGGCGGCGAAAAAGGGCGCGACCCACCCCAACACCTGGGTGTTCTTCGACGGCGAGTTCGGCCGGTACCACGACATCAAGCTGGGCCTGATGACGCACGCCCTCCATTACGGAACCGGTTGCTTCGAAGGCATCCGCGCTTACTGGAACCCCAAGCAGGAGCAGCTGCACCTCCTGCAGGCGCCCGCTCATTACGACCGGCTGCGGCGCTCGGCCAACATCATGCGAATGACCCTTCCTTATTCGACGGAGGAGCTGGCCAACATCACCGTCGAGCTCCTGCGGCGCAACGAGTTCAAGTCCGACGTGTACGTGCGTCCCCTGTTGTACGCATCCAGCGAGGAGATCGGAGTTCGCCTGCACAACCTGAACCACAGCTTCTTCATCTATGCAATTCCGTTCGGCAACTATGTCGAGATCGAGGGTGGAATCAGGTGCATGGTCAGCTCGTGGCGGCGCACCCCGGACCAATCGTTGCCGGCGCGGGCCAAGATCACCGGTTCGTACGCACAGTCGGCGCTGGCGAAATCCGAGGCGGTCGAATCGGGTTTCGACGAGGCCATCGTCCTCACCATCGACGGCCATGTGTCCGAAGGATCCGCCGAGAACCTATTCATGCTCAAGGACGGCGTGTTCGTGACCCCCCCCGTCACCGACGACATCCTCGAGGGCGTCACGCGCATCCTGTTGACTCGTTTGATCAAAGAAGAGCTCGGCAAGCCTGTCATCGAGCGCAGCATCGACCGCACCGAGCTCTACACGTGCGATGAGCTGTTGCTGTGTGGGACAGGAGCTCAGATCTCGCCTGTGATCGAGGTCGACCGCCGGCCCGTGGGCAATGGCAAGGTTGGGGAGTTCACGCAGGAGCTGCAGAGCATCTACTTCGGCGCGGTGCGCGGCGAGTCACCGAAGCACAAGGACTGGACGATCCCGGTCTACTAGACAGACGCGTAGGCTGACGCGGCGATGAGGGTCATCGTCGCGCCGAATTCGTTCAAGGGCAGCCTCACGGCGTCGCAGGCGGCGGACGCGATCGCACGCGGCGTGCGCGAAGCGCGGCCGGATGCCGAGGTCGTGGAGATTCCCGTGGCCGACGGCGGCGAGGGCACGGTCGAAGCGCTGGTTTCGGCTCGCAAAGGGACATATCACTCGGTCCAGGTCGAAGGACCGCTCGGCGATCGAGTTCAGGCCGCCTACGGCCTGATCGATGGCGGCCGCACCGCCGTCGTCGAGCTCGCTTCGGCGAGCGGGCTCACCCTGATCCCCACCGAAAAGCGCGACCCACGCATAGCGTCCACCTATGGATTCGGGCAGCTGCTGGCAGAGGCGCGCAGGCAGCGGGTGGCGTCGATCATCGCTGGCATCGGCGGCTCGGCTACCAACGACGGCGGCGCCGGCTTGGCCCAAGCCCTCGGCTACCGCCTGGTCGACGCCGGCGGTCGCGACCTGCCTCGCGGCGGCGCAGCTCTGGCCCAACTCGCGCGGATCGACGCCTCTGGTTTCGATCCATCATGGCGCTCCGTAAGGGTGATGGTCGCTTGCGACGTCACCAACCCACTGACCGGGCCCCAGGGCGCGAGCTACATCTACGGGCCGCAGAAGGGCGCCGACGCGAAGGCTGTCAGCGAGCTCGACGAGGCGCTCGCCCACCTCGCCGAGATCATCGAGCGCGACCTCGGCAAGCGGGTGGCGGATGTTCCCGGCGCCGGAGCGGCAGGCGGGGCCGGGGCGGGCCTGATCGCGTTCCTGGACGCCAAGCTGGTGCCAGGAGCCCCGCTCGTCGTCGATGCCAGCGGCTTTGACCAGGCCCTCGCCGGAGCCCGGCTGGTGATCACGGGCGAGGGTCGGGTCGACGGCCAGACCGCCTTCGGCAAGGCGCCCGGCGAGGTGGCCAAGCGGGCTCGTGCGGCCGGGATCCCGACCCTGCTGCTGGCCGGCAGCAAGGGCCCCGGCTGGGAGTCGCTGACCTCGATGGGCGTCACTTCGGTGGTTACGCTGGCTCAAGAAGGCGATCCACAAGGGCACAATCTGCAAGTCCTGATGCACGACGCCGCCCAAGAACTGACCCGCGCGGCCGCTCGCGCCGTTCAAGAAATGCTGTGACAGACGAACCCAAAGACACATCGAAGGTCAGCGTCGAGGCGACCGACGCCGAGAAAGTCGGCGTCGATCCGACCGACGTCGAGCTCGTGCGGGCTTATCGCAACGGCGACACGCACGCGTTCGAGGAGCTGCACCGCCGTTATGTCGCCTCCATCTACCGGCTCGTGCGCCGCAAGCTCGGCGATGCGCTGCTCGCCGAGGACATTGCGCAGGAAACCTTCATGAAGGCGCTCCGAATGATGGATCGGGTCGACGAATCGTTCAACTTCGGTGGCTGGGTGCACACCGTGGCCCGCAACCTTTGCTTCGACGAGCTGCGACGCCGCCAGCGCGACCTCAGGGTGGAGGGGTCGGATGACGACGACGACGAGTTCATGGCCAAACTTCCATCGACCTCGCGCAGCTTCGATCCGGTCGATGTCCAGGAATCGAATGAGACTCGAAGGCGGGTCTGGGCCGTCTCTCAGCGATTGCCCGAGAAATACCGCCTGGTGCTCACCCTCCGCGAGCTTCAGGACCTCAGCTACCGCCAGATCGCGCGAACCTTGAAGATGTCCGAGAGCGCCGTCGAAACGCTGCTCTACCGTGCCCGCCTCCGATTCAAGGAGGAATACCTCGCGGCCGAGGGTGCGGCCGAAGTGACCCATGAGGAGGTGGCTCCGTTGTTGGCTCCATACCTTGCCGGCAAGCTTCGTCGCAACCAGGCCGAATCAGTGCGCAACCACATTGCGGGCTGCGCCCGGTGCTCCCGGCGGTTGGGCCGTCGGGCAGTTCGCAGGACTCCCGCCAAATGAGGGTTAGTAGAGTAGGTGATGCGATGGCAAAGGTAGTCGTGCGGTTTTTCGACGACGAAACCCTCGAGGGGGTCGCTCGCGACCTCGATTTCGACGAGCCCGACTTCCTGGTCGAGGTCGACGATGCGGGCGGGCTGGAGAACAACGAGACCGCCTGGATCCCGCTCACGGCGGTGAAGTGGGTGGAGCTGCCCCGCGACCAGAACCTCGCCTCCGAAACGCCGACGCGCAAGGTCGCGATCCGATTCCTCGATGGCGAGGTGCTGCGCGGTCACCTGGACGGCACGCTCGAGCGGCACCGCTACGGCGTGGTGCTGCACCTCCATGGCGAGCAGGCCGACAGCCCTATTCGCAAGCTCGGGATCCCGTTCTCGGCCGTCAAGGCGCTCTTCTTCATCCGCGAGTTCGACGCTCGCGGCGAGGACGCCGGCACCGCGTCAGAGGCCTACCTCGCGCGCCGGACCATGGCGCCGCTGCTCGATGTGCTGGAGGAGATGGACATGCTCACGCGCCTGCATCGGGATGGGCTGCTCTCCGACGACGAGTACGCGAGCAAGCGGACGCTGGTGCTGGAGAGGCTCTAGCTAACTCGTAGGGACGGTCCGCCAGGAGCCGCCGTCCCACCAATGGGCGCCGTCGGCCGAGCGCACGGATGGCGGCGGGGGGTTGTGAAGGCCATCATGCCACGCCGTTCCGTCCCACCAGTACCTTCCATCCGGCGAAAGCTGCGCCATAAGCGCGAAGTTTGGCCGCGGGCGCCGCAGTATCTTCACAAGCAGGATCGCGACCACGACGACCGCCAAAAGGAGCACGAAGCCGCTCAGAGCGGCGAAGGTCATGCCGCCGAAGCCGATCGAGCCAACCGGAATCGCCGAGCCGCCCCCTGGCGCGATCGCGCTGCCTCCACTGGCTGCACTGCCTCCGCCGTACGAGCCCCCTCCGCCGCTCGGAGCGGTAGTGCAGGCGAATGCGCTCAGAGGCGCCCACGCGGAGAAAAGCAGGGTCAGCGCACCCGCTGCTGCCACTTTGGGGCCAGTTTTGATCACAGGGAGCACCGTATCCGAGTTCAACGGGGAAGCGATCGAAATCTGGTCCCGCTAGCCGAGCGGCCGGGCCGCTGGAAGCGGCCGCCAGGTCCGCCCGTCCCACCAGTGGGCCCCGTCGGGCGAGCGAGGCGCCGAGGCCGGAGCTTCGACGGACGCGTCGCGCCATCGCTGCCCGTCCCACCAGTAGGCGCCGTCCGGCGACATGGTGGGTCCGCCTACGAGGAATGTGGCTGGACGCCGCCGGCGGGTCACCAACACGATCGTGATCGTGGTCACGATCGCCAATGCCACGACCACAATGCCGACCGCGATCCCGATGTTGCGAAGCCAATCGTTCACCACTCGACCCGCGCCCGGAGGCACCTCTGTCTGGGATGGAGCGTTCGCGTACTCGGTGACCGCCTGGCTGACCCCGAGCGCCGACAGGTCATTCGTGAAGGAGTCCGTGTGAACTACGTACGCGACGTTGCCCTTCCAGAATCCAATCCGGTTTTGAAGCGTGCCGTCGGGCCATGTAAAAAGCGCACCAGACGAATTCGGGACCGAAGGAGGCATCGGGATGTCGTGCGTGTACTTGCCGGAGGTCGTGTCGATGAGCTTGAGCAGGCTGTACCAGGAGCGAGCGCCCCTGGGCTGGCTGAACTCGAATGCCCGCTCGATCAACAGGTCGTGCGAGCC
>DMCH01000085.1:16129-32613 GCA_003446775.1 Chloroflexota bacterium
GTCGAATTCGGTGGCTCCGGGACTGTTGCCGGACGCCTGGAGGTAGGCGGCATAGTCGTGGGCGGTGAAGTCGCCGACGAGCGTCTTCGGGCTTGAAGGGACGTCGATCCAGTCCACCGTCGGGGGGCTCGCCAGCAGAGGGTGGAGATCCGTGGCCGCCGCGGCGCCAACGGACGCCAGCAGGATCGCCAGAACCGCCAATACGAGTCCCGAGAGTGCCCGCGTGCCCATCGCTGGATTCTAGTGATGCAGCTTGGGCTGGGCTGGTGACTCACGGTCTACTGCGCCCGGGCTCCCCTCCTTGGTCCTCCCCCTGCGGGGGAGGGCGGCAGCGAGGGCAGGAGGGATGAAGTGCGAGCGTAGAATTCTGATCGTGGCCGAACGCAACGGATCCCGTAATGGAAAAGGGGCTGTCAAGGGCTCATTCAAGGTCAAGGCGGGGCTCGCCCAGATGCTGAAGGGCGGCGTGATCATGGACGTGGTCACACCCGAACACGCGCGGATGGCCCAGGACGCCGGCGCGTGCGCCGTGATGGCCCTCGAGCGCGTACCGGCTGACATCCGCAAGGAGGGCGGCGTGGCGCGGATGTCCGACCCGACGCTCATCCGCTCGATCATGGAGTCCGTGACGATCCCGGTCATGGCGAAGTGCCGGATCGGCCACTTCGTCGAGGCGCAGATCCTCGAGGCCCTTGGGATCGACTACATCGACGAGTCCGAGGTGCTCACACCCGCCGACGAAGAGAACCACATCGACAAGCACCCGTTCAAGGTTCCGTTCGTCTGCGGCTGTCGCGACCTCGGTGAGGCGTTGCGACGAATCGCTGAAGGTGCGGCGATGATCCGCACCAAGGGTGAAGCCGGAACCGGCAACGTGGTCGAAGCGGTTCGACATGCCCGTGCCGTCAATGCCGGCATTCGGAAGCTTCACGGTTTGAGCCACGCCGAGCTGGTGCGCGAAGCCAAGCAGATCGGAGCGCCGGTCGAGCTGCTTGCCGAATGCCAGCGTCTCGGCCGCCTGCCCGTGGTCAACTTCGCCGCGGGTGGAATCGCGACGCCGGCAGACGCGGCGCTGATGATGCAGCTCGGCGTGGACGGTGTGTTCGTCGGCTCCGGCATCTTCAAGTCCGAGGACCCCTTGAAGCGTGCCAAAGCGATCGTGGCGGCCACAACGTATTTCGACAAGCCCGAAGTTCTGGCGGAGGTTTCCGCCGGTCTCGGGAAGGCGATGCCGGGGCTCGAGATCCCCTCCATCCCGAAGGACGAGCTGCTCGCTGCCAGAGGCTGGTAGTCGCCCGGCGTCCGCCGGTAAAAGGGGCCACCACGAACTCAAGGTGAAGCCTCTGAGTTCGTGGGGCAAACGCAAGGGCGCACCTTTGATTGGGGTCCTCGCCATGCAGGGTGCGTTTGCGGAGCATGTGCGCGCGCTCGAATCGGTTGGCGCGAAGACACGCCTGGTCAAGACGCCCGAGGACCTTCACAACCTTGATGGCCTGGTGCTTCCTGGCGGCGAGAGCACGACGATGACGATGCTGATGGAGCGCGTCGGCCTGCTCGAACCGCTGCGCGACGCCATCGCCGGCGGCCTCCCGACGCTGGCCACGTGCGCCGGCATGATCGTGCTCGCGCGCGAGGTGACCGACGGGATGGCGGGCCAGCGTGGCCTGGGCCTGCTCGACATCTCGGTGCGGCGCAACGGGTACGGACGGCAGGTCGACAGCTTCGAAGCTGCCATCGATGTGGCCGGCCTCGACGGCAAGGCATTTCCCGGGGTGTTCATCAGGTCACCGCTTGTGGAGTCGGCCGGTACCGCCGAGGTGGTCGCGGTGCATGACGGCCGCGCCGTAGCGGTGCGCCAGGGCCACATCCTCGCGCTGTGCTTTCACCCCGAGCTCACCGGAGACAGGCGGCTGCATCAGGAATTCGTGCGAATGGCGTTGGCTTCATGAAGCTGAGGGCAGCAAGCCTGCTCGACCTCTCGCGCATCGAGGAGATGCACCGGTCGGCGGACATGACGATGAACGGAGCCGATGCCCCTGCGGCGAGGCTGTGGTCTCTGCTCAGCTCCACGCTTTCGGCGTTCCTGCCCCTCTCGCAGGAGACGCTCATCTACGTGGCCGAGGAGGGCGGCAAGGTGGTCGGCTACGTGCAGGCGTCGGGTGGGCAGCGGGGCCTTGAGCTTTCGCGGGCAAAGGTCCTACAGGTGCTGAACCTGCAGGTGGTGGATGGGTCTTCCGATGACGTGGCGCCGGCGCTGGTCGAGCACCTGTGCAACCAGGCGCTCGAGCGCGGAGCGCAGCGGGTGTTCGTGCGCCTGCCGGACCGCGATCCGCTGCTGCCGGTGTTCCGGCTTCGCGGTTTTCGCCAGTACGCCACCGAGGTCGTCGTCTACGCCGAGAACCCGATCGCGCGCTCGCAGCGACAGCCCGACGGCGTCCGGCCCGTGAAGAGAGGCGACAATCGCCTGCTCTACCAGCTCTACCGGAAGGTCACCCCGCAGGGTGTATCGCAGCTCGAGGCGCCCACCTATCGCGACTGGCGGGCGCTGCACGGCGAGTGGACCGGTCGTCTGAGCGCGCGGGGATCGGACAAGCTCGAGCTGGTGTTCGACCGGGTCGAGCTCGTGGGCTGGGTCAAGGTCGAGCGGAGCTCGGGAGCGCGCCCGCACACACTCAATTTCTTGGCGATGCCCGAGCGTCCCCTTCCCGACGAGCTGGCAGACCTCGGCCTCTCTCTGCTGGCCGGCTCCGAGGCTCCCGCCTGGTCGAGCCTGCGCCACTATGATTCGCACATGATCGACGCCCTGAGAGGGCGTGGGTTCAGCGTACTTTTGACGCAGCTACTCCTGGTCAAAGAACTGGCCGTTCGAGTACCCGTGCGAGAGAAAGGACTGGTGCCCTCGCTCGCATGAGCAGGCCCGAAACGTCGCTTGTGACCTCAGCCGGGCGCGGGCAGGGAGCACAAAGCTGGGACGAGGAGATCGAGCTCCTGTCGCGCGCGCTGCCCACCGACCTGGCGCGCGCGCTCCACGAGCGAACCGATCCCCGCGAGCTGCTCGAGATCGTGCTCGACCTCGGCCGGGAGCCGGAGGCCCGCGTGCCTGGGCGCGAGGTGCTGCTGGCCGACCGCCCGGTTTCCGCATCAGACCTCGAACACGTCACCAACAACGTCGGCCAGTTCGGCGACGACAACCGCGCCGGCATCGAGCGCACCCTCCACCGCGTGTCCGCGATCCGCAACCGTTCGGGCCGGATCACCGGGCTCACCATGCGCGTCGGGCGTGCGGTCACCGGCACGGGCGAGATCATCCGCGACATCGTGATCAGCGGCCAGAGCATTCTTTTGCTGGGACGGCCCGGCATCGGCAAGACCACGATGCTGCGCGAGTGCGCGCGCCTGCTCGCTGACGAGCTGCGCAAGCGCGTGGTGATAGTCGACACGTCGAACGAGATCGGCGGGGACGGCGACATCCCTCATCCTGGGATCGGGCGCGCGCGTCGCATGCAGGTGCGGACGCCGTTGCTTCAGCACTCGGTGATGATCGAGGCGGTCGAGAACCACATGCCCGAGGTCATCGTCATCGACGAGATCGGCACGGAGCTCGAGGCATCCGCCGCGCGCACCATCGCCGAGCGTGGCGTGCAGCTCATCGCGACCGCGCACGGCCAGACACTCGAGAACCTCCTTATCAACCCGACGCTGAACGACCTCCTCGGCGGCATCCAGAGCGTGACGCTGTCCGACGAAGAGGCGCGACGGCGGGGCACACAGAAGTCGGTGCTCGAGCGCAAGGCGCCGCCGACATTCGACGTGCTCGTCGAGATCCAGGACCGCGACCGCGTCGCCATCCACATGCCCCTGGCCGATATCGTCGACACCGCGCTCCGCGGGCCGATGCTCACGCCCAAGATCCGCATGCGCACGCGTGAGGGCCGGGTCATCTCCAACGTCGAGGTCCCGACCGTGGTTGCGCCCGATTTGCCAGCGGCCGCGGCCGCCGGCAGCAAACCGTTCGGCATCTTTCCTTATGGTGTGAGCCGCCACCACGTCGAGCAGTCGATCCGCGAGCTCGAGCTGCCGGTGCGAGTGCTGGGCAACCTCGACGGCGCCGGTGCGGTGCTCACGCTCAAAAATCACTACCGGCGGCGGCCGGACAGCCTGCGTCAGGCGGAGAGCCGCGGCCTGCCGATCCACATCCTCAAGAGCAATTCGGTCACCCAGATTCGCGACGCGCTCTCGCGTATTTACGGAGTCGACAAGCACGACGAGGCGACGACTCGCGCCCTGGCCGAGGCCGCCGCGGCGATCAAGACCGTGAAGACGACGCTGCGACCCGTCGAGATCGCGCCCCAGAACGCATACCTACGCCGACTGCAGCATCAGCTGGTCGCGGAGAACGAGCTCTCCGCGCGCAGCACCGGCAAGGAGCCCCAGCGCCGCTTGCGCATCACGCCGACTCCCGAAGATCCTTAGTGTCCGATCCCGGAATGTCCTTGCATCTTCGCGACCTAGGCGGCCGGGCGCCTACGGCGCTGAAGCCGGCGTCGCCTCCTGCGCGCGCTCGGTCACGCATCTACGCGATGCGCTCCCTCGCGTGCTCGTCGGCTCCTTGGCTCCGGCCGCCGATGCCGCGAAATATGCAGCGGACCTCCGGTACCGGACACTAGCTAGTGGCCGGTCTCTTCATTACTTTCGAGGGGCCCGAGGGCGCCGGCAAGACCACGCAGGTCGAGCTGCTGGGCCAGGCACTGGCGAACCGGCAGCCGGTGCTGGTGCGTGAGCCGGGCGGCAACGAGCTCGGCGAGCGCATCCGCGAGATCGTCCTCACCGGCACGCTCGAGCTGGACGCGGAGGCCGAGATGTATCTCTTCATGGCCGCCCGCAAGCAGCTGATCGCCGAGGTCATCGCGCCTGCGCTCGCGGGGGGTCAAATAGTGGTCGCGGATCGCTACCACGACTCGACGCTCGCGTACCAGGGCGGGGCCCGCGGCGTGCCCACGACCTGGCCGCCGACGTTTCCGCGCCCCGACGTCACGTTCCTGTTGTCGGTTCCGGTCGAGAAAGGGCTCGAGCGCCTGGCCGAGGCGGGCAAGCAACCGGATCGGCTCGAGAGGGAGTCGATCGAGTTCCACCTGCGCGTGGCCGCCGCCTATGAGCGCCTCGCCGCGGCCGAACCGAACCGGTTCGCCCGGTTGGACGCGGCCGGCTCCAGAGACCACATCCATATTGCTGTCATGGCCCGGCTACAGCCCCTTCTCGACCGCCTGGATAAGACGGCCGTTCCGCCGGGATAGAGCGCTAGACTCCGACCCCCAGTGATTCGTGTCGAAGGCCTTCGCAAAAGCTTTGGCGACGTCCGCGCCGTCGACGGGGTGGACCTTCACGTCGAGCGCGGCCAGGTCCTCGTCCTCCTAGGACAAAACGGCGCCGGCAAGTCCACCACCTTGCGCTGCCTTGGCGGCATCCTCCGGCCCGACTCCGGCTTGATCG
Organism: Chloroflexota bacterium; assembly: GCA_003446775.1. Classification (GTDB taxonomy): domain Bacteria; phylum Chloroflexota; class Dormibacteria; order Dormibacterales; family Dormibacteraceae; genus UBA10449. The sequence continues at coordinate 21,620 of DMCH01000085.1, forward strand.
AGCTCGACGGCCTACGGTTGCCCGAAAAGCTGGATGAGGTTCGCGGGCGGCTGGGTGTCGTTCCGGACCAGGCGCGGCTGTACGGGCGCAACACGGCGGTTGAATACCTCGAACGCTTCGGCTACCTCTACGGCGTGCCTGCCGACGTGCGCAAGCGGCGCATCGCGGAGCTGCTCGAGCGCTTCGAGCTGGCGGACCGAACCGACGCGATTCTCGCCACGTACTCGCGGGGCATGGCCCAGAAGGTGGCTTTGATCCGGGCCACGCTCCACGAGCCAGATTGGATCTTCTGCGACGAACCGACCGCCGGCCTCGACCCGGTCGCGGCCGCGGATATGCGCCGTTATCTCGGCGAGCAGCGAGCGCGCGGGGCCGCCCTGATCGTGACCACTCACGTGCTGAGCGAGGCGGAGCTGATGGCGGACCGCATCGCGATCATGCGCCGCGGGGTGATCGTCACGCATGGCACCCTCGACGGGCTGCGCCGCGAGGCCGAGGCCGGAAGGCGTTTTGCCGTCCGCCTCAGCCGCATGCCGGCCGATCCGGAGCCGCTGCGCGCATGGCTGCGCGAGCAGACGGTCGCGTTCGAGTTGAACGACGACCGCATCACGTACAGCCTCGGCTGGGAAACCTCGATCGCGGACCGCGCCGATTTCGCGGCGGAGCTGCAGAAGAGGCTCGCGACGGCCGGGGCCCCTTACTACCAGCTCGAAGAGGAGCAGGTGACTCTGGAGTCCGTCTACCTCAAGGCGATGGAGCAGCCGTTGCCGCCGAGCGCCGAGGTCGCTGCCGCACCGGGCCGCGTGGCGTCCGGGATCGGCGCCTTACGGATGTTCGGATCGCTGCGTTCGCAGTGGGGCCTGCTCCGCCACTCCCTCCCGTTCTATGTCAGCTCGTGGTGGCGGCGCGGGGATTTGAGCTGGGTGATGTACCTGAATGCGTTCGTCCTCCTGCTGGTCGCGGGGACCTCGCTTTTCGGGCAGCTGCCGGGGGTCCTGGGCCAGGTGGCACAAAAATTCACGGGCGGCACCGCCCTCCAGGCAGGTCTGCTGCTGCCGCTGTTCTTCATGTCGTTCGCGCTGCTCGAATCGATCAAGAGCTCGATCGGGATCTGGTGGGAGAAGGCGCAGCAATCGTTGGAGGTGCTGCTCTATACGCCGATCGACGACCCCTCGCTCATCTGGCTCGAGGTGCTCCCGGGCGCTGTCGTCAGCGCCGTATGGGTGACCTTGTGGATGGGGGCGGGCATGGCCCTTCTTTCACTGTTCGGGCAGAGCGCGCCGTGGGACCTGCTGCCCGTGTTCGCATTCGTCGCCGCGGTCACCGCCTACTGGGCGGCGATGGGCCGAATGCTGGGATTCATGCTCTTCCCGCGCGAGGGCGCGGCGGGCGGAGCGTGGTCCTTCTTGCTGTCGCCGGTTTCGGCCGCGGTGGCCGATCTGCCGCTGGCTCTGTTCGTCTTCCGTTCCCCGCTGGCGATCGCGTCATTGTTGCTGCCCCTCACGGCGTGCTTTGCCCTCACCGTCCTCTGCGGAACCACATTCGACCGCGAGCGCCTGATGGAAACCGGTATCGGCCGCACGAAGCGCAGGCGCGTCTGGCTGCCGATCGCCGTCGTGCGCCGCAACGCGGTCGCAATCGCTGCCGGCCTCCTGCTGGCGATCGCTCCCGCCGGAGTCGCGGCGGCGGTCACCGTGGGCTCGGGCTGGCATTCGTGGTCCGAGGTCGGGGCGACCGCCCGCGGTCAGGCGCAGAACGACCCGGCGCCCTTCGTGTCGACGGCTGTTGCCAGCAAAACGTCGCAGGCCAGTGGCACCACGATTGCCGCCGCCGGGCTGGCCGGGATCGTGGCGACGCTGGCGCTGATGCTTGTGCTCGTGGCCGTCAGCTTCGCGGCGTTCTTCCTCCTGGGCGTGCCCGCCATGCTCGGTCTCATGGCGGCCGCCGCCGTCTGGGGGACGCAGCTTGGGTTTGGAACCTCGGCTCCGCTGCAGGTCTGGCTGGTGGGCGCGGGCGGCATCGCACTGCTCGCACTTGCCCTCAACACGGGAGCGGCGCTGCCCATCTACTGGTCGCTTGTCTTCGGCTCGGGACGGCGGCTCGACCGGCTCCGTGAATCCTGGTCGGGCTACTGGTCTCTGTACCGCGGGATCGTGATCCCGGCCTGCGCATTGTTCGGGGTGGTCGTGTTCCGGCTGCTGTCGGGCGGCTAGAACGGACGCGTTAGCCTCAAGATTGCACACGGCATGAAACGGCTCCTGGTGGTGCTGATCGTACTGGCCGTCGCGTGCGGCCCCGGCCCCACCCCGCCAAAGAAGTCGCCGTCGCCCGTGGCGACAACGCCGGTGGCGCGCCCTTCCCTGCCGCCGTTCCCGAGCCCGAGTCCCGGCGGGCCCACACCGCCGCCGCCAGTGGCGGTCGTGTGCCAATCGCAGGTTCCCGCCGGCCATCAGGTGGCGCTGGTCTCCCTTCGGGGCGTCCAGGGCGTGGTCGTTCGCGACGTGACCGACATCAATCACCCGATCACCCGCTGCGGCTTCCAGGGCGGCGCCTATTTCCGCTTCGTCAACTCGGCGCGAGTCTCGTACATCGTGACCTCGGGCAGCGACCTCGGCGCGTCTGGCGCCCTTTACATGGTCGACCTGAACGCAAGCACCACCTCGCTGGTGCGCGCGTGGAGCTACGGGGGCTATGCGAGCTGGGTCTACGCGTGGAGTCCCGATGGTCAGAAGCTCACGTATCTGAGCTCGGACACCACCGGCGTGACGTGGCATCTGCTGTCGGCCGCGGGAGACAAGACCCTGGCCAGCCTTGGCACGGTTCCCGGCCGCGGGGTCAATCTGGACAACGACGACGCCATGGTCGGGTTTTCGGCCGACGGCCAATACGTCGCGGTTGAAGAGACCTTCACCGCGCAGAAAGGCGCCACGACAGGCACCCCGCCGATCCAGATCGTGCGCCTCTCGGATTTGAAGCAGATCTACTTGCGCGCGGACGGCACCATGGCCACGTGGGGGGCCAGCGGCGCGCGTCTATATTTCCGGACCACAGGCGGCGTCCTGGTGTGGGAGGCGACCGGCAAGGTGCAGGTGGTGAATCCCGGCCTGCAGTGGATCCGTCCCTGGCCGAGCGCTGACGGCACCCACATCACCTTCTCGTCCCTCAACCCGCAGGGCAATCACGTGGTCGGCATTCTCGACACCGGCGGAGGCCCCGTCGCCCAGGCCACGAGCGAGCCGCGCGCGAATCCAGGCTTCCTGACGTCGACCCTCATCTGGTATGCCGGCGAGACGCGCTGCACGACGACGACCCCTTGCGGACTCGGCGGCCCGCCGCTGACGGGCACCACCTACATCTATGACATCGCGGGGGTGGAGAGCGGCTCCATCGACACGGCCCTCTATGACTCGTGGCCGCACAACGCCGGCCAGTCTTAGTTAAAGATCGAGGGCCTGGGCGACCAGCTCCCGGTGGTACGTGGCGTCGCCGAGCGTGACCTCTGACGCTTTCGCCCGCTTGAAGTAGAGGTGCATGTCGTGCTCCCAGGTGAACCCGATGCCTCCGTGTACCTGGATGCCGTCGCCGGCGACCTTGCGGTAGGCGTCGGATACGTACGCCTTCGCCATCGACGACGCGAGCGACCGATCCGGCGCGTCCGCGTCCACCGCCCACGCGGCGTAGTAGGTGGCCGAGCGCCCGCTTTCTGAAAGCACGAGCATGTCCGCAAGCTTGTGCGAGACGGCCTGATAGATTCCGATCGGCTTGCCGAATTGGTGCCGGGTCTTGGCGTAGTCGGTGGAGGTCTCGAGCACTTTCTGGGCGCCCCCGACCATCTCGGCGCACAGCGCCGCGGTCGCCCACTCCAGAGCGCGCTTCAACGCGGGCCAAGCCTTGTGCGGACCGCCCATCAGTGAGTCGGCCGGCAGCTCCACTCCGTCAAAGCGAACCTCACACCAACGCCTGGTCATGTCGAGCGTTTCCAGCTGGTTCACGGACATGCCCTTGGGTCTGCCCTCGACGAGGAAGAGTGAGATGCCGTCCTCGCCCTCGCCTCGTGTGCGGGCCACCACCACCATGTAGTCGGCGTTGTTGGCGTCGGGCACGAAGAGCTTGACGCCGTCGAGGCGCCACCCGCCGCCGCCCGGCGTGGCCGTGAGCGCGATGCCGCTCGCATCCCATCGCCCTGATGGTTCGGTGAAGGCCAGCGTCGCGCGCGCCGAACCGGACGCGATCGCGCCCAACGCCGCTTTTTTTTGCGCCTCCGTGCCGGCCTCGATGAGGGCGGGTACGGCGAGTCCCATGGTCGCGAAGAACGGTCCCGGCATCAGCACGCGCCCGGCCTCCTCCAGGACGACGATCAGGTCGAGGAAGGTGCCGACTCCGCCATATTGCTCAGGGATGCCGAGGGCGGTCCAACCGAGCGCGGCAATCTTCGACCACAGCGCCGGATCGTAAGCGTCCGCTCCTTCCATGAGCTTGCGCACGACCTTCGGAGGACACTCCTTGGCGAGGAAATCGCGTGCGGAGCGCCGGAGCATCTCCTGCTCTTCTGAAAATGCAAAATCCATCGCGACTCGAAGTGTAAGACCGGCCGTCAGCCGGGCGGAGGCAGTTCCTCTGGCTCGGCCGGTGCGGGAAGCTCTTTGGGTTCGTCAGGCGCCGGGAGCTCCTTGGGCTCGTCCGCCGCCGGCGGCCTGGCTGTGGCTCGTGGCCGGGTGCGGGACCTGGCCACGCGTGGCGCAGCCGGGGCCGGCGCAGCCTCGACTGGAGCTGCTTCGACCGGGACTGGCTCGACCGGAGCCGGCGCAGCCTCGGCCGGCGCGGCCACTACGGGCGCCGCGACTACCGGCACGGCCGCCACGGGCGCGACCTGCGCCGGCGGTGCCGGCTGGGCAGGGGGCTTGGCCGGCCAGAGGAGGCCTTGCCGAGGTCGGACCCCGAGGCGCCGGTACAGCATCAGTAGGCCGTAAAACCCGACGAATATCGCCAGCACGCCACAGAAGCTGGCCAGGGCCAGGCCGCTGTTCTCGGCGCTCGTCAGCGGCGGCTCGTAGCCAAGCGGACATCTGGCCGGCGCGAGAGGACAGGTGCCGATGACTGCGAGTCGAAGCGGCACCGCCACCATCGCGAGGATGCCGTACACGATCGCCAGCCCCGCAACGAAGTACAGGGTTGCGGCCAGCGAGCGGCCCTGGTGGTACATGACGGCGTTGATGCCGAGCACCACGGCGGCGATACCGAATGGGACGATCACCCACTGGAGGCGGCTGTGGGCACCGATGCTGAACGAGAGCGGGGCCACGGCGCCAACCGCGGCGAGCGCAGCTGCGATCCAGAACGCCCACATCGCGCGGTCAACCTTGATGACGTCCTGTTCCACGTGCGGAATCTATCCCTTATCGCCGGGAAGCTGCTCGTGCGTCAGCGCTCCCTGCGAGTCGCCGGAACCACCGAGCAGTGAGGCCGTGAGCTGGTCCAGCCGCTCCGCGTGATATGGGTCGGGCTGCCCGAACAAGCTCTGGTCGGTCGACAGGCGGATCCGCAGCAGCACAAACAGGGCCATGACTCCGTCCCGCCACGTCAGCTTCTTGCCCTGGGCGCGTGTGCGCGCCGCATAGTCGATGGGGACCTCATAGATCCGGTACCCGAGGCGCAGAACGCGCCCGGTGATCTCAGGCTCGACGTCGAAACGGTCACCCCGCAGACCCAGGCGTCGCAGGAGCGAAGTCCGCATCACCTTGAACCCCGTCTCCATGTCCTGGATGTAGCAGTTGAACAGGATGTTGGTGGCGGTCGTGACCATGCGGTTGCCGATCACGAACCAGTACGAGTACGCGCTGTGGCCGGCGAAGCCGCGAATCCCGTAGACCACGTCAGCGCGCCCGCGGAGGATGGGCGAGATCAACTTGCCGTAGTCGGCCGGGTCGTACTCGAGGTCGGCGTCCTGAATGATCACGAGCGGTGCGGTGATCGCGGCCAGACCTGTGCGAATGGCGGCGCCCTTCCCCTGGTTGGTCGCGTGGTTCTTCACCGTGACGCGTGAATCTCCAGCGCATCGCCGTGCCGCCGCGAGTGTCCCGTCGGTCGAGCAATCGTCGACGATCACCACCTGCTGAACGCTCGACTCCTGCAGAACCCTGCGCACGACGAGCTCCAACGACCGCTCTTCGTTAAAGGCGGGGATGATGACGCCAAGGACAGGCTCGGTGCCGGCCACGGTCGGTCAGTTTAGACGGCTGTCTCCACGTTCTTGTCCGCTTCGGCTCGTGATCGTCCGGCCGCTACATGGGCCGTCTGGCGCAGAGGCACCTCACGGATGAAGAGGGTGGCGATGAACGCGAGCACGATCATCGCCAGCCCGGCCACGAACACCGGGTGCAGCGCGTCGGAGAGCCCGTGGCGGATTCCGGCCGCGATCGCGGCCGGCAGATGAGCGAGCTGCGTGGGGTCGAACACCGAACCCGCGGTCGGCGAAGCAAAGTTATGGAGACCGGTTGCCGGTATGTACCGGGCGATCGATGACGCCAGGCCCTGGGTGAGGATCGTGCCCATGATGGCGAGGCCCAGCGCCGATCCCATTGAGCGCGACAGCTGGGTGGCCGATGTCGCCACCGCCAGGTCAGCGCGGCTGACCGAGTTCTGCACGATGAGCGTGTAGGTCTGCATCGTGCAGCCGAGCCCGAGCCCGATCAGGATCATGGCCTCGACCAGCGTCTGGTTGGTCGTATTGATATCGAACGTTGTGATCATCAGGTAGCCGGCGGCCATCAAGGCGAGCCCGGCGAGCAGGATGAGTTTGTACCGGCCTGTGCGCGAGATGAGCTGGCCGCTGCCGATGCTGCTCACCACCATGGCCAGGAGCATCGGGACCAGGATCTCGCCCGAGTTGGTGGCGCTGTTGCCGATCACGCCCTGCACGAACACGGGCAGGAAGAAGATGGCGCCGAACATCGTCATCGCCACGCCGATGCCGGCGATGTTCGAGAACGTGAAAATGCTGCTCTTGAACAGATAGAGAGGAAGGACAGGCTCGGGCGCCCGCCGCTCGAACCAGACGAACGCCACCAGCAGCACTACCGCGGCCGAGTAGAGGCCGATGATCTCCCATGAACTCCACGCGTACTGGGTGCCTCCCCAAACTGTCGCCAGCAGGAGGCTCGTGATTCCCAGCGACAGGGTCACGCTGCCGCCGATGTCGATGGAGTGCTTGCGCCGTTCGTTGGGGACGTGCATGTACAGCGCGACCACGATCAGAGTCAGGACGGCGAAAGGCAGGTTGACATAGAAAAGCCAGCGCCACGAGTAGTGATCGGTGATGAACCCACCCGCGGCGGGTCCGACGATCGATGCGAGCCCGAACGAGGCGCCGAGCATCCCTTGGTATTTGCCGCGCTCTCGCGGCGAGATGATGTCGCCGATGATCGCCTGAGAGAGCGGCATGATGAAGCCCATGCCCGCGCCCTGGACGAAGCGCGCGAAGACGAGAAACCAGAAGTTCGGTGCGAGGCCCGACAGGGCAGAGCCGATCGCGAAGACGACGATCCCGATCATGTACAGAGGCTTGCGCCCGTAGATGTCGGAGAGCTTGCCCGCGATCGGGACGACGATCGTCGACGCCAGCATGGCCGAGATCGGAATCCAGCTGTAGTCTGCGATCCCGCCCAGCTCGGCGACGATGGTGGGCAGGGCTGGTGCGACCAGGGTCAGGTTCAGCGAGGCGATGAGTGACCCCAGCATCAGGCCGGCGAAGACGGCGAGAACGGCCCGGTCGACGCCCTTCTTCTCAGGCGCCGTGATCGCGTCGCGAGCGGCGACCGCCGTCATACCCGGCTTTCGACCGGTTGCTGGCGATGCGATGCCACGTCGGCCAAGGCTCGCCAGCCACGGGTGAGCGCGGCCAGATCCTCGGGTGACAGCTGGGACATCCACCGGCGCAAATGCGAGTGGCTGCCTTCTCTCAGCTCGGTCACCAGGTGGATCCCGGCTCGAGTGAGAGAGAGCAGAACACGCCGGCGGTCGGCGGTGTCCTCATGGCGTTCGACGTATCCCGCCCTGACGAGCCGGTCCGCGAGGACGCTCGCGGCGGGCAGGAGGATCCCGAACAGCTCGGCCAGCCGTCCGACCGTGGCCACCTCTTCATCCCGAAGCAGGTAGATCGCTCGCAGCTGCTGCATCGAGATGTCGAGATGTCGCCAGCGACTGGCTGTCGAGGTCAGCAGCGCCCGGTGGACCTTCTTGTAGGCGATGAGCGCTTCGTCGACTGAGCCCCCGGTCATAGTTGCACTTTATCAAACTATTCGGTAAGACGAAACATTCCGCGGGCGCCGTAAAGCCGCTACCGGCTGCGCGGTAGGCCCAGCACCCGCTCGGCGAGGATGTTCCGCAGCACCTCTGACGTGCCCGCCTCGATCGTGTTCGCGCGGGAGCGCAGGAACTGGTACTTCCAGCCACCGCCGTCGCCAACCTGTCCCGCCGGACCCGCAACGTCGACCGCGGTTTCCGCCATCTGCTGGTTGAGCTCCGACCACATGAGCTTCAGGATCGTGCCCTCCGGACCCGGGATCCCGTTCCGCTTCATGGCCGTGACGGCCCGGTAGCCGTTCAGCTGCAGCGCGCGCGCCTCGATGGTGTATTTCGCGATCTTCTGGCGCACCAGCGGATCCGAACCGCGCCCCAGCTTGCGGGCGTGGTCCGCCAGCTCGGCGGCCGTGATCTGCGCTCGCGTAGCCAGTGCCATGCCCAGCGTGCCCCGCTCGTGTAGAAGCGTGGTCATGGCGACGGCCCAGCCGCTGCCCGCCTCGCCCAGGATCTGCGACTTCGGCACCTTCACGTCTTTGAAGAAGATCTCGTTGAACTCCGCGTCGCCTGTGATCTGTACGAGCGGCCGCACCTCGATCCCGGGGCTCTCCATGTCGACGAGCAGGTAGGTCAATCCGTCCCGCGGGTTGGCCTCCGTGCGCTCGCGCGTAAGCAACATGCACCACCTGGCGACGTGCGCCAGTGTTGTCCAAACCTTCTGTCCATTGACGATGTAGTGGTCGCCCTTGTCCTCAGCGCGGGTCTGCAGTCCCGACAGGTCGCTGCCGGCGTTGGGTTCGCTGAAACCCTGGCACCAGATCTCCTCCGCGGAGAGCAGCGGCGGCAGGTAGCGCTTCTTCTGCTCTTCGGTCCCGTGGGCGATGACCACCGGCCCACCCATGCCCAGCCCGATCACGTTGATGGGTTCCGGCGCCTGGGCCAGGATCATCTCGTCGTTGAAGATGAGCTGCTCCATGAAGCCCTCGCCGCGGCCCCCGAATTCCTTAGGCCAGGTGATGCCGACGTAGCCCGCGTCATACATCTTCTTCTGCCATCGACGCCGGCTCTCGACAAAACCCTTCTGGCCTTCCTCTCCGGAACCGTTGTCACGCGGCTTGTTGGCCTCGAGCCAGGCGCGGACCTGGTCGCGAAACTTCTTCTCGGGCTCGCTCAGTTCGAAGTCCATTTCTCTACCTTAAGCCACCGCCGGCATCACATCTGACGCTAATAGCCTTAATGCGTCCTGATCGTCGAGCAGGAAGTGCTGGAGCATGAAAAGGTCAGCGCCAAGAGCTGCATAGCTGCGGATCTGTTCGACCATCTCCTCAGGTGTGCCGACCAGGCCTCTCTTGCGAATCGCCGCCATGGCTTCGTCGATGTCGAGCGCATGCAGGCTCGGAAGGAAGTCGCGCATCTTCGCGGCCCGCTCGCGCAGGTCGGAGCGGTCGCGGCCGATGATGTACGTGCTCATCACCGAATGGCGGATGGTGGACGGGTCGCGCCCGATGGCGCGGCAGCACTCTTCGAGCACCCGGCGCTTTTGCTGATACTCCGCCGGGTCTATGTGGGACAGGTTCCATTCAGTCGCCTCGCGGGCGATCATCGGCAGCGCCCGTTTCTCTCCTCGCCCGCCCATCAGCAACGGCATAGGGTTCTGAGCCGGTTTCGGATTGGAAATCTTCCACGTGTCGCGCATGCGGGCGATGCCTTGCTCGACCAGGTCCATGCGCTCCTTGACCGTATAGAAGGGAACGCCGAACATCTCGTGTTCGCGCGGGTTCCAGCCCGCGCCGACTCCGAGGACCAGCCTGCCGTTGCTGAGCACATCGACGGCGGCTGCCTTGCGCGCCAGGACCGCGGGGTGATGGAAGGTCATCGGGCTGACCATCGGCCCGAAGGTGATCTTCTCGGTCCATTCGGCGGCCAGGGCGAGAGAAGTCCAGCAGTCTATGCAGTCGCGCTGGTCGTCACCCATGAGGGAGATCAAGTGCTCGCTCCGTCGGAGGGATTCGAAGCCGAGCGCTTCGACGTCGTGGCAGAGCCGCTTCCAGCGCTCCCAGTTGAGGCCTTCCTGCCCCTCGATCATGATCCCCAGCTTCGTCACGATCGACTGATCGTAAGCTGCGCCCGGTCCAGGGGTTGAGGCCTACTCAGTCGGCCAGCAGAAACACCTCAAGATTCGGGTTCGGTAAGGCTGCCCATCTCCGACTCGATGCGCGCCTTGGTCGCACGTGGTCGCCTTGGCCATGACTCCAATTTGCCGTCACTTTGCAATCATTGTCAAGGCTTCGAGAGGCTTGAAGTTCAATATCCGGTCCATGGGGATGCCGGCCCGACGGGCCATCCACGCCGCCATCGGCACGTATGCGAACTCGGCCGGAGCGTGGGCGTCCGCGTCCAGCGAAAAGTTGCAGCCGCACTCCAGCGCCAGCCGTGCGTGCTCCGGGGACAGGTCCATGCGCGCCGGGTCGCAATCGATCTCGAGCGCTACCCGATGGCGCGCCGCTTCGCGAAAGACCTGTTCGAAGTCGTAGCTCGCGCCCTCGCGCGCGCCGGGTCGGCGGCCGGTCGGGTGGCCGATGATGTCGACGTTCGGGTTCGAAACCGCGCGCAGCATGCGCTCGGTCATCGCGGAGGTTTCCTGCCGCAGCTTCACGTGGGGTGAGGCGACCACGACGTCGAGGAGCTCGAGCACC
>DMCH01000164.1:0-6059 GCA_003446775.1 Chloroflexota bacterium
CAATGCTGTCAAGCCGCAGGCTGACCGTGTTAGTGATGAGGTTGTAGTTCCTGTCGAGGACGTCAAATCCGCGCTCCACTGACATGAGGTGATCCGATGCAACCGCGGGGCTCCGTAAATCTCACGGCGACTCTTCGCTCGTCTGACTTGTTCTAGCCTGCTCGGTGGGGATCCGGAACGCGAGGCAACTTGACCTTGAGTCGTTGTCGCACTTGAATGTCTGCGCTCGATGCCGGACAATCAGTGGCGGCGTCTGAGCCCAGGAGCGAGCGCCCCAAATCATCGTACCAATCGGGTACGTATCAAAAAGCGAAGGAGGTTAGCGCATGGCTGCCAAGAAGAAGATCAAGAAAGCCGTCAAGAAGGCCGTCAAGAAGGCGACCAAGAAAAAGAAGAAGAAGTAACGAGCGTTTCCATTGGTTGTGTTTCGCGCCGAGGTTCTTCGGGAGCCTCGGCGCAGTGTTCTCTCCAGGAAAATCGTGAGCCTCGGCCCGCACGGCCCGGTGAGCTGGCGCCGCCAGATACCCGCTGTTACGGCTGTCCTGTCCGACTACGGAGGAGATTTGTCAGAGGGTAAGCCGAGAGGCGAAGGAAGAGAGTCAGCTGCGACGCGCAGCAGATACAAGAACAAGTACTCAAGGAGGAAGCAACCACCGAGAGCCAGCAGGACGAGGAGGGCTAACCAAAAGTCCGTGAAATGAAAGACATCGACCGGAACTATCACGAGGGCGGCCAGCGCAAATAAGGCGAAGTAGAAGACGATGTAGTGGAACGGAGCTACCCAAGTCGCAGCGAAGAAAGCGACCAAGGCGGAGGAGGCGGAAGGTGGCGGCGAGGTGGTGAGCGGGGCGGGAGTGGAGAGAGAGACGTAGAGAGCTACCAAAGCCAGAATGATGCTCACGGCAATACAGAAAAGCGCGACGACGTCGATGGCTGTGCCCCGGGTAGACGCGAAGAAGGCTTGAAGGCCGAGGGAGAATGCGAACAGGGCGTAAACCGCCAGGCGGGCAGGGGGTGAAGGGTGAAGACGATGCACGAGGGCAGTATGCCCTCTATGAAGTCAGCCGCCGCGCGATAGGGGCGACGAACGGAACGTCTGAATTGGGAGGCATGCAGGCCCTCCGTCCCTTCCGGCACCGCATCGCCACCGGAAGCCGCAAGCGAGTCTAATCCTGCTTAGGCTGCTGCCGGCCGCACCCTGGTTTCGATAACGAGCTGCAATGGGGACCAGCACGTTAATGCCGCTGCCGCAGCCACTCTTCGAGGTCTTTCCGGTGGATGATCCCGAGGATCAGGACCATCCTGTTGGTGTCATCGACCTCATACGTGAGTCGACAGTTACCGACGCGCATGCGCAGGAACGCATCCTTGCTGCCTTGGATTGCTTTGACTAACTTCCCGGGTGGCCGTGGATTCTTGGACAGTGCGTCAACAGCTCGCTCGAGCCTGAGGCGGTCCGCCTTTGGAGCGCGCTCGAACGCTCGTGCTGCAGAGCGTGAAACTTCAACGCGATAGGTCACCGATCCGAGTTGAGTTCGCGACCCTTGGCCTTAAGTGTTTTCCAGTCGACAGTCTTGCCCTTGCGCAGATCCGCGCGACCCTCCTTACGGAGCCTAATGAATTGCGGGGCATGAGCAAGGATCAGGTCTTCCGCGTCGACAGTGAAGGGGAGGACAACGGCCACGGGCTTCCCGCGGCGCGTGACCAGGAAGGCTTCGCCGGCCTCGGCCCGCTCTACGATGTCGGATGCGTGGGTCTTGAGGTCTCGAATTCCTACAGATGCCATACCGTCATTGTAGTCCCCAATGTGACCACATGGGAATGACGTTCGTACAGCAACGCCGGCTCAAGAATGGTCTTGATAAGGGCTGGCTATTAGATGCTCGCGCCTGCCACGAGGTCCTGCCCGTCGAGCCGCGTCCGTTGCGGTCGTCAGGCGGGCAGCCCCAATTGGGAATCTCCCAGTCGCTAGGACCTGGCCATTCCGTGATTGTGGACTGGCCAGGATTCGCGGCGCTCCATGCGCCGCCGTTCGGTCAACCTCCTGTCGAGCGGAAACAGGACTCGTCGGCCGGCCCCTTGGCGAACCGGATCCCGCCTCTCACCGAGCCGGCGCGAAACGTCGGAGCGCCGGCGGCCGCCTCGCCGCTCGGCTCCCCGAGGCATCCCGAGGGCTAGTTCCACCAAGTACCGCTGCATGGCCAGATTCACGAGGTTGGGGTGACTGAGGTTGCAAGTGTGGCCGGCTCCCTCGATCGTGACTAGCGGCTGGCAGTTGGCCAGCTCGGAGCTCAGGCGCTGAGCCAGCTCAATGTCGATCGCGGCATCGGCCGTGCCGTGAATCACCAGGGCAGGGGCCTTGATCTCGCCGAGCCGATCATGGATGTCCTCTCGGCCGACCAGCGCATTGAATGCGGGGCGCAGGAGTGAACGCGGCAGCTGCCGCCACTTCGCGATCCACAACTCTCGACCCGGCCACTCGTGGCCGAGGATGATCGCGGCGATCATTCCTGACATCTGGTCGTTCAAACCCTCGGCTTCCCACACGTCGAGCATCGACTCGTAGGTTGCGATCTTCTCTGGATCTTCGGCGCCAGCCTGGGTGCTAAGCAGAATCAGGGCCGCCACCCGTTCGGGGTGTTTGAGCGCGAAACGGAGAGCCACGAAGCCGCCCTGACTCATTCCGCCGATAACCGCCTGCGCGATGCCAAGGTGGTCGAGCAACCCCCTCAGGTCTTCGGCCAGGTCCCAGTACGTAAACGGGTCGTCCGTCGTTTCGGTCTCGCCGTGGCAGCGGGCATCCCACGTGATGATCCGGCACCGAGAGCCAAGAGCCTCGACTTGCGGGGCGAACATCTCGGAGTCCATGAGAAACCCGTGCGCCAGGACGAGCGGCGGCTGATCCCCGCCAGTGTCCTCGTAGTGGATCCACTGGCCATTGATCTTGTGTAGCGGCATCGAGATCCTCCGCTCTATTGCGGCAGCGTTGCAAGGAACGCGCCCGTCAACCGATTACCCCGCCTTAGATGCTGCAGCCTATCAGCTTTGACCACTGGCCGGGCCTTCGCCACCACGAGCGGGCTCTCGAGCCTTAGGTGCGGGATCCGGCTCAATTTCGATGCGGTACGAGAAGCTAGGTTGCTGCTTTTGTTATGGCCGATTGGCGACAGTGATGCTGTCAGGCGGAAGGGGTGCCGTCGCAAGACCGCCCCTTCGGCTTGGTTACCGAAAGTTCGCCGGGGCTAATCCCGAGGAGGTGTTGAGATGATCCACGCGTTGCTGGTACTTGCGGTCATTCTTTTTGTGCTCTGGTTGCTGTTCCACGCGACCGGGGGCCTGGTCAACCTGATCTGGATAGCAATCATCGTGCTGGTCGTGCTCTGGCTGTTCGGTTTCGTCCGCGGTCGGTCGGCGCGCTAGAAATTTCACAGGAGGTCTTCATGAAGGACCAGGTTCGTGGCAAAGCGGAAGAGATCAAGGGCAAGGTCACGGGCGACCGCGGCGAGGAGACTAAAGGCAAGGCGAGGCAAGCGGTGGGGAACGTCAAGCGCACCGTCCGCGACGTCAAAGAAGACGTACGTCAGGAGGCCAACCGAAACCGGCCCTCACGCTAGGGAAAGGACAATCGACCATCGAGTTCGCCTTGTATGTCGTCTTGAGCGCGCAATCCGAAACTTCGACCTGACAGCAACCCGACACGAACGCGAGCCTGTAAGCCTGTTTTGATCCTGATAACTTGGTTACTATCGTCAGCTCGGCCTACGCGCGTCCTTATAAATGCCGAGTAGGAACGCCGGCCGCTCCTCGCCGAGCCCGTGCCCGAACGCGCCGGTTAACGCTGACCATGAGCGTGCCGACCGTGCGCTCTGTAGAGGCAATCACCCTGAGCCGGCCGCGGACATAGTCCCAGTCCATCGTTACGTAGTTGGTTAGCGCGATCTCTAACGCGCTGTCAAAACTGACATCTTCACGCGGCCAAGTCACTGTGGCTTGACGGACCCTGTCCAGATACAGGTCCTCGCAACTGATGATCCGGATCGAAACGCCGCCGATTTTGACGGTGATAGTCGTTTCGATGTTGTCGCCCGACCCCGGAAACTCCACCGCGACAGGGAGATCGGCTCGCGTCCAATGCCGGCCTATCTTGCGCAGCCCCACTGACTCCAGAGCTTTGAGATCGCTCTCCGAAGGCCGAGGGCAGAGGTCTAAGTCGGTCGGGTGGTACTCGCCTCCTGCCCAATACTCTTCGGCGGTTCCGCCGACGACGATCAGCTCTTTGCCCAACAGCGCAGTCAATGCGGCTGCTAGTAGGAGTCGCTGGCGCAGCCGAGACTTCGTAGTGGGGATCTGACGTAAGAGGGCATCGGCTCGCGCCTGATCCCGCCTAAGGTCTTTGACCATGACGGCGCTTCATGCGCTCAAAATGCTCCCGGCTCAGGCCAGCCCGCTCTAGCAACTCCGCCTCAACCGGGGCCGGATTCCTATCCCATGGATCAAAACGGCCTCTGCCTAGAACAGACCGCACCAAGGCTCGCCGGGTCGCGGCGGGTTGCATCGCCGGTCGGGTCTGACCAAGTTTGAGTGAGATCGGCACGCCCGTCCCACGAGCCCACCGGTCGATGAAGTCGAGCGTGGGCATGCGGTAACCCGCCTCGGCCCGGGCGATTACGGGTTGGGTCGTTCCCATTGCTTGGGCAAGCTCTGCCTGGGTCTTGCCAGAGCGACGCCTGGCGTTGGCCAAAATGAGCCCAATCTCGGACTTTGTCACCAAACAATTATATCCATATGGCAATATCTGTCCGGGGGTGGACATCCGCGCCACACACCTGACCCGGAAAGGGGCAACCGATGACGTGGTTGATGAAACCCGGGAGAACCTCTCCCGCCTCCGGACCGAGGTTGAGGGTTTGATTCCCATGGCGGAGCGCGCCGTCGAGGTGGCGGCGCAACTCCGCTTTTCGGTAGGCCTTTAATCAGTCACGTGGGCGCGTCGGTCAACCGGTGGTCATGATGTCCGTCATCTTCGACGCGGCCTTGTCGAGCCCCGTCTTCGGATCCTCCCGGCCGGCGGCGATGTTGCCGAGCTCGGTGCTGAGCGCGTCGCGCTGCTCGTTGCTTGTCGGCGTCGAGGGCAGGACGATCAGGTCGCCTTTGTTGAGCATGCCCGCGCCCACTCCCTGGGATGGGTTCTGTGCGTAGAAGCCGCTCTGCAGCGTGGCGAACGCCGACTGCCGGACTGGCATGTATGAGGTCTTCTGCGCCCACTCAGTCGTGCTGGCCTGGCTCGTCAGGTACTTGATGTAGAGCAAGGCCCCGTGCTGGACGTCTTGCGAAGACTTGTTGAAGACGCACATGTTGGCGCCGAACATCTCGTCCTTGACGCCATTGTCGCCGGCCGGGAAGGCGGCCTCGGCGAACTTGAACTTGTTGCCGATCGGCTTGACGAGGAACTGGTAGCTGACCTGGGTCGAGATGTACATCGCCGTCTTCTGGTTTTGGAAGTCGACCTCGTCTGCGAAGGCGCCGGCCGGAATCGGCTTGGCGGCGCCCGACTTGATGGCGTTGGACCACAGGGTCATGGCCTTGACCCCGGCGACGCTGTTGATGGTTGCTTTGGTCGGGTTCGAGGGGCTGTCGTACAACTGGCCGCCGTACTCGTAGAGCATGCTGAGGAAGGTGTCGATGGACGGGCCCTCAATGCCCGTCACGCCCTTGGCCGGGTCGGCCAGCTTGGTGGCGTCGCTGAAGAACTCGTCCCAGGTCGCAGGTGGGCTGGAGATGCCCTTGGCCGCGAACATGTCCTGGTTGTAGTAGACGACGGTCGTCGACTTGTTGAAGGGAAACTGGAAGTAGGTACCGTTGATCCGGGCGGCGCTCAACATGACCGGGAAGATGTCCTTCAAGTCGGCGCTTCCGAGTCCGTCGGCCGCGTTGATATATGGCGTCAGGTCGGCCAGCGCCTTGGAACTGTTGTACTTGGCGGCGTCGGTCTCGACGCACTGCGCGACGTCGGGCGCCTGGTTCGCTGCAATTCCCGTCAGCACAGCCTTGTTGAGGTC
>DMCH01000164.1:6399-11527 GCA_003446775.1 Chloroflexota bacterium
AGCTCGGTCTGCAGCGTGCCGCTGAGCGCGTGCCAGAAGTTGACCTGCACCGACGCGGTCAGCGCGCCGAGCTGGCTGGGGGGGTTGGCCGTTCCCCCGCCGCACGCGATCATCAGGCCCGCCGCAAGAAAGCTCAGGACTCTACGGACTCTCATACGTAACCCCCTTCGATTTGGTACTGCAAGCTAACCACGGATACCGCTCGCGGCGATGCCGCCGACGATCTGTCGCTGGGCGAGCAAGAAGATGATGAGGATCGGAAGCGTGACTATCAAGCTCCCGGCGGCATGGAGCACTGGGTTGGTGGCGTCCGCGTAGCTGAAAGCCTGGAGGCCGACCTGGACCGGCCGGTAGCTGTCGCTGTTGGTGACGATCAGCGGCCAGAGGAATGCGTTCCAGGCAGCCACGAATGTGAAGAGCCCGATTGTCACCATCGGCGGCCGGGCCAGCGGCGCGGCGATCAACCACAGGAAGCGGAGGTGGCCGGTGCCGTCGAGCTGGGCCGCCTCCCAGAGGTCGTTGGGCAGCCCCAGGAAGAACTGCCGCATCAGGAAGATCCCGAAGACCGAGGCTCCGAAGGGGACGATCTGGGCCTGGTAGCTGTCGATCCAATGGAGGTTGGCCAGGATGATGAAGTTGGGGACCAGGGTGACCTCGGTCGGCACCATGTAGACGGCCAGCACGAGGCCGAAGATCAGTTTCTTGCCAGGGAAGGCCATGGACGCGAACGCGTAGCCACCGAGGACCGACGTAATCAGCACCAGTCCGGTGGTGCCGGTGGCGACGATCACCGTGTTGAGGAAGTAGCGCGGCCAGGGGATGTGCAGGTATTGGCCGGTTGACGGGTCGGTGATCAGCCCGACGGCGGCCAGATAGTTGTCCCAGTGCCATAGGGGATAGAGGATGGGCGGGAAGACGAAGACCGATTGCAGCGTCCCCAGCGAAATGACGAGCATCCAGTAGAAGGGGAAGGCGAAGAGCGCAGCGAAGGGGACGAGCACCAGGTAGCGGGGGAGGAGCTCGAGCGCGCGGAGCCAGCCGCGGCGGCTCACCGGTAGAACACCCGCCGAGAGAAGACTCCGACCTGGAGCCCGGTGATGACCAGGATGATCAGGAAAAGGACGACCGAGATCGCAGCCGCATACCCGGCGTGGAAGAAAGAGAAGGCCTGCACGTAGAGGTAATAGCCGATCGTCTCCGCCGCCTTATCCGGTCCACCCCCACCGGAGGTCGCGCCGCCCACCCCACCCGCGAAGATCAGGATCGGCTGGACCACTTTGAAGGAAGCCACAATGTTGATCAGGAGCACGAAGTAGGTGGTCGGGCTGAGCAGCGGCCACGTCACCTGCCAGAAGCGGGCCCAGGCCCGGGCGCCATCGACCCGTGCGGCCTCGTCCAGCTCGGGCGGGAGGTTGGAGAGGCCGGCCAGGAAGATCACCGTGTTGTAGCCGGTGTGCTGCCAGACGCTGTAGATGATGATCGCCGGCATGATCGCCTGCGGCGAGTCGAGCCAAGCGATCTTGGGGAGCCCGAACGCGTTGAGGGCGGCATTGAGGACGCCGACGTCGGGGTGGTAGATGAAGCTGAAGATCAGCGCGGTGGAGACGATCGGCATCACATAGGGGGTGAAGATCACTGTGCGCAGGAAGTCGCGCAGGGGCATCGCCCGGTTGAGCAAGACCGCCAGGAAAAGCCCCAGTGCCATGCTGACCGGGACAGTGCCGGCGACGAAGTAGACGGTCTGCCAGACCGCCTTCCGGAAGACGTCGTCGCGGAGCAGCAGGCGCTCGAAGTTGGCGGTGCCGATGTAGTCGCTGGTGCCGCTGATCAGGTCCCACCGCTGGAAGGAGAGCCAGAAGATCCAGAGCGCGGGGATGAGTATGAAGACGATCAGCAGCGTCATCGCCGGCGAGATCAGGAGGTAGCCCGAGAGTGCATCGGCGCGGTTGCGCCGGCGGCGGTCGGCGCGTACGGTCCGGGCTCGCCGGGGAAGTTCGGCCGACCTCTGGGTCGCCACCGCGGCCTATGATCGTCGGTTCGCCATGAGCACCGCAAGCACGATCCTCACCTTCCTCCACACTGGCAACCCCACCGGGCTCAAATTCCTAGTCGAGCACGGTGACGCCCGCTGCCTGTTCGACTTCGGGCGCGAGCACGCCCCCGGCCGGACGCCGTTTTCCCTGGGTCTGGAACCCAGGCCCGGCCGCGAGGTCGCCGACCTGGTGGCGGTGGGCGCCGCGCCACGGCTGGAGGGCGTCTACGCCGGGGACGCCTGGGACGGCCGCACCCATCTCTTCATCACCCACATGCACTTGGACCACACAGGCCTGATCCCCCTGCTCGGCCCCGGCGTGCCGCTCTATTACCCCGACGCCATGGAGCCGGTCCGGGCAGCGGCCGACAGCTCCGGCTACCTTCCATGGCGGCGTCCAACGGGATCGGGGGTCGCGGACGGCGAAGCGATCGCCGTCGGCTCGATCCGGGTCCGCTTTGTGGCCGTCGACCACGACGTGCCCGGTGCCACAGGCTTCCTCGTCGAGACACCCGAAACCAGCCTGGCCTTCACCGGCGACAACCGCTGGCACGGCCTCCGCCCGGACCTGACGGAAGCCTTCGCGGACACGGCGCGTGGCGTCGACCTGCTGATCCAGGAGGGCGTCTCGCTGGGCTCCGTCCCGGTCGAAGGCGCCCCCCCGCCGCTCTGCGAAGCGGACGCGATCGCCGAGCTGGGCCGGGCGCTGGCCGAGGCGCCGGGCCTGGTCATCGTCAACTGTTACGGCATGAACCGGGAGCGGGTGGCCGGCCTCGCCGCGGGCTGCGCGACCGCCGGCCGCCGCCTTCTGATGGAACCCCAGATGGCCGCGATGTCCGGCTGGCCGGACGTCCTCGGCTCGACCGACCCGATTCGCGACGACCCGCGGGGCTACTGCCTCCAGCTCGGCTTCGAGTCGCTTCCGCTTCTGATCGACCTTCAGCCGCCGAGCGGCTCTGTATGGATCCAATCCGGAGGGGCGCCGATGGGACCCTTCGATCCCGCCTACGCTGTCCTCGAGGCCTGGGCAGCCCGCTTCGGCCTCGAGCTCCGGACGGTCACGAGCTCCGGCCACTCCCGCCCCGAAGATGTGGTCCGGATGGTGGCCACCGTCCATCCGAAGGTCGTCCTCCCGGTCCACAGCCGGGCGCCCGAAGCGCTGCTGGTGCCGGGCGTCCCGAGCTTCCTCCCCCATGCGGGGGTTGCCTACCGAGTCGCCGACATTCTTGCCGGCGCTAGCTCAGCTCCCAGCGGCTGAACTCCTCCAGCATCTCGTACGAGGTGAGGTCGAAGCTCACTGGGGTCACCGAGACGAAGCCCTGGGCGAGGACCAGCGCGTCGGTACCCTCATCGACATCGATCATCTTGTAGCTGCCCGTGCGCATGTAGTAGGGGACCGAGCTGGGGTCGCTGTGGAGCTCGAACCTCTCCTCGTAGCCGGAGTCGCCCTGGCGGGTGACCCTGACGCCTTTCACCTCTCCTAGCGGCAGGTTGGGGACGTTCACGTTGAGTAGAACCTTGGGTGGGAGCCCGTGCTTCAGCACTTGGCGCGCGAGCCGCTGCGCATAGGTGGCCGCGGTCTCCCAAATCGGGTCCTTGAAAGTGCCGATCGAGATCGCGATCGAGGGGATGCCCAGCATCCGCGCCTCGGTGGCGGCCGAGACGGTGCCCGAGTAGATGATGTTGGTGGCGGTGTTGGGACCGAGGTTGATCCCCGACACGACCAGGTCCGGTGGCTGCTCGAGGAGGGTGCCCACCGCGAGTTTCACGCAGTCGGCGGGCGTGCCGTTCACCGACAGGCCGACGGGCTTGCCGTCGAGCGCGAACTCGTTCACCCGGAGCGGGGTGACCGTCGTGATCGCGTGTCCGATGGCGGACTGCTCTGTTTCGGGGGCGACCATGCTTACTGCGCCGAGTTCCCGCATCGCAGCCATCAGAGCGTGCAGGCCGGGCGAGGTGACGCCGTCGTCGTTGGTGACCAAAATGCGCGGACTGGGTTTGCTTATGCGGTCACCTTAGGAGAGCCTTCCACTCATCGCGTGCCTTGAGGACAAATTCGACGACCTCGTCCCACGAGTCGACTCTGGGCGGGCTGAGCTCGAGGTTGGTGGAATTTGTGAACACCAGGGTTGGCAGTCCCGCATCACGCATCGCTTCAATGTTTCCAGGAGAGTCTTCGACATAGAGATTCGCTCCGACCTCCGCCTTGTCTCGCATGAAACAGAGATCCCAGTAGGGGATTCCATGAGTATCCAGCCAGGCAACTGTCTGTGCGATTGCTTCCTTGTGAAAGTACTTGATGACAAGGCGGTGGGTGACGATACGAATTCGAATGTCGGCAGCCGAAAGCCGCCTGAGCCCTGATGGGCACCCAGGCATCGGCTCCAGCTTCTGAAAAAGCTGGCGCTGGGTGACCGCGAAGCGGTGCAACTCCTCGTAGCCCCCAAAGGGTCCGAGGTTCCACTCCGGCAGGCTGTAGCTAACGACTTCAGGGAGCTCCGCGAGGCTCCTACCGGTCCACTCCGCTGCAATGGTCCGAAGTCCGCCGTAAAAGTCTGCGCACACGCCGTCAAGATCGACGCCTAAAACGAACCGCGGAGCTTCGGTCATGGCTTAAGGAATCCTAGTGACTGCGCCTGACCTGGTTCGCTGACATCCAGGATTGACAGGTAAGCCAGTGGATGCCTGGCGGGTGGTACAACAGGCCTGATGAGCAGTCCCGACGTGCCATTCACGACCCGACCCGAGCTCAAGGGCACGTTCGGAATGGCGAGCTCTACGCACTGGATGGCCACCCAGTGCGCAATGGCGGTTCTCGAGACAGGTGCACTGGGCGACCAGCGTTGCAAAGAAGGCGCCACCGGCTCGCGCCTTCCTGGCGATGGGCGGCTACATCGTCATCATCGGGATCGGAGCCTTTCTCGAAAAGCCGGCTCTGCGCGGGCTCGATGCAACGCAGTTGAACGGATTGATGGCCTTCGCCATGACCGCTGTCGCCGTGGTCGCCTTCGCAGTCGAGCGACCTGGGATGCCGATGTCATCACGAAGCCTGGGAGCATTAGGCGTCGGTGCCATGACAAATACGGGGTGGAGCAA
>DMCH01000050.1:0-659 GCA_003446775.1 Chloroflexota bacterium
CCCGACTTGAGCCAGCTGCGTCCGTGGAGGAAGTGGTAGCGCTCCTCCATCAGCATCTTGCGCAGCCGGTGCTGCAGCACCTCGACGGATCCGTTGACGCAGGACTCGATCATCAATGTGAAGGCGGTGTCGAGGACCGCATTGGCGGCGACGAACTGCGCCCACTCGGTCCAGGGTTCGTCGAAGTAGGGAAGGGCGCGGAGGCTGGCCGGGTCGGACTCTCGATCAGGCCCGCGCGGGTCCTCGCCCAGCGGTTCGAGGCATCCGTAGAGGACGCGGCTGTGGCCGAGATCGTCGAGGCCCATCGCCGCCGCCGCGATATCCGCTTCCAACGACGGGGCGCGAGTGGCCCACTCCGCGTAACGGAGGCCGAGCATCTGCTTGTTGTCGGCGATGCTGAGAACCAGGTCGGAGAGGCTCATGTCTCCGAGATTTCGCCCGGCTGCCACAGCGCGATGACGTGGTCCTTGCGCACGATGGTCATCTCTATCCACCGCTCCTCGTCGTAGGTCGCGCGCGCGTACGCGGCCGCTAGGTCGTCGTCCGGAGCGACCACGCTGCCCACCTGGTGCAGCGGCTCTGCCCGAGTCTTGCGGGCGTAGACCTCGTACTCGACGGCGTCGCCGCTGACTCGTTTGTATTTCGTCGTCAAACGGCCA
>DMCH01000050.1:1025-1550 GCA_003446775.1 Chloroflexota bacterium
CGCTCGCGCACGTCTTCGAGGATGAAATCGGAAGCGGGGCAACCCATAGCTGTAAACGTGAGGTCGACCTCCACGATGCCGTCGCGCTCGGTGATTCCGTAGATCACGCCGAGGTCGACGAGATTCACCGGCATCTCCGGGTCCTGTACCTCCGCGAGCGCGCTCCAGAAACGCTGAGTCATGACCCGTTCTTGTGGTGCGTCTTGCGGAACTTGTGGAATTCCTCCTGGAACATCGCGACCATCTCGGCGTTCCGAGGCCCGCGCGCGCGCCAGCGCACCAACACGTCGTCCCAGGTGCTCGGCTGCTTGAAATCCCACTGTTTCGCCTCGGCGTCGAATGCGCATGGGAAGGGATAGTCCAGNNTGTATTTCGTCGTCAAACGGCCAAGCCCCAGGCCTCGAGCGCGTCGCGGCCGGCTTCGGTCATGCGGGCGCTCGTCCAGGGCGGATCCCACACGACGTTGATGCGCACCTCGAGCACACCGGCTTCACGCAGCAATCGCTCGCGCACGTCTTCGAGGAT
>DMCH01000050.1:1792-3958 GCA_003446775.1 Chloroflexota bacterium
TCCCACACGTCCTTGCCGTCCCGCGTCTCTTTGTGCGCCGGAACCTTGATCCCGATCTGTTCGCAGTAGGGCACGACCGTCGAAAGCCACCACTGTCGCAACTGATCGTTGGTCAGGCCCTTGAGCCTGAACTCGAGCTGCGCCGAATGCATCTTCAGGTCGTCGGGGAGGCCGAACCATTCGACGCTGAGCGGGAACATCCAGTCCACCGCGCGCTGCAGTTCCTCCTTCGCCGAACCACCCGATGCGCTGATGCGCTTCATCCACGTCCGCCCGTTGCGGAGGTGGAAGTTCTCCTCCGCCATCACCTTGTTGAGGCCGCGCTTCCAGGGGCCGTAGGAGCACTTGTCGTGGATGTCGCCGAGGAGGCAGAAGCCGGCCTGGTCGTACATCCCGTTGGCGACCACGAGCTCCGTCCAGGTGTCGAGCGGGACGTCGAATGCATAGGGGTAGCGAAAGCTCTTCGGGTCGCGGCTGAAGATGAGCTTCTCCTGGTCCTCGCCGAGCTCCTCGAGGATGTGGTACGCGATGTGCGCGTGCGCGAGCTCGTCCTGGATGATCGCGATGCCGGTCATGAAGGCGTTGATGGACGGCGCGCGCTTGGCCGCCAGATAATAAGCGGGAGCGGAGATCAGCTCAGTGTCGCCGGAGACGATCAGGGTGTGCTTGAGCTCCCGGAGGTATTCGGGGGTCATCTCGTTGGGGGACTCGATGAGCTCCCCCGACTTGATCGTCTGGTCGAATTCGGCTGCGGTTGGCATCCTGAATCCATTCTCCGCCAAGTCGCCCTGACCGGGCCGGGTAGAATCGTGATTCCCTTCGATGCCGCGGTCAGTGGCCGCATCCGCGGTGGCTATAGCTCAGCACGGTAGAGCACCAGATTGTGGATCTGGCTGTCGCGGGTTCAAATCCCGCTAGCCACCCCAATTTTGTTGATTTTAGAACGCGCCCAGCGGGTCCCGGACGAGTTCAGATTCCAGGGGAGGGCGGCCCGTCTAGAGCTATACTTCGGGCCTGCCTTAGGGCGGCGCTAGCCTCAGCGGCCACGAACGTCAAGGGGGACAAGATGAAGCGCATGCTCGCACTCGCATCGGCGTTGTTCGTACTCGGCCTGACCGGCACCATCAGTGCGGAGGCTTCGACACCGAGCCCAGCCCCCTGCACCCTGGGAGCCCTCAACATGTTGCACGACGACACTATGGCCACCGTTCCGATGCAGCACGATGCTGCTCAGGGAAACGCCGGTATGGACACAGCGGTGGACGGCTCAGGCTGTAAGTGACGATAGGCTGACGTCCGGCCGCCTACGTCGGTCCCGCATTCCGCTCGGCATCCCTCCTCCGGCCGCCCAAGGCCGTGATCCTGGGCGGCCATGGAGTGGTTGCAAGGGGTTGCGCGGTCGGCACGACCGCTGGGCGACGCGGAATGCGCTTCACTGTCGTCGCATCTTTCTAGGCCGCCTGTCCGCCATAGGCCTTCAGCGCACGAGCCGCGGTCAGTGAAAGCTCACCCCTAGGCGAAGGCTTCGTGTTCATCGGTGAGCCTTGATCGAGCGCGGCAGGAGTCAAGGTGTTCTCGTACACGGTCCACAGGGCATAGCTCGCGAGCAGGGTGACCAGGAACACAAGGAAGGCAGCGACGACTCTGACCGGCGTCGATCTCCGTTTTCTGGCCATAACAATTGCTGCAATTGTTATGCCGAGCGGCCCACGGTGTAACACCCAACATGACACTCACAGATCAGGACCGCAGCGGGACTGGTAAGGATCAAGACGCCCTGGCAGCGGCGGGCGAGCGTGACATCGAAGGGCGCGACCGCGATCTTGCTGCGGACGTCCGCGACCGGGAGGCCGAGCAGCGCGACCGAGAGGCCGAAGCGGACAGCGACGACTCCGGGACCGACGAGCTGACAGGAGTGCGCCGTCGTGAGGCCGGTCTGGCGGCGCAGGGCCGTGACGTCGCGGCCGGGTTGCGCGACCGAGAGGCCGAAGCGCGTGATGACGCGGCAGGCGATCTCGACCGGACCGCTGGCGATCGGGCCGCCACCGACCGTCAACATGCGGCAGACGAAAGTGACCAGGCTGCCTCGAGGAGCGCCGGGGCTGCGGACAACCGCGCCCAGGCCATCAACGACCGCAGGGTGGCGGCCGAAGATCGTGCCCAGGC
>DMCH01000050.1:4205-5988 GCA_003446775.1 Chloroflexota bacterium
CGGGAGGCTGGGATGGCCGCTCAGGACCGTGATGTCGCGGCCGGGCTGCGTGACCGAGAAGCCGAAGCGCGTGACGACGCCGCCGGTGATCTTGACCGAACCGCGCAGGATCGCGCGGCGACCAATCGCCGGCGTGCGGCAGACGAAGGCGCTCAGGCCGCTCTGGGGCGAGCTGAGGCTGCGGATTACCGCGCCCAGGCCATCAACGACCGCAGACTTGCAGCCGAGGATCGCGCCCAGGCCGCGAAGGATCGCGAAGGTTCGAGCCTGGCCGCGCGGGCGCGTGACCTCGCCGCCGAGCAACGGGACCGAGAAGCCGAAGCGCGTGACGACGCGGCCGCGGAGTTCGACCGCACCGCAGCTGATCGCGCGGCGAGCAATCGCCGGCGCGCCGCGGACGAAGGCGCCCGGGCCGACTCGGGCCGCGCTGATGCCGCTGACAGCCGTGAACGAGCCATCACCGACCGCAGAGTGGCGGCGGACGATCGCGCGCAGGCGGCCAAGGACCGCGAAGATTCCGGCGCCGACGAGCTGACGGCTGTACGCCGCCGGGAGGCCGGGCTGGCCGCGCGGGACCGGGATGTCGCGGCCGGGCTACGTGATCGAGAGGCCGAAGCGCGGGACGACGCCGCCGGAGATCGCGACCGAACTGCAGGCGATCGCGCGGCGAGCAACCGTCAGCGCGCGGCCGACGAAGGCGCCCGGGCCGACTCGGGACGTGCTGAGGCTGCCGACAGCCGCGTGCGAGCTGTCTATGACCGCAAGGTTGCGGCTGAAGATCGCGCACACGCCGCGAAAGACCGCGAAGATTCCGGGACCGACGAGTTGACGGCGGTACGGCGGCGGGAGGCCGAGGCCGCAGACAGCCGCGTGCGAGCGGTCAACGACCGCAGGGTTGCAGCCGACGATCGCGCACAGGGCAGCCACGACCGCCAGATTGCGGCGGAAGATCGCGCGCAGGCTGCCAAGGACCGTGAGGATTCCGGGACCGACGAGCTGACTGGAGTCAGCCGCCGCGGCGCCGGCCTGTCTGCCATAGGGCGCGAGATCAACCGCGCTCAGCGCGACAGTGGAGAGCTCGTGGCTGCGTATGTGGACGTCGACGGGCTCAAAGCCACCAACGACGCCAGAGGTCATGCAGCCGGCGACACGCTTCTCATCGCGGTGGCCGACTCCCTGCGAGCCTGCTTGCGTTCCTACGACGTGATCACTCGCGTCGGCGGCGACGAGTTCGTGTGCGTGCTCCCGGGCATTGCTGTCGAACACGCGCGTCAGCGTTTTGAAGCGGTCAGCGCCCTGCTGGCCTCAGGTCGCTCCGGCGCCTCCATCACAGTCGGCCTTGCCCGGCTCCAAACCGGCGACTCGGCGGATGACCTGATTCAGCGCGCCGACGACGAGGTTTCGAGCGCACGCAAGCGCCGCTAGACGCAACTCAGCGCAGCCGCCACCTCTCCACATCGATGGTGATGAAGTCAGGAAAAGGGAGAACCCAACCGTACTGTTGCAAGGAATTCTTGACACGGCGTTTTGATGTGTACGGAATGCCGTCGGACACTCCATGCTCGAAGACGACGTTGGCCACTCTGGCGCTGGGCGTGGCTGCGACGGGCGTGTAGTCGTTGCGTTTAAGGAGCCCGGTTTTCCGATCGAACCAGAATCGCTGGATGCGGCTGTGGACGGGCAGGTTGGTCCCGTAGTCGGCCTGCAGCAGGCCGTCGCTCAGCTCGGTCCATTCGATATCGATACGCATTAAGTCGTACGGGAGCGTGTAGTAGCCCCAAAA
>DMCH01000030.1:0-2034 GCA_003446775.1 Chloroflexota bacterium
GCGCCGACCGTGCTCTGCAGCATCGGCATCTCGGCGCGACACGGCGCACAGTACGCGGCCCAGAAGTTGATCACCAGCGGCCGGCCCAGCAGTCCCGACAGGCTGACGCGGCGACCATCGGTGCTCGCGAGTGAGAACTCGGGCGCGGCGCCGCTGCCGGCCGCGGGCGGCAGCTCCGGGCCGCTGATGGTGAGCAGCGACTGCAGCACCTGCGGCGTCCCCCAGCCGTCGCCGCCGGACGCCAGCTCGTGGAGGCCCTCGACGCTGAGCGTCGTGACCAGGTCCGGTGCGATGTCGTGGCCGACCGCCGGCACGCCTCGATAGACAAGTCGGATGTACCCATGGCGATCGAGGAGCGCCAGCGTGGAGACGTGGACGTCGCCGGCCGCGAGCTCGACGGCGAACGGCTTCCAAAAGGCCGTCAACGCTTCGGCCGAACCGGTCGCGAACGTCCATGAGGCTCCGATGCTCCGCGCGTAGTTCGCCAGCGCGGTCGGTGTGTCTGTTACTGAATCGGTCGTCACCTCGACCAGCAGCACCGACGGCGGCAGCTTCCGCCTGTGGAGCTGAGCGAACAGCGCCGTGTAGAGCGGACAGGTCTGGTGGCACGTGGTGTTGAAGGCCGCGATGACGACGTCCTTGCCGGCGATGGTCGCGTTGTCGAACCGGTTCCCGGCCTGGTCCTTGAGGTCGAAGGCCGACATCGCCACAAACTTGCCCGCGAGCTCTCCCAGGCCCAGGTTGACCTGATCGTTGCCGGCGTAAACGGCGCCGGAAATCAGATGCTCCGCGTCAAGGCCGAGAAGGAGCGGCTCGACCTGGCCGGCGACGACCGCGATGGCCGCCGGCTGCTCGTCGGTTCCAAGCCGTACGCCGTTGTAGTCGCCGACCGCCACCGGCAGGGCCAGCAGCTCGCGCTGCTCGGGGGCCGCTGGGACGGCTCCGGACACCGAGCCTAGGGCCGACCAGCCGGCGCTGCCGTGCAGGCTGACGGTCGTGGGCGCGATCGAGCCGGCCGAACGCCCGGAGGCGAGCACCAGCAGCGTTCCTGTCGCCGGCTGCAGGCGCGGCAGCGTCAAGAGAAGCCCGACGATGAGCAGCGCCGCGAGGGCCCCACCCGCCCACAGGACCCGAGGACTCGGCAGGGGTTTAGCTTCCTACGAGCGGCCGGCCGCCGTACCTCGCCGCGACGTGGTCGATGTAGGCGGTGCAGAGCTCTGCCACCGCATGGCTCTCGATCTGCACCACGTTCTCGGCGTTCTGCTCCCCGCTGTGCGAGAGGTTGAAGCTGCCGGCGTAGACGTAGTCGTCGGCGACCAGGATCTTGGCGTGCATGAAGTCGTGCACTGATCCGACCGCGTACGGAGTCGAGCGTTTCGAGCCGAACCGCACGGCTGCGACGATGCCGTGGAAGGCGGCTATCTTCCAGGACGCTGTCGCTTGACCGCCCCACTGGCGCTGGACCTGGTCCATCTGGGTCGCATCGTACACACCGGCAACATCGACCTTTCCGTGGTCGACCACTTCGGCGAGCGTGCCGAGGACCGGGCCCGATGTGAGGACCGGCGAGCAGATGCGGATCCTTTGCTGCGCCGAGGCGATCGACCTGGCCATGGCGTGCACAAGCTTCAAGCCGCGACCCGGACAGAAGTAGATTTGCACATGAGTCGAGTCTGCGAGTGACTCCCATGTGGAGGAGATCCGTCCCGAATCCGCGACCACCGGGTTCTGCCAGAGCTCCTCGAAGTTCTGTGTGTAAGTGGCGGCGACGTCCGGCGAAGCGATCGTGAAGATCACATTCTCTTCGCGAGTCCACGAATCGTTGGTCCAGTTCGCCGATCCGGTGAGCACCGCTGCCGACGGTGTGCCGGCGTCCCGCACCACGTACTTGTGATGCATGAGGTCGGGGACCCCGGGAATCGGCTTGGTCTCGACGCCGAACGATTTCAGCTGGTCGACGAAGGCCCAGTCGATCTCTGCCGGAGGCGGCACCTGTAGGTCGGCCGGATGGTCCTGGTTGAACATCAGGCGCAC
>DMCH01000030.1:2341-3440 GCA_003446775.1 Chloroflexota bacterium
GGCCGCCAGCCGGAGGTCGTAGATCGCGATGTCGAGCGATTTCGTCGCCCCGTTCAGGAACGTGGCGATGCGCTGCGCCACCACGTCCGCGGTCTGGCCGCCATCGTTGAGAAAGAAGAAATCCAGGGACGGCGTGACCGGTGCGGTGGCGGCTATCGCGCTTCTGCCTTGCGGTCGCCCGCCTCTACCCGCGGCTCTTCCACCTGAACCGGGAGCGGCCTGGTCGCCATCTCGGCTGCCTGCTCTGGGTCGTCGGTCAGGCTGACCAGGTCGAAGTCCTCGGGCGACATTGCGCCCCGACCGAGAACGACCTTCCGCATCCAATCCAACAGCCCGTTCCAGTACTCCGTCCCGAAGAGGACGATCGGGAAGTGCTCGATCTTGCCGGTCTGCGCCAGGGTGAGCGATTCGAACAGCTCGTCCAGAGTCCCGAGCCCGCCCGGAAAGATCACGAAGCCGCGCGCATATTTCACGAACATATTCTTGCGCACGAAGAAGTAGCGGAACTCGACGCCGAGGTCGACGTAAGCGTTGAGCTCCTGTTCGTGGGGCAATTCGATGTTGCAGCCCACGGAAAGTCCGCCAGCCTCCTGGCAACCTCTGTTGACCGCTTCCATCATCCCCGGCCCGCCGCCGGTGATGACCGCAAACCCGCGGCGAGCGAGAGCCGCGCCGAGCTGACTGCCGTACGTGTAATACGGGTCGCTTGGCTTCGTGCGGGCCGAACCGAACACCGTCACCGCGGGACCGACGTCGTTGAGGGCGTCGAAGCCCTCGACGAATTCGGAGAGGATGCGCAGGACTCGCCATGGATCGGCGTGGTGGCTGAGCTCCTCGATCGCACTGCGCTCGAGCAGCATCTTGTCCGCGGGCGCGGCGTGCTGTGGAACGACGAGGCGGCCCGCGCGTCGGCTCTGCGGCATCAGGTTCCCGCGGCTGGGGCGGCCGGCTCGGATTCGGCGCTCTCGGCCGGCTGCGCGGCCTCTTCCCCGTTGGCCTGTACTGTGGCCGGTTCGGGGGCGGCGGCCAGCTTGACTCGCTTGGTTCGTTCGCCTTCCCGGCGCGGCGTGGACTCTGGTTCCAGCTGCGCCGCAACCTC
>DMCH01000030.1:3752-15139 GCA_003446775.1 Chloroflexota bacterium
TCGAGCTCGTGCACGCGGTGACGGTGACGCATGTGCTCGGTGAAGTGGTGGAGGCTGTCCATCCAGTGATAGAGCGTGCCCGCGATCAGGGTGAGGGCGACCGGCACCACAGCCACCGTCCATAGGGGCACCCCATCGATGTGGATCACCGACCAGTTCACGTCGACAGTGGTCAGATTGCTGTAGCCGAAGATGGTCGCGGCCACACCGATCGCGAGTCCGATGAGGAGTGAGCTCGCGAGCAGGAAGCGCTGCCAGATGTGGTTCAAGTTCGGCACCGGCCGAAGGTTACCGGGTTTGCCCCACGGTCGCCACGACTTAATGCGAAGCGGCGCGGACCAGGGCTTGCGCCAGCACGCGAGGTCGAGACAGGAACGGCGAGTGCCCGCCCGGAAGCTCGATCGGCTCGATCCCTAGTTGCCGGCGAGCCGCGCGACGGCCGTAGTTCGGCGACACCATGCGATCGTCCGTGCAGACGATGTAGGCGGCCGGCACTGTCGGCCACTGGCGCAGCGGCGTGACCTCCTGCGTGATCTTCCAGTACTGGGGTCGCAGCTGCCTCGCGGCCGCTTGCGCGACCTGCGGAACGCAGTCCTGGTAGAACATCTCGATCGCTCCTCGCTCTGGCCACGACGCGCTCCCATCATCGTGTCCGATGGCGGGCTCTGACGGCTGGAAGCCGGTGCCGATGTCGGCGTGCTGGGCGTCGAAGCTGAGCCCTGGGACGGGCAGGATCGCGCACAGGTAGATCGTCATCGCGGTGCGGACCCTGGAGGCCGCGATCGGGATGGTCAGGCCGGCCAGCGAGTGCCCGACCATGACCACAGCGTCCGAACGTTTGGGAATCGCGTGGAGCACTTCGTCCACATATCGCTCGGCGCCCGCGTCGGGGTCGTCGCATGGCAGGTCGACGGCCGTGCTGGCGTGATCGCCGCGCTCGAGCTCTGCGCGAAGCTGGTCCCAGCACCAGGCGCCGTGGTAGGCACCGTGCACGAGCACGAAGTGCATGAGGGAAGGATATGCGCCTTGGGATCAGCACCGAGTTCGGCTTGGTGGAGGCGGCGAGAGTTGAACTCGCGTCCGAAGCAGTGTCCCCCGAGATCTCTACGAGCGTGTCCAGGATTTTGGTCTCGCTAGGCGGCTCCTCCCGACGGGATCCGCTTTTGCCAGCTGCGGTGGGTGTCCCGCCTCAGGGCCGAAGCTCCCCTAAAGCAGCAATCCGGTCTTTTTTGATACCGCTCCCCGGTCCGCCGGATTGACCGGGGGCAGCACCCGGGATCTAAGTCCCGGGACTCACGTCTCTACTGCTTACGCAGCGAGGGCGAGAGTGTTGGTCTTGTTGGCGTTTGTGAACGCTTGCGCTGTATCGCTCGCGGCTCTCGGCTCGCAATCCCGAAGCCCAACTACCCCGTCGAGACCGGACGCCCCCACGAAGCTGAACTCGGTTGCACCCCTGATTCTACCCGCCGGGGCCCAGAGCTAAGCGCAGGCGCCGGCCGGGGAGGCGGAATTACGTCCGCTCTTGAACCTTCTGGTCTAATGGAGGCGCGCCATGGCGGTTGAGACTGAACGGGAACACCTCGACCCGGATCTGGAACGCATCGCCCGGGCGAACCTCACGGAGCTCGGGGACATCCGGATCGACGACGTGCTCTCGTTCATCGATCGCGGCATCGAGAACATGCCCAGCTACATGGACCTGTACCGCCGCTGGGAGTCGCAGCAATGGGCAGTGGGCGACCTCGACTTCACGCTCGACCGTCAGGACTGGCTCCAGGCAACTGACATGGATCGGAAATCGACGCTTTGGTCTCACCGCCTCTTCTTCAACGGCGAGGAACGCGTCACGTCCACGCTCGCGCCATTTGTCTGGGCGGCCCCGTCACCCGAGATCGAGATCTTTCTCTCGACCCAGATGGCCGATGAGGCTCGCCACACGGCCTTCTTCGATCGCTGGTGGCATGAGGTGGTGGGCACGCAGACCAAGAACCTTGGAGACCTGCTGGCCGAGATCCGACCTGACACCAGTGAGGGCTACAACGAGCTGTTCTACGACCGCCTGCCCTCGACCGCCCAGCGGCTCGCAAGCAACCCGAAGGACATCGAGGCATTCATCGAGGGCGTCACGCTGTATCACATCGTGATCGAGGCGACGCTGGCCCTCACGGCCCAGCGCTTCGAGCTCGAATCGATGCGCGAGATGGGCACCACGGACCGCGGCTTCTATCGCGGTTTCATCGCCATCGCGCGCGATGAGTCTCGCCACGTGAGCTTCGGCATCAAGGTGCTGCGAGATGCAGTGCGCGAGGATGCAGCTCGCTTCGCGCCGATCATCCAGAAGACCCTGGTGGAATGCCTGCCTCTGATCTCGAATACGCTCGATCCGCCCGACCCGCGTTACATCACCGACTACGGGCACACCGAGAGCGAGATCCTGCAGTTCGCCTTCGACTCGCTCAACAAGCGCCTGCGGGCGATCGGGATCAACCTCGCTGCCTGAAACAGGGACCTCGCATGAACATCGAGCGCATGGGGCCGGATGATCACGGGCGGGTGATCGCAGCGAGGCATCTCTTTGACTACCCACCGCGGCCAGCCGCGGTGAATCGATTCCTGGCCGACTCGAATCACCACCTGCTGATCGCCTACTCGAACGACGTCCCCGCCGGCTTCGTGTCAGGCGTTGAAGTAACCCACCCGGACAAGGGCGCGGAGATGTTCTTGTACGAGCTCGCCGTGGACGAAGGTCACCGGCGACAAGGCATCGGCACCGCATTGGTGCAGGCGCTTCGTGACCTGGCTCGCGAACAGGGATGCTATGGAATGTGGGTCCTCACCGATGACGACAACGCCGCGGCCGGCGCCACCTACCGCAAAGCCGGTGGCGAGGTCGAAAGCCAGCCCCTCATGTTCTCGTGGCGGTTCGGGACCTAAGCATTAGGGCGACTGGAGTAATCAGATGCCCACGTCGATCGGTCGCTCAGGTATGCGCCGTTCGATCAACGGAGCGAGAAACTGAGAAATGAGCCTCGGCGCGAAAACTGTTTCTCGTGCGCCCTCGATCTCGTTGAGTCTCCACCATCGGTGACCCAGGACGATGTCGACCTCTATCGGTTCCAGTCGACTAGTGTCGATTGCAGACGACTCCGTCCTCGCGAGGAAGAAGCGCTCGCGCTGTCTGTATGTCGTTCCACGAAACTCGAACTGGTGTTCGCGCACCCAGACCCATGGACCCAAGACCGCCGTGACCTGACCAACCTCTTCGCGAAGCTCACGCAGGGCGGCTTGTCTGTGAGTTTCCCCGGGAGCGAGCGCGCCGCCCGGGGTGATCCAAACCGTGCGCGCCTCGCGCTCATCCAGCCGTATCAGTTGTAGAAGGATCCGGTCCTGTGGATCCAGCAGCACAACGCGTGCGGCTACGCGATCGACAACCTTCTGGGACACCCGGGAACCATATCCAGAGCAACGGGGTAAGGCCATGCCTGAAGGCGTGGGGGGTTCAAGCTGTCTTTGGGTCGATCCCCGTAATACCTCTCCCGTCGTCGTGGCCAGCTGTCCTTCCCCACCCGGTCTGCTCGCTGCGCGAGCAGACCGACCTCCCCGCGTGGCGGGGAGGCGAGTCAACTCCCTGCACTGTCGGGAGGCGAGTTGCCGTAATTAGTGGCGGCGCATCGCGCGAGCGATCTCGCGCTTGGCGTCGCGCTCGGCGATCGCCTCCCGTTTGTCGTACTGCTTCTTGCCGCGCGCCAGGCCGACCTCGACCTTCGCGTGGTTCCGCGAGAAGTACATGCGCAGTGGGATGAGCGTGTACCCCTTCTGCCTCACCTTTCCGATCAGACTCGAGATCTCCTTGCGATGGAGCAGGAGCTTGCGAGGACGCAGCGGCTCGTGGTTCATGAGGTTCGCCTGCGCGTAGGGCGAGATGTGCACGTTTTCCAGCCACGCCTCGTTGCCATCGATCCGCACGAACCCGTCCCGAAGGTTCGCGCGCCCGTTGCGCACGGACTTCACCTCGGTGCCCGTGAGCATGATCCCCGCCTCGAGCTTCTCGTCGATGAAGTAGTCGTGGTAAGCACGGCGGTTGACCGCGATGTCTCGCTCGCGCTCGTCCTTCTTATCTTGCTCAGGCATCGCGCCGCCCTAGCACCTGCTTCGCCGGCGCCGGCTTCTTGCCCGGCGCCTGGACGACATCCGGGACGTACCGATCGCCTTCCACGTGGCCGCTGAGTACCTTGACCCGTCCACGCGCAGTCGGCAGCGTCGCGCCAGGCCAAGGCTGTAGGGCTCGCACCCGCCTGTCCATCTCTTGAGCATCCATCTCCCAATCGAGCTCGCCGTTCTCGCGGCGCAGTCGCGGAGCGACGGTGGCCCGTGCGTGGTCCTGCTCTGTCGGCTCGATGGCGTCGAGCCGTGCCAGCGTGTCGACCAGCAGCTCGGCACCCAAGCGAGACAGCCGCGCGGTCAGTCCTGGCGCATCCTCCTGCACGCCGATTTCGGTGCGCCGCGTGGACAGGATCGGCCCATGGTCGAGCTGCTCATCCATCTTCATGATGGTGACGCCTGTCTCGCGATCGCCCGCAAGGATCGCATGGGCGATCGGCGCGGCCCCACGGTGTCGCGGCAACAGCGAAGCGTGGACATTCACAACTCCTCGCGCAGGAATCGCCAGCACGTCGGCGGGGATGATCTGCCCATACGCGACTACGACCATCAGGTCGGGCTTCAATTCGCGGAGACGAGCGACCACCGCCGGGTCGCGGATCTTCTCCGGCTGCAGCACCGGCAGCCCCAACTCTTGGGCGGCGACCTTGACCGGCGACGGCGTGACCTTTCTCCGATTGCCGGGCCGGTCCGGCTGGGTGATGACCAGCACGATCTCGTGGCCGGCCGCGTGCAGCGCCCGCAGCGAAGGCACGGCGAAGCCGGCCGTGCCCGCGAAAACGATCCTCAGGAAGGTGGTGGCCTTAGCCCGAAGCCGCCGCCACGGCTTCTTCCTGGTCCTCGAGCTCGAGATCCTCGACCCGTCGCAGCGTGTCGAGGCTCGTGAGCTGGTCGATGAACAGGACTCCGTCGAGGTGGTCGAGCTCGTGCTGAAAGGCGCGCGAAGTGAACCCGGTCGACTTGATGCGCACCTCTTTGCCGTGGCGATTGCGTGCCTTGACCACGACGGTCTCGAAGCGCTTCACCTCGCCGACCCATCCGGGGTAGCTCAGGCAACCTTCGGGGCCGATCTGCTCGCCGGCATGCTTGACGATCTCCGGGTTGACAAGGCCCCAGATCTGGTTGTCGTCACCCTTGACCACGCACACGCGCAGGGGCACGCCGATCTGGTTGGCGGCGAGACCTGCGCCGGGGGCATCGAGCATGGTTTCGGTGAGATCGTCGATGAGGCGCTGGATGGACGTGTCGACGCGCGACACCTTCTTCGCCTTCTCGCGAAGGACAGGATGCTCGAACGTCAGGATCGGTCGGATGGCCACGAGATCGATTTTACCCGCCTACCGTCGACCCCAATCCCCTCTCAGGTCACGGGGTCGACGTCGAAGCTCCAGCCACGGCCGCGTGGGGCCAGATGCCGCGCCCGCTCGAGCCCAAGACCCTTCAGCGTCACCTGCCACCTGTACTCGCCCCGCAACCGATGGATGAACGCAGGTGAGGGTCCCATGACCCGGATCCCTTCCACGCCGTCTTTCAGCAGACCCGCCGCGATCGACTCCGCAGCCTCGCGGGCCGACGCGGCGGCGCGACCATCGTCGATATCCGAGCGCGTCAGGACGGCCAGGTCGGCAAAGGGCGGGAACGTGAACGCTTTGCGCGACGGCAGCTCGGCCGCATAGAAACCCTCGTAATCACCCACGGCCGCACAGCGAAGGCTGTAGTGCTCTGGATTGCTCGTTTGCACGATCACGGAAGACGGCCGGCCGTCGCGGCCCGCGCGACCCGCGACCTGGACCACCAGCGAGAACGTGTTCTCGGCCGAGCGGTAGTCAGGGAAATGGAGCGGCAGGTCGGCGTCGACCACGCCCACGCAAGTCACGGCGGGCAGGTCGAGGCCGCGCGCGACCAGCTGCGTGCCGACCAGGATGTCCGCTCGGCGCTCGGAGAACGCCTCCCAGATCTGGAAGTACGCATCCGGCCCGCGGGCGACGTCGCTGTCGAGGCGGAGGACGCGAGCACTCGGCCAGATCCGTTTGACCATACTCTCGAGACGCTGCGTGCCCATCCCTAAAGCCCGGATGTTGCGGCTGCCGCAGTGGTCGCACGTTGAGGGCATCGCCCGCGAGTAGCCGCAGTAGTGGCACACGAGCCCGTCAATTTCGGCATGCTGCACCAGCGAAACCGAGCAGCCCAGGCACTGCACCGGCTTTCCGCAGTCGCGACACATCACGTAGGTCGACATCCCGCGACGATTCAAATAAAGGATCACCTGCTCCTCGTTCTGGAGGGTGCGTTCGACCACCTCCAGCAGACGCTTCGACAGCGGCTGCCGGTTGCCGGTGGCGAACTCGTCGCGCATGTCGACCAGCGCCACCTCAGCGTCGTGGCCGCGGACCCTGTGCGTCAGCTTGGCCAGCGCCAGATCGCCGCGCTGCGCGTCGTGGTACGCGACGACGCTCGGCGTCGCCGAGCCTGCAACCAACCGCGCCCCGCTGACGGATGCCAGGCGGCGCGCGACCCAGCCCGTTTCGTATCGGGGCGTGCGGTCTTGCTTGTAAGCCGCCGATCCCTCTTCGTCCAGACAGATCAGGCCCAGACGTGGGATGGGCGCGAACACCGCGGACCGGCTCCCGAGGACCACGTCGGCCTGGCCTCGGCGCACCCGCCACCATTGCTGCGCACGCTCGAGCTCGGTGAGCTGGCTGTGCAGGATCGCGATCGGGGCCCGTAGGCGATCCCGCACGCGCTCGACGAGCTGGGGCGTCAGTGAGATCTCCGGGACCAGCAGCAGCACGCGAAGCTGCCGCGCCAGCGCCTCTTCCGCCGCGCTCAGGTAGACCTCGGTCTTGCCGCTCGCGATTACTCCATGCAACAACGTGAGCTGGTTGGCGGAGATGACCTCCAGCGCGGCCTGCTGCTCGCTAGTAAGGACGGGCTTGTTTGGCTCCGCATCGACCGCGGCCGCGAATTCGAGCAGTCGGCTGTGTCGCCGCTGACGTGTGGACGCGCCCTCGCCGGTCGAGCCCTTGGACCTCACCCGCGGCGGGAGCATCGCGCGGAGGCATTCGATCAGCGGCACCCAGTAGTGGTCGGCGACCATGCGTGCCAAAGCGACCTGGTGCGGCAGCAGCAGCGGCTCGGCGCCAGCACCCGCGATCGGCCTGATTTCCAATCGGACTCCTCCGGAGGGGGGCTCTGGTTCATCAGTGCTCAACGAAACGACGTAGCCGAAGGTCGTTCGGCGCCCAAAGGGAACCGTGACGCGATGTCCCGGCACGACGTCGACGCCTTCCGGGACCGAGTAGGAATAGGTCTCGCGATCCAGGGCGCGGGCCGCCTCGACCGCTACTTCGGCGTAGAGCAAGTCGTTACTTCAAACGCGGTTTGACGAGATCCAGGATACGATCGGCCATCTCGCGCTTGGTCATCCGTGGCAGCTCTTCGCGAGTCCCGTCCGCGAACAGCATCACGCCCTCGTTGTGATCGCTGCCGAAACCGATGTCCTTGCGCGAGATGTCGTTGGCGACGATGGCCTGGAGCCCTTTCTTCTTCATCTTCTCGAGGCCCTTGGCGGCCAGATCCGATCCCTCCGCGGCGAAACCGACCCTGAACACCCTCTGTCCTTCTTTCTCCTTGCCGAGCGCGGCCACCAGGTCGGGGACCTGCTCGAGCTCCAGCGTCAGCTTTGATGTGTCTTCGCGCCGGATCTTGTCGTCGGCGATGCGCGCGGGCCGGAAGTCGGCGACCGCCGCGGCCATGACCAGGAGGTCGGCGCCCGCCAGGTCCCGCTTGAGCTCCGCCAGCATCTCGTCCGCCGTCTCGACCGGCCGTACGTCGATGCCCTGATGGGCCGGATGGGCGGCGGTCGTCACCAGCGCCACGCGTGCGCCGCGGTCTGCAGCCGCGGCGGCGATGGCGAAGCCCATCTTCCCGCTCGAGTAGTTGCTGATATACCGAACAGGGTCGAGCGGCTCACGCGTGCCGCCCGCGGTCACAACCACCCGCCGCCCGGCCAGGTCGTAGGTCGAGCGAACCGCGTCCGCCATCGCTTTCATCAACGCCGAAGCATTCGCCAGCCGGCCAGCGCCTACGTGACCGCTCGCGAGGTGACCGGATTCGGGTTCAACGACGACCACGCCCCGGCGGCGAAGAGCGGCGATGTTCTCTTGCACGGCACGCTTCGACCACATCGCGTCGTTCATCGCGGGCGCGACCACGATCGGGCATCGCGACGCGAGCAATGTCGCGGTGACGATGTCGTCGGAGCGGCCGCCCGCGACGCGACCGATGATGTTGGCGGTCGCTGGTGCGAGGAGGATCAGCTGGGCCCAGTCGCCGAGCGCCACGTGCGGTTCCGGCGAGCCATCAGCCGACCAGAGCCCCGTCAACACCGGGTTCCCGGTGACCCCCTGGAAGGATGGCGCGCCCACGAACCGGGTCGCCGAAGCCGTCATCGCCACCCTGACCTGGGCCCCCGCCTGGGTGAGCGCCGAGGCGAGGTCGACGATCTTGTATGCGGCGATGCCGCCTGCGACCAGGAGTGCGAGGCGCAGGCCTTTCAACTCATTGGGAACGGGTGCGGGGTCGAGCGGCATGGATTAAGTGTGGCGCTCGCGCGCAAGTCGAATGATCGCCAGCACTTCCTGCACCGCGCGCTCCAGGTCGTCGTTGACCACCACATGATCGAAGTGCGGCGCGAGCGCCATCTCATCTTTGGCGATGCGCTGCCGCGCCGTCTGGTCCAGGGGGCTCTCGCTGTGACGCTCGGTGCGGCGCCTTAAGAGCTCGTCCATGTTCGGCGGCGCGAGGAAGATGCGCAGCGCGTCCGGCGCGCGCTTGCGCACCTGCTCCGCGCCCTGGACGTCGATCTTGAGGACGATGTCGTAGCCCGGCGCGCGCGCCTCGTCCAGCGGAGCGATAGGCGTGCCGTAGAGGTGGCCGTCGTAGGTTGCGTACTCGAGCAAGGCGCCATCGTGGATGAGCCGCTCGAACTCGTCTCTGTCCACGAATCGGTAGGCAACGCCTTCGACCTCGCCTGGTCTCGGCGGACGCGTGGTGTACGACACCGAGTAGCGGAGGGTCGGATCGAGTTCGAGCAGCCGCTTGATGACCGTGTCTTTGCCGACGCCTGAGGGGCCGGAGATGACGATCAACAACCCGTGCTTAGTCCCTTTGTTCAAGGTTGCTCTTCCCCACCCGGCCGGCCCGCTTCGCGAGCGGGCCGACCTCCCCACGTGGTGGGGAGGGCAGGTACCGATGACCAGAAATCAACGAAATCGGCCGGCGGCGCGACCTCGAAGGTCATCTCCAAGTTGGTGCGTGGATGTCGTAGGCGCAATCGCCAGGCGTGCAGCATGGGCCGCGCCGGCTCGCCCGGCCCGCGCGCCCCGTATTCGGCATCGCCGGCCAGCGGGTGGCCGAGCGCCGCGAGGTGAACGCGGATCTGATGAGTGCGCCCGGTATCGAGGTCACAGCGCACGAGTGTATGCGTGCTGCGTCTTTCGACGACCTGGTATCGCGTGCGTGCGAACCGGCCGCCGGCCACGACCGCCATGCGCTTGCGATCCTTCGGGTGACGACCGATGGCGCCTTCCAGCTCACCGGCATCGGCTTTGAATCGCCCGCGCGCGATGGCGAGGTACGAGCGGCTCAATGTGCGGTCGCTGAGCTGCGAAGACAGGGCGCGATGGCTGGGATCGTTCCGCGCCACGACGATCAACCCGGACGTGCCCTTGTCGATGCGGTGCACGATTCCCGGCCGCGCCTCGCCTCCGGCCGCCGACCAGCTCCCGCCGCGCCCCAGCAGCGCGTGGACGAGTGTGCCGGAGTAATGACCGGGCGCCGGATGCACAACCATCCCCGGCGCCTTGTTAATGACCACGAAGTCCTCATCCTCGTAGACGACCTCGAGCGGGATCGACTCCGCGGCCGCAACCGAGACGTAGGCCTGTGGGATCTCGTACTCGACCACGTCCCCTAGCGCGACACGATCAGACGGGTCGGCGGTCTCCCCGTTGACACGGACCATGTGGCTCTTGATGAGGCGCGCGGCGGCCGCACGGCTGAGCTCGCGTTCACGCTCCGCGATGAAACGGTCCAGCCGGGGCGCGGCGACCTCGGCGATCAGGCGGCGGTGGGCTTGCGTGTCAGGTACCCGACGATCAGCAGGAGCACACCGACGCTGACGGCTGAGTCGGCGACATTGAAGACCGGCCAGAAATGGAAGTTGATGAAGTCGGTGACGCCTCCACCGTTGATGATGCGATCGAATGCATTGCCGAGCGCGCCCCCGACGATGAGCCCGAACACCGCGTCGCCGCTGAGGTCGCCAGGCTGGCGAAGAACGTAGACCGCGAGACCAATCGACACCGCCAGCGCGGCGATCAGGAAGAACCAGGGGCCGACCGGAGCAAAGCCGAAGGCTGCGCCCGCGTTGCGAATGTTGGTGATGCCGACCACGTGGTCGATCACGGAGACCTCCGTGCCGTACGGCACGCTCGACGTGACGATGTTCTTGGTCAGCCGGTCGAGGACGAACACCACCAGCGCCACGGTGAAAAAGAGCACGCGCCCAGTGTGGTTGCGAGTCTCGGTCAGCTTCGCTTCAGTCCGATCCAGATCTGTTCTCCTTCCAGCAACAGCTGCTCACCCTGGCAGTCATCCTTGCCATGCTCGATGGTGACGGACAAGGTCTCGGTCTTGATGTAGTCGGCGTGCTGTTTGATGGCCCGCTCGAGCAGGCCACTCGCCTCAAAGCAGGCGTGGATGCGATCTTCTACGTTCAGGCCCATCTTCTTGCGCCGGTCCTGGATGAGGCGCACGACCTCGCGCGCGAGCCCCTCCATGCGCAACTCTTCGGTGATCTCGGTGTCGAGCTTCACCTCGGCCGCGCCGAACACGACCTTCTTGACGTTCAACTCATCGCGCACGATTGACGCTATATCCTCCGGCAGAGGCTCGCCCGGCAACGATACCGAAGCCAGCGCCTGGCGAACCCTGATTCGCACCGCATCCCGGGCTGCCAGTCCCGCTTCCACCGCCTGCCTCGCGAGCGCCATGTTGGCCTCGACCTCCGGGTCGTGCCATGGCATCGTCTCGGGGAACTCGCTCAGGTGCACCGAGCTTCCCTCCGACAGGTTGCGATACATCGCCTCCGACATGAAAGGGACGAACGGGGCCATCAGCCGGCTGACGGTCGACAGCGTCTCGTAGAGCGTTTGGTAGGCGGC
>DMCH01000082.1:0-6319 GCA_003446775.1 Chloroflexota bacterium
ACGACGTGGTCGAACGTGACTGATGCCATTCCGATCCTCCACCACAGCCGAACAGTCGCGTCCCGACTCTAGCATCGGCCGCGGGCGTTTTCAAGGCCGCGCATCCGACCAGGGTCGTTTCGGGGTTTGCGTGATCGGGCGGAGCAGGCCGGGGTCGAGCTTCGGCACACGATCAAAAGTGAGAAGGCCGTTTTGCTCCTGCTGGACGTCGGTCAGCTGCGTGTAGCAGAAACCCTCCACCGGACCTGGGTCCATCAAGGCATCGATCAGGCCACGATAGAGCTCCAGAAACTCGTCGTCGTCCGCGGCCTCCAGCCAGCCCCAGCCGGCAGGGCCGGAGATTCGCAGCCCCCCGAACTCCGTGACCATCATCGGCTCGCCGCGGTAGGCGTAGCCCGGATCGTAGGCGGGAGGGCGATCGGCAGCCTGCTCCAGGGCCAAATCGACGGTGCGGTAGCGCCGAGCGACGACATCCGGTGGTGAGTAGTCGTGGATCGTGCACAGGTCCGTGAGCGCATGCTCCCAGCCGTCGTTGGAGACGACAGGTCGCGTCCCGTCGAGGTCGCGCGTGAGCGTGTACAGGCGGACGAGAAAGCTCGACCGCACCGAGGGGTCGACCTCGCCCAGGCCGAAGCTTTCGTTGGCGACGACCCAGGTCACGACCGACGGATGGTCGCGATCACGTCGCACCACCTCGGTCCATTCGGCAGCGAGGCGGCGTTCGGCCTCCGGCGAATGCTGGTGGAAGCTGGGCATCTCCGACCAGACCAGGAAGCCAAGCTTGTCGGCCCAGTACAGCCAGCGCGGATCCTCGACTTTCTGATGCTTCCTAGCGCCGTTGAAGCCGAGCGCTTGCGCCAGCTCGATGTCGCGCCGAAGCATGTCATCGCTCGGCGAGGTCAGGAGACCGCCCGGGAAATAACCCTGGTCGAGAACCAGTCGCTGGACGAACCGCTCGCCGTTCAGCCAGAACCGGCCATCTCTGGTTTCGATGGTGCGGAGCCCGAAATAGCCGTCGACGTGATCGGTGACCCTGCCGTCTTGATCGAGAAGCCTGGCTTCCAGCTCGTAGAGCCGAGGCGAATCCGGATGCCATGGCACCACCTGCTCGAGCTTGATTCGCCCGTGGCCGGCCGGCCCAGACCATCTGCCGACGATCTGGTGGTCCAGCCTCGCGACCACCTCTGCTCGACCCTCTCCAGCCAGCTCGAAATCGACGGCGCCGGCCGCGAGGTCCGGCCTGAGTCGAAGACCCTCGATGTGCCGCGCGGGCAGCGGCTCGAGCCATACCGTCTGCCAGATACCCGTCGTCGGCGTATAGAAGATGCCTTCCGGATTCTCCTTCCAGTACTGCTTGCCGCGTGGGATGGTCTTGTCCGAGAGCGGGTCCTCGGCGCGCACAACGAGTGTGTTGTTGCGCGCGCGTGAGACGCTGGTCAGGTCGGCGCTGAATGGGGTATGGCCGCCTTCATGACGGGCGACCTCGACGTCGTTGACCCACACTGTGGCGCGGTAGTCGACCGCCCCGAAATGCAGCACGAGGCGGTCACCTGCCGGCGCATCAAACCGCCGCCTGTACCAGACCACGTCGCCGGGCAGCTCGGCGATCCCGGAGAGCTCGGATTCAGGACAGAACGGGACGATGATTCGGCGATCAAAACTTGCCTTCTCCCCGGTGCCGAATTCCCATTCGCCGTTGAGATTGACCC
Organism: Chloroflexota bacterium; assembly: GCA_003446775.1. GTDB lineage: Bacteria > Chloroflexota > Dormibacteria > Dormibacterales > Dormibacteraceae > UBA10449. The sequence continues at coordinate 1,710 of DMCH01000082.1, forward strand.
ATCGCGATCGTCGGAGGTTCGGCCTCGGATAGTCGGGTCTGGGTTCCACTATGCCTCCTGCCAGGCAACTAGGCGAACGTTCGCTTAACCCTCATAATATCCCCCAGGGTGAGGCTAGGCAGGCCGACCAAACACGTTTCCGTCAAGGACGTCGCCGCCCGCTCCGGAGTCAGCTTTCAGACCACGAGCAAGGTCCTGAACGGCAAGGGTTCTGTGTCGGCGGCGACCAGGGCACGGATCCTACGGGTGGCCAGCGATCTTGGGTACGTGCCCAACCTGCAGGCCCGCAGCCTTGTCATGCAGAGCACGCATGCGGTCGGCCTGATCGCCAGCGATTTCAGCGACCACAACCTGAGCCGGTTCATCGTCGGCGCCGAACGGGAGGCTCGGAGGCAGGGGTACGCCGTCATCATCACGAGCATCGAGCCGGAGGGGTCGAGCGGCGAGTACGCGCTGCCGGCGCTGATGGAGAGGCGAGTCGATGGCATTCTCCTCGCCGCTCCGCAGATCGAGGAGGACCGTGCGGCGGCCCGTGTGCTCGAGCGAACCGTACCCGCTGTCAGCCTCTACCGCGTGCCTGGCGGAGGAGTCTCAACGGCTGGTTCTGACCACGAGCTGACCGGCCTGCTCGCCACCCGGCACCTGATTTCCAGGGGTCATCGCGTGATCGCGACGATCACCGGCAGCCGCAAACGGCGCGTGACGCAGAGCCGTTTGCGCGGCTACCGTCGCGCTCTCGAAGAGGCCGGCTTGCCCTTTGATGCCGAGCTCGCAGAGGACGGTCAATGGGAGATTGGAGCAGCTCAGGCTGCGACGGTGCGTTTGATTGAACGCCGGCCGGAGATCACGGCGATCTTCGCCCAGAACGACTACATGGCGATCGGGGTGCTGAGCGCCCTGCATAGTCTCGGCAAACGGGTTCCGGATGACTGTGCGGTTGTCGGCTGCGACGATATCGACATGGCCCCTTACACAGTGCCTCCGCTGACGACAATCCACGTACCGTTTTTCGAGACGGGTGCGGAGGCGATGCGCCTTCTGCTCACCATGATCGCGAGCGGCTCAGTCGAGCCTCAGGCGCTGCTGCTTCCGGTGCACCTCATCGCACGTGCCTCGAGTGGAGGCGCTTGAGGATCAACTTGCAGTGCTGATTCTCGAGTAAGACGGATGAAACCAGACAGCGCTCCGGCATCATTTGGTGCCGTGAATCCCCTTCGCGTCCTTCAGGTAGGGCTGGGTCCGCATGGTCGTAACTGGGCTCGGCGGGTGGTCCCCGACCTCAAGGAAGTCGAGCTCGTCGCGTACGTCGACTCCGACCCACGTGCGCTCGACCTGCTGCGGGAAGAGGGCAACGTGCCGGCGGACCGTTGCTTCGAATCACTGAAAGAAGCGATCGCGGCGACGCAACCCGAGGCAGTGCTCATCACGACGGCCCTTCCGGGTCACGTGCCTGTAATTGAGGCCGCGCTCGATGCAGGCCTTCACGTGCTGGTCGAGAAACCGTTTGCGCCGAGCGTCGACGCGGCTCGGCGGCTGGTCGACATGGCCGCAGACAAGGGCCTCGTGCTCATGGTCAGCCAGAACTATCGGTTCTTTCCGGCCCCACGCGCGCTTGCCTCGCTGGTGAACGAATCGGCGCTCGGCAGCCTGTACGAGGTGTCAATCGACTTTCGCCGCTACTCGCCAGGTCAAGGCCGGCACCAGATCGAAGAACAGCCCTTGCTCGTCGACATGTCGATCCATCATTTCGACCTGCTGCGACTGATTCTCAACCGTGAGCCGCAGCGCATCTACTGCGAGGCCTGGAACCCGGAATGGGCCGCCTTCGGCGGTCCGTCGGTCGCGGTGGCATCGATCGTCTTCGAGGGTGGCGTGGTGGTCAGCTATCGCGGGAGCTGGGTCAGCGCCGGGCCTATCACCCCGTGGGCCGGCGAGTGGAGGTTGGAGTTCGAGAACGGCGAGGTCTTCTGGACGGGTCGCGAAGATGAAGGCGTACTGCAGGATAAAGTCGTGGTTCGGCCGCGGCAGGGCAAGGCGCGCAGCGTGACGCTGCCCATGATGCGCTGGACAGGCGGCTGGGCAACGCTGGCGGAGTTTGCGGACGCAGTCCAAACCCACCGCGAGCCCGATTCGTCGGGCCGCAACAACCTGGGCAGCATCGCGCTGATGGCGGCCGCCGTTGAATCCGCCACGCAGCGCGAGGTCGTGGCCATCTCTCGATCCGGGGAAGCGCTGGCGATCTGATGGCGTCCAGTAAGGGGTCCCCGCGAACTCACGGCGTCAGCCTCTGAGTTCGTGGGGTTGAGCGGTCAACTGCGCGTGACGATCTGGAACGAGAACGTTCACGATCAGCGCGACGAAACCGTGAGGCGGATCTATCCGAAGGGCATGCACGGCGCGATCGCCGATGGCCTACGGCGCGAGCTGGGGGGAAGCGTGAGCGTCCGCTTCGCGACGCTCGAGGAACCAGAGCACGGCCTTACCGCCGAGGCGCTCGAAGAAACGGACGTCCTGACGTGGTGGGGACACGCCGCGCACGACAAGGTCGCCGACGAGGTGGTGGACCGCGTGCACAGCCGCGTCCTGAATGGGATGGGGCTGGTGGTTCTGCATTCAGGTCATTACTCCAAGATCTTCAGGCGCCTGATGGGGACGAGCTGCACCCTGAGATGGCGATCCGACGAAGGGGGCGAGCGGGAGGTGATCTGGACGGTCAACCCTGGCCATCCGATCGCCGCCGGCGTGCCGCAGCCGATCGTCATCCCCCACCAGGAGATGTACGGCGAGTTCTTTGACATCCCACCCCCGGACGAGCTCGTCTTCATCAGCTCGTTTGAGGGCGGCGAGGTGTTTCGCAGCGGTTGCTGCTACCAGCGCGGGGCCGGACGCGTCGTTTACTTCAGCCCAGGAGACCAGGTCTTCCCCGTGTATCACCAGCCGGAGATCCAGCGCGTGATCGCAAACTGCGTGGCGTGGTGCGGCGGCGCTGCGCCGGCCAACGATGTGCCGTCCCAGCGTGCGGGCAACGCCACCCGAAACTGGTACCTGAAGGCCTAACGCCAGCCATTTGTGCCCAAATGGCCGTATTCGGCGCGCTTGGGACGCGACCATCTGTGCCCGAATGGAGCGGCTTAGGGCTGCATGGCCTGACGGTATCGGGGAGACGCGACCGGGCCGTTCAGCAAAGGATCGTCGGTCTCGCGCATCCAGCGCCACAGCTCGGCGCTGAGCTCTTCCTCGACGGCCTTCACGCTCGGGGTTCCCGCCAGGTTGTGCTGTTCCAGCGGGTCGGCCTCGAGGTCGTATAGCTCGACGACGTTCGGCCGGTCGGTCGAGTAGAGGCTTGGGTTCGCGCGGAAAATTGGGCCCTGCTGGATGTCAGCCGGGACCTCGACCGCGAATCCGGTCTCGAAGTTGCGGATGTACTTGTGGCGCCTGGTGCGGACGCAGCGCATCGGGTCGTAGTAGCTGTGAAAGGTCTTCTCGGCGAATATGGCCTCGCGACTCTCGTACGCGCCGCCGCGAAGCAACGGCACGAATGAGCGGCCCTGAATGCCGGCCGGAGCGGCGGCGGCGGCGCCGGCGCATTCAAGGAGGGTCGGCAGGACGTCGATGTTGCTGAGCAGCTCTGAAAGCGCCACACCGCCGCCGATGCCGCCCTCGGGCCAGCGGACGATGAGCGCCACCTCGAGGCCGGGATCGTAGAGGGTGCACTTGGCGCGCGGCATGGCAAGGCCGTGGTCGGTGGTGAAGACGACCAGCGCCCGTTCGGCGCGCCCGGCCTCGTCCAGCGCAGCCAATACGCGGCCGGCCGCTGCGTCCATGCGCGTGATCGCGCCCTCCACGGCCGTCATCTCTTCCTCGGCTTCACGGCCAGCGGGCAGATAGCCGGGAATCACCAGGTTGCGTGGCATCGGGCCTGGCGGCGGATACGGCCGGTGGGTCTCATCGAAATTGATCTCGAGGTACAGGCCGCGCTCGCGCGGCTCGCTCGCGAGGACCTGCTCTACCGCCTCGGTCGGATGCATCTGATCGAAGCCGAGATGCTGTGGGTGCTGTGTGACGTGCTGACTCCCAAAGAGGTGGGTCGCAAAGCCGGTGCCTCGGAAGATCGCAGCCGTATGAGGCGCGCTTTGCGACAACTCCCAGTCATAGCCTCGGTGCGCGAGGCCCATGACCCCGTTGTTGTGCGGGTAGCGACCTGTGGCCAGGCTGGCGCGGCTCGGGCTGCACTGAGGAGCGGTAGCGAAGGCCTGCGCGAACCTGACGCCGTGCGCCGCAAGCGAGTCGAGATTCGGGCTCACCGCGCTCTCGACGCCGTAGCAGTGGAGGTGGCGGCCGATGTCGTGGGTGGTCATGACCACGACGTCGACAGCGGGGCGGCCCTCGTTGAGGGCCACGCGCTCGATCACGGGCCGGAGTTTATGCAGATTCCCGCGGCGCTAGCCCTTGACGGAGCCTGCTGTTACGCCTCGGACGAAGTAACGCTGAAGGGCGATGAAGACCGCGAGGGGTAGCGCCATCTGCAGCACGGCCGCGGCCGTCAGGAACTGCCAGCCGCCACCCAGTGAGGTGACGAGCTGGGTGATGACGACTGTGAACGGACGGTT
>DMCH01000082.1:6622-10004 GCA_003446775.1 Chloroflexota bacterium
GCGATCGCGGGGATCGTCATCGGGACGGCGATCCTCAGGAACCGAACGGCATGACCGGCACCGTCGACCTCCGCCGACTCGAAGATCTCCCGCGGCAGACCGCCCAGATAGTTGCGCAGCAAAAAGACCTCGAAGGGAAGGCCGTACCCTGAATGCGCCAGCCAGACGGACGCGATCGTTCCGCTGAGGCCCGTCGCTTTGAAGAACTGAAGTACCGGGATCAGGGTCATCTGGATCGGGACGACCATCAGGCCGACGATGACGATGAAAAAGATGTTCTTGCCCGGAAAGTTCATCCAGGCGAAGGCGTATGCGCCCATGGTCGCGATGGCGAGCTGGATGACCGTGGCGGGGATCGTGATCAGGATGCTGCTGACGATCGAGGTCCCTACGCCTTCGGTGTTGAGGACCTGCTGGTAGCTGGCGAGAGTGAATCCGTGTGGCGGAAACAGAGTGGTCCACCATCCGGCATTACCCATGTCCCCAAGGGAACGGAATGAGTTGACGATCATGCCGATGGTGGGCACGATCCAGATCAAACAGAAGACGATGATCACCACGTGCAGCGGCAGTCGCTGGAGCTGGTGGCCCCACCGATCCAGGAAGCTGACCGCGACGACCGGCGGCGCCATCTCACGAGTCGTAGCCTGGACGCTGCTCATCGCTGTTCCTCCTGTTGCTGGAAGCGACGGATGTTGACTATGAGCAGGGGCACGATGGCGGCGAAGAGGACAACGCCGACCGCGGCAGCGCGACTGTAGTGGGCATGGGCCAGCTGGCTGAACATCTGGGTCGCGATCACGTCGGTGTCGTACGCCCCGGCTGTCAACACGTACACGATGTCGAACGTCTTGAGCGCGTTGATGATCATGGTCGTGCCGACGACCGTGATCGTCGGCCACAGGAGCGGCGTCACCACCAGGCGGACGATCTGGAACTCGTTCGCGCCGTCCATCCGGGCCGCCTCGAGCACCTCGGAGCTGATCGCCTTCAGGCTGGCCGAGAGGATCACCATGCAGAAGCCCGTGATGCTCCAGATGCCGACGAAGATGAGGGCCGCGTTGTTGGTGGTCGAGTTGACGAGCCACGCGACCGGATCATGGCCAACTGTCCCGAGCAGTGCATTGAGCGTGCCGGTCTGAGTTGTACCCGGGGCGTGGTAGTCGAACATGAACTTCCAGATGATCGACGCCGCGACGGCGCTGATGGGCACGGGCAGGAAGATGGCAATTTTCGCGATTGACTCGTAACGGACCCGGTCGAGAAGGATCGCGATGACGACGCCGAGGGTGACGCTGACGGTCGTGTAGAAGACGAGCCAGAGGAGGCTGTTTCGGAGTGAGATCAGGGTGTCGGGGAAAGTGAAGAAGTAGACGTAGTTGTTGAAGCCGACCCACGAATCGTCTGCATTGTTCCGGAAGCTGATGACGACCGTGCGGAGCAGCGGGTAGACCATGAAAACGGTGGCGAAACCGATCGCCGGGAGCGCCCAGAAGTAGGGTCGGATCCAGGTCTGGAGCCCTTCCGGAAGGCGCTCGATGACCTTTTCGCCGAGGATGATGTATCCGAGCAGCACGAGTGGAACCGCGACGACCGCGACAATCGCTGTGACGATCTGATCGACTCCGATGACCACCCGCATTACCTCCTTGTGAGGCCGACGCCGGCCGGGGCGAAAGCGCTTCGCCCCGGCCGATCAAAGACTACGGACGGCTAACTGGTTGTGTATGCGGCCTTTTGAACCGCATCTAGATGTGCCAGCACTGAGTCCAGGCTGCCGGGGTTGTTTGTGACGTCGAGCAAGGATTTCCAGAACGCGGCCTGCATGTCCGACGGCATGAAGTCGCCAGCGGTGACCAAGAGGTTCTTGGCACTCGCAGCCACATCTGCGGCGGCCTTGTATACAGGGTCGTTGTACGTCAGGGACTTGATCGCCCCCAACGTCCCGCCGTCATTGGCCCAGATCTGCTGGGCCGGGGCCGTCGCCATGTACTGCATCAGCTTTCGCGCGGCCGGCGTGTCGTTGTACATCGAGAAGTTGTCGTAAAAACCGTTGACGTTGCCATCGTCAGCGGCGACGCCCATGCTCGGGTGAGCGAAGAAGTCGAAGTCGGTGCCCGCCTTCAGGTTCAGGCTGGGAAAGTCCTGCGTGAAGAAGGAGGGGATGAAGGTCGCCTGCTCGAGGAACAGGCATCCTGCCGGGGTCTTGAAGAGCGGGTCGCCGGCTTTGCCGAAGTTCGTCGACAGCACGGTGTTGCTCCCGCCATAAACATTGGCCGGCGAGACTTCTTTAAGGAACGTCTGGTAGCCGAGCTTGATCTGCGGGTCGGTGAACTTCACCTTGCCCTGGATCCAGTTCGTGTAGAACGTCGCGTCGTTCTGCCGCATGATGATGTTGTCGATCTGGTCGCTGGCGGGCCAACCCGAAGCGGTGCCCGATTCGAACGCAGCACAGAACAGCTTCTGGGCGTTGTACTGCGCGGGATTGATCGCCAGAAGTTCGTCGAATGTCTTCGGCGCTGTGCCAGTGAAGACTTTCTTGTTGTACCAGAACAGGCCCTTGACCTGGGTCTTGATCATCATCAGGTAGTGCTTGCCGCCGACGATCCCGATGTACGGGTCGTCGGTCTGGCCCGCCGGCGGTGTCGTGAGCGCCGGATACGTGCCGCCGGTATACGCACTCATGTCGAGGAAGCTTTCCAGGGGCTTCAGCGCTTTCTTGCTGACCCAGCTGCTGAGCTGGACGGGGTCAGTGGGTCCGGGCGCGATGTCGGGCAGGTCGGTCCCGGCGGCGATGCCGTTGGCGATCTGGTTATTGGAATCGCGGTTCGTCGTGAGGTGGACCTTGATCCCTGTCGAAGCCTCGAACGGCGCCAAGACGTCCCGATACGCCTTGAGCTCCGCACCGCCCCAGGCTGTCCATACCGTGACGTCCGTCGACGATGCTCCGCCATTGCCTGACGAACCGCCAAGCGAACAGGCGGCGAGCAGAAAAGTAGTGCCGAGACCCAGCGCAAGCGCGCGCGGGTTCAGCTTAGCGAAGAGCATTGAATTGCCTCCTCCCATTTCGACCCCAGGTTCGGGGTGTGGCCGGTCTCGACGTCGGCTGCGTAGACGAACGTTCGCCTACGTCGACGTTGGCTATCGTAAAAGCGGCTCGCAGCATTGTCAATCTTCCCAATCAGTCCTCCTTAATTCAGAGCAAAGCCAACTCGGTCTCGGCGTCGAAAAGATGCAGGGTCCGCGTGTCCAGGCCCAGCTTGACCCGATCGCCCGGCTCCACCTTGAGCTTGGGATCGACGCGCGCGGTGACCGTGTGCCCCCCCCCCCCCCCCCCCCCGAAACAAGAGAGAGGCACCACCGACCCCCCAGCCCCCCCACC
>DMCH01000092.1:0-1558 GCA_003446775.1 Chloroflexota bacterium
GCCTCTCGAATCGTCTGCATCACAGATTTGAGCTGATCATCCGTGAGTGGAACCAGAGGAAGGCGGAACGGTCCCGCCGGGAAGCCCATGGCGTTGAGCACCGACTTGATCGGCACAGGATTGGCGGCGGTGGTCATCAACGTCTTGATCACGGGCAGCAACCCCTGGTGGATCTTCGTCGCGGTCTGGTTGTCGGCTCTCTCGTGGGCTTCGATCATCCTCTTCATCGAACGCCCGGCGATGTGCGACACGACGCAGATGACACCGTCGCCGCCGACCGCGAGCAGCGGCAGCGTCCAGCTGTCATCGCCGCTCCACACCCTGAAATGCTCCGGCTTGCCCGCACAGACGAGGCCGATCTGGTCGAGGTCGCCGCTCGCCTCCTTGACGCCGATGATGCCCGGCAGCTGCGCGCATCGAAGCGTCGTCGCCGCCGACATGTTGATCGCGGTGCGGCCCTGGATGTTGTACATAATCGTGGGGCCGACCTCGGAGATCGCCTTGAAGTGCTGGTACATGCCCTCCTGCGGAGGCTTGTTGTAGTAGGGCACCACAGCGAGCAGGGCGTCGGCGCCTGCCTTCATCGCGCGCTCGGAGAGCTTGACCGAGTGGTGGGTGTCGTTGCTGCCGGTGCCGGCGACGACTGAGTGCCGCGGGATCGCCTTCTTGATGGCTTTCAGCAGCTCGATCTTCTCGTCATCGCTGAGCGCCGGCGACTCACCCGTCGTCCCAGACACGACCACGCCGTCGGAGCCATCTGCGACGAGGAGGACGGCGAGCTTTTCGGCCGCCTCATAGTCCACCGACCCGTCGGACTTGAACGGGGTGAGCATCGCTGTGAGCAGACGTCCGATTTCAGTTGCCATCAGAGCACTCCCATTTCAAGTGCGCGCTCGGCGATTTGAACCGCGTTGAGCGCGGCTCCCTTGCGCAGGTTGTCGGAGACCAGCCAGATCATCAAGCCGTGGCTGGAAGAAAGGTCTTCGCGAATGCGGCCAACATACACCTCGTCTTTGCCGGCGACGTGGTGCGGGGTCGGGTAGATCTTGGCGTGTGGGTCATCCTCCACCATCACGCCGGGCGCTTCGACCCAGGACCAACCGCGCGTCGTCCGCGCTCGCCTTTTCGTTCGTCTCGATCAGGACCGACTCGCTGTGGCCAATGGGCACAGGCACGCGCACGCAGGTGGCTGCGATCGGCAGCTCCGCATCGTGGAGGATCTTGCGAGTCTCGTGGACCAGCTTCATCTCTTCCTCGTTATAGCCGTCGGCCTCCGGCTTCCAGCCGCCCGGGATCACGTTGTAAGCCAGTTGGTGCGAGGTGGCGGTCACGCTGGGTTCCTTGCCGGCCGCGATGGCTTGGGTCTGGTCTTCGAGCTCGTCCAGCAGCGCGCGTCCCGGCCCCAGACGCGGCCTGGTAGCTGGAGACGATCACCCGCTTGACGCCGAACCGCTTGCGGAGCGGCTCGAGCACCATCGTCAAGAGGGATCGTCGTGCAGTTCGGGCTCGCGATAATGCCCTCGTTGTCGCGAATATCTTCTGGGTTCACCTCTGGCAC
>DMCH01000092.1:1853-2637 GCA_003446775.1 Chloroflexota bacterium
CACGCCGAGCTCTTGTCGATCACAAGCGCCCCAGCCTCCGCCGCGGCCGGCGCATATAGAAGAGAGATATCGGCGCCGGCGGCGAACATCACGATGTCGATGCCCTTGAAGACGGTTTCGTCCAGGCGCCGCAGCGTCAGGTGCTCGCCGTTGAAAGGCACCCGGGCGCCGACAGATCTCTCCGATGCGAACGCGGTCACGCTCGCCACGGGAAACTTTCGTTGGGCCAGGATCTGCAGCATCTGCCGGCCCACCAGCCCGGTCGCGCCGACGACGGCAACGTTTAAACGCTTGGAGGTGGGCACGGCCTCAGTTTAAGTCGATCCGGGCAGGTATGGCGACTGCGCGGGATGGGCGTACTGCGACACGGATGCCTGCTGCCGCTGCAACACGGCGGCCACGAAGAGCGGATGCACGTTGCGAAGCTCGACGATGCGATCGATCTGCCCCAGCGCCAACTCCCTCACCTTCGCTCGCGGAGAGATCAAAGGTGTGACGACCAGGCGGCCGATCATGCCTGCAGCCAGGAAGAAAACGCCCAGCCAGAAAGACGCTCCTGCGATCGCCGAGGCGGTCGGATCATTGGACGAGAATGCGAAAATCGCGGCGATCAGCCAGGAGGTCACCCATGCGATCAGCAGGGCGAGGGGAATCCAGAGAGCGAGCGCCACGGTCCGGCTGCTGGACCGGGTCAGGGGCAGGAACCCGCTGGCTCGTTGCGACACCACTGCCACGACGATCGTGAAGGCGATGAACCCGACGCCGCCGAGGCAAACCAGGATCA
>DMCH01000130.1:0-159 GCA_003446775.1 Chloroflexota bacterium
AGCGCCTCCGCGCGAGAACGGGTCCGGTTCCACAGCGTCAGGTCGTGGCCCGCGGCCTTGAGCCGTCGAGCCATCGCCCCGCCCATCTTTCTAGTTCCGAGAATTGCCACATGCATAAGAGCGATTCCGCTACCTTCAACCGCCATGGCAGCAAAAGGT
>DMCH01000130.1:481-5880 GCA_003446775.1 Chloroflexota bacterium
CAGCCACCATGTCCACGAGCAGGTCCACGGTTCCGGCCCGGTCGGTAAGTTCAATTCCTGGCTTGCCGTAAGAATCACCAAGACCGTGGGCACGATGTGGATCGCCTACCTGTTCGCGGCCATCGCTTTGATCTCTCTGCCCGCGGCGCTGCGCACCGGCGACGTGATCATCATCGTGGCCTAGATCGCCCAGACCTTTTTCCAGCTCGTTCTGCTGCCGATCATCATCGTCGGCCAGAACGTGATCCAAGCCGCCAACGACGCGCGGGCCGAAGCCGACCACGAAACGCTGACCGCGGTCCCCCAGCTGACGGTCGAGGTCCACACGATCAACGAGGCGCAGACGGCGATCCTGAAGCAGCTGCAGGGCGCCTCCGCGTAAGCGAATCGACCCCAGCGGAGTTGGCGTAACCAGGCGCTTAATAAGCCCTGAATGGGCCTGCCCGCGCCTACTTCACCAATTCGGATCATGCGTCGCTCGCGCCTGTCCATAGCTGGCCGCGCGCCGATTCCTCTCTGGACTCTGGCGGTTCGGGCCCTCAGCCGCCATAAAGCCCTGGCGGCAGCCCAATGCATCGCGATGGCGCTGGCACTGGCCGTCCCGCTGAGCTTGCGCTTGGTCGCAGACGGGGCCGCCCAAGCCGGCTATCGCTCCCTGCTCGGCGCCAGAGGCGGCAGCTCGATTGTGATCGTCGAAGCGGCGGGCGTTGCGAATCCGGCCGGGTTCGCTGAATTTCAGCAGCGCACTGCCCGATTGGTCGACGGTCAGGTGGGCGCCGACCTTCAGCTGGTGACGACGTACGCCAGGGCCGGCTCTTTCCGGACCAATACCAAAAACGGCAAGGCCTTCGCCGGGGATGCCGACCTGACCGCGGCGTATTACCCCGACCTCCTCACCCATGTCGCGCTCGCAAGCGGGGTCTGGCCCGACGGCAAAGGAGTCCAGAGTCCGATCCCTGTGGCTCTTTCAGCTTCCGGTGCGGCGCAGGCCGGATTGACGATCGGCGACATCGTTTGCCTCGGCACGTTAACCACCCCGCCGGATCGGTCGTGGTGCGTGCGGCTGGTTGGCACCTGGCAGCCAGTAAAACCGAGCGACGCCTACTGGCAGGGCGGTCCGACCAACACCGACGTAACCCTCTCTGCCTCGGACTACTACCAGTTCCTCGCCACCGCCAACCGCGCCGCCGGTGACGTGAGGTTTCGCGCCGGCCGCGTTTACCAACCCGACCTCGCTCGATTGTCGGTGGCCGGCGCTCAGGGCCTGGTCAATGGACTGACGCAGCTGAGAGGACAAATCGAAATCCAGCAGGGGGGCACATTTCTGACCTCGCTCGATCACACGATCCAAGTATTTCTGGATCGGACCCGCGTCAACCGATTCCCGATCGAGTTGGTCGCAGCCAGCCTTCTGCTGGTTGTGGTCTACGCGCTGGCGCTGCTGAGCCAGAACTACCTCGACGCCAAGCTGCAGCAGTCGCTCCTCTGGAGGACCCGCGGATGGCGCCGCGAGCGGCTGGCGAGCTTCTTGCTGCTGCAGATGGGCATCCTGCTCGTGCCGGCGATGCTGCTGGCGGTGGCACTCGCGCTTTCGGCCGATTGGCTTCTTGTCACCCGCGAGGCCGCGACGCCTGAAGCCCTCATCGTGAGCTCGGCCGGCCTGGTGGCTCCAGGCCTCGCGGTTGGCATAGCCCTGCTCTTGATCGTCGAGGCCGCGTTAGTGATCAGGTTCAGCCGTCGCAGCGTGCTGGAAATGCGGAGTGCGATGGCGCGGCCCTCCTCGGTCGCCTGGTGGCGCTGGCGAAATCTGGACCTGGCGCTCGCATTGCTTGCCATTCCACTCCTTAGCGAGGCCCAGCTTCGCTCTCAAGTTGCAGTCCGCAACGCCTCATCAGGTCAGGACCTCATCGGCCTGGCGCTCCCGGTTGCGGCGATGGCCGTCCTCGGCCTGGCCGCCATGCGCCTGTTGCCCTTGTTCGCGCGCGCCACTCGCCTCGTCCCCAAAAACCTCGCGGCCCGGCTCAGCGGGTTGAGGATGACACGGCAGCCGACCGAGCACGCCGGCCTCGCGTTGCTGCTCGCGCTGGCGGTAGCGATCGGCGCCTTTGCAGGCGTCTATTCGGCGACCGAGCGCCAGAACAGCGTCGATCGGGTTGCCTACAACGTCGGCGCCGACCTCCTGGTGCGCTACGACGACTGGGCTCCGCCTGACGCGATGGCGAACGACCTCGCCAAGATCGAACACGTGACCTCGTCGACGCGGGTGCTTCGCCAGAAGCTGTACGCGGCCGGCAGCTCGACCGGTATCACGGCTCTAGGTGTAGATCCGCACAGCTTCCTGGCCACCGTATGGACTCGAGAAGGACTTTCGACCCCCGCGTTGGGCCAGTTGCTCACCCGCTTGGCCACGCCCAGGTCCGATGGACTGATCCCGGTCTTGATGTCGCAAGCGACGATGTCGAGGCTGGGGATCAAGACAGGCTCCGACCTGTACCTGTACATCGGCAGCCGCGGCTCCAAGGCCATTGTGGTGGGAGCGCTGGACTACGTACCGACGCTCTACCCTGGCGCCGAGGACTTCCTCGTCATGGCGCTCGACCAGGCCCTGGCTGTGGCCTCCAGCAACGGGAGTTTCAACGTCGCTCCCAATGAGCTTTGGCTGAATGTGAGTGGCGACCACCTCGCCGTAATGGCCGCATTTCAACGCGACCCCAACGTTGCGTTCGTCCAGGATCGTGATGCCGAACAGGCGAGCGCCCTGAGCGACCCACTCTTTCTAGAGCTCCAGGCAAACCTTGCGATCGGCTTCGTCACGGCATTGGCCCTCGCCGCCCTGGCGTTTACCGTGCATTTCCTCATGGCTGCTCGAAGACGGCTGCCCGAGCACGCCATCCTGGAAGCGAATGGTTTGGATCCGGATGTCGTCCGAACCGGGATGGCGATCGAGCAGGTGATCGTCGTCGTGTTCGCTCTCGCCGTCGGGTGCTTACTGGCTGTGACTCTGGTCGTGTGGCTGCTCCCGTCACTGGAGTTGGGCACTGGCGCATCGGATCTGGTTCCACCGACAATCCTTCACGCCGACTGGCCCGTCCTCGGAACCGGCGCGCTGGTCGCGTTGGGCGTCACCGGGGCGCTCGCCTGGGCCATTCGTCGCGCCGGCACCGCCGTCGACACCGTTGCAGAGCTGAGGCGCCTCGGATGACGGAGCCTATCGTCGAGTGCGAGGGCCTCGTCCACATCTATCGCACGGCCGAGGTCGAGGTGGTTGCCCTGCAGGGTCTGGATCTTCGCGTCGAGCCCGGAGAAGTGGTGGCGATCGTGGGCCGCAGCGGGAGCGGCAAGACGACCTTGATGAACGTCATCGCGGGTGTTGAAGAGCCGACGGCGGGAGTGGCACGGGTCGGTGGGTACGACCTCGCGCGGATGACGGAGCGAGAACGCGAAAGCTACCGGCAAGAGTTGGTGGGCTACGTGCTCCAGCACTCGCAGGCCAACCTGGCCGGCGATCTCAACGCGCTGGAAAACGTCCTGCTGCCCATGACCCAACGATCGACTGAAGAGTCGCGCCAACGCGCCGCTTTCCTTCTCGAGACGATGCGCATCGATGAGCTGGCCGCGAGCTATCCGGGCGAGCTGTCGGGTGGAGAGGCCGAGAGGCTGGCGGTCGCGATCGCGATGGCCAACCAGCCGAAGGTGTTGCTGGCCGACGAACCGACGGCCGAGCTCGACCGCGCTACTGCCGACAGCGTGCTCCGAGACCTTCGACAGCTGCTCAGGGAATCCGGGTCGGCCGCTGTCATCGTCACCCATGACACCAGCGTCGAACGCCATGCCGATCGCGTGATCCAGATCCGTGACGGTCGGACGAGCACCCAGACGCGATGGCTCGAGCAGGCCGGCGAGGTGGTCGCGGACGAGCTATTGATCATGGATCGTGCCGGCCGGATTCAACTTCCTCGGGCCTATGTGGAACGCCTGGGCGCACGTGGGCTCATTCGCGCCCATCTGGAAGGCGACGAGATCCGTCTGCGGCGTGGTGACGAGGAGCCGCTTGATGAGTGAACCAGCGATCCGCGCCCGCGGACTGACCAAGAGTGTGGGAGGCGGCGGCAAGCGGCGGACGATCCTCGCCGGCGTTGATGTCGATGCGGCCGAGGGCGAGCTCCAGGTGATCGCAGGCCGCTCTGGGTCCGGCAAGACCACCTTGATGGGGATCCTGGGTGGCCTCGTTGCCCAAGACGAGGGCGAGGTTACGATTTTCGGCCACCGTCTCGATCTCCTGGACGATGCCGGCCGGCGCGCGTTCATTCGCCAATCGATCGGCTGGGTCTTCCAGGCCTCGGGTCTGCTGCCCAACCTCACCGCTGAAGAGAACGTGGCCCTCGCCCTGAACATGACGGGGCTTTATGGCGAAGAAGCGAAACGCCGTGCTCGGCAGGCCCTCGATTGGGTGGACCTTGGAAATCGCGCCGGCCATTTGAGCAATGAGCTGTCGGGTGGCGAGCAGCAGCGCGTCGCGCTCGCTCGTGCGGTCGTCAAGGAGCCTCTGCTGCTTCTGGCAGACGAGCCGACGTCGCAGCTCGACACCGAAACCGCGCGTTCGATGATGAGGTTCATCAGAGACGTGGCTGACAGCGGCACCACGGTGCTCGTAGCCACGCACGACGAAGCGGCGCGGGATGTTGCAGACAAGCTGATTCACCTGGAGGACGGCCGAATCGTCGGCTGAGCGCGGACAAATTTCGGCCTCTACAATCCGATACGTGGCCGAATCCACCCTATCGATCGCGCCCGCATTTGGTGAGCTCGAGCAGCATCGAGTGGAACTGACCGCCTACTGCTACCGGATGCTCGGCTCGCCATTTGACGCCGAGGACGCCGTCCAGGACGCGTTCGTCCGAGCTTGGCGCGGCCGAGACCGGTTCGAGGGCCGCTCCGCGGTGCGCTCCTGGCTTTACCGGATCGCGACCAACGTCTGCCTTGACATGCTGAAAGGCCGGCAGCGGCGCGCCCGACCCATGGACCTCGGGCCGGCGGTCGAGCCAATCGAGTCGAACCTGAACGCGAGGTCCGCAATAGAGTGGATCGAGCCCATCCCGGAGAACCTGATCGCGCCGGAGAAAGACCCGGCCGACCTCGCCGTCGAACGCGAGTCGATCCGCCTTGCGTTCGTGGCTGCCCTGCAGCAGCTTCCCGCGCGCCAACGAGCCGTGCTGATCCTGCGCGAAGTGCTCCGCTGGGAAGCCTCAGAAGTGGCGGAGCTGCTCACCACCTCGGTGGCATCGGTGAACAGCGCCCTCCAACGGGCGAGGGCCACGATGGCCCAGAGCAACGTGACCACCGCCGATCCGCTGCCGAAATTGAGCGAGGCCGACCGCGCGATGCTCGACAGATACGTG
>DMCH01000130.1:6231-9134 GCA_003446775.1 Chloroflexota bacterium
ACCCAGTCCATGCCGCCCTACGACATGTGGCTCTTCGGTCGCGACGACATCCTGGCGTGGTGGGTGGGACCCGGAAATGGCTGTCGCGGCTCGCGGATGATCCCCACCGTCAGCGCCAACGGCTCTCCGGCCTACGGGCAGTACAAGCCGAGTCCGCAGGGCGGCCACGAGCCGTGGGCCCTCCAGGTGCTCGAGCTGTCGGACGGACGGATCGGCGAGTTAACCTTCTTCCTCGACACGGCCAGGCTGTTCCCGCTCTTCGGCCTGCCGCCTCGACTCGACCCGTAGCACCTCACCCAGACCCACGAAGCCGAGCAGCTCCAGCAGGCTGGGGTCGGCGTTCCTCAATTCGAGCTCGCAGCCGTACCTGAGCGCTGCGAGGTGGAGGCGGGCGATCTGATCGATCGTGGTCGCCGTGGGTGCCTTGCACTGCCCGCAATCGAGGCAGACGCTCCTCATCGCTGATTTAGACGGAATCGGGCCCGGAAAGTAATCGGTTGTAGCAAGCGACACCGATGAGTTTCACCACGAGCGTCGTCTAAACCAGCATGAAAAACAACCGCTGGCTCTCGCTGACGATCCTGTGCACCGGCTTTCTCTTGATCGTCGTCGACGTGACGATCGTCAACGTCGCCCTTCCGTCGATTCAACGCGACCTGGGTTTTTCGCAATCCGGGCTCGCGTGGGTCATCAACGCGTACCTGATCGCCTTCGGCGGGTTCTTGCTGCTCGCCGGTCGCCTCGGCGACCTCTTCGGCCGCAAGCGAATCTACCTCATCGGCCTCGCCATCTTCATCGGTGCATCCGTGTTGTGCGGGCTGTCCTTCAGCCAGCCGATGCTGATCGCCGCCCGCTTCGTGCAAGGCATTGGCGGCGCCGTCAGCTCGGCGGTGATCCTGGCCATGATCGTGTCGCTCTTCCCCAAGCCGGATGAGCTGGCGAAGGCCTTCGGCATATTCAGCTTCATCGCGTCGGCCGGAGCCGCGATCGGACTCCTGGCGGGCGGCCTCATCACCCAGGCCGTCAGTTGGCACTGGATCTTCTTCGTCAACGTTCCGATCGGCATCGTGACGGCCGCGCTCTCGTTTCGACTGTTGGCGTCCGACCGCGGAATCGGAATCGAAAAGGGCGTGGACGTCATTGGTGCCGTTCTCGTCACCGTCGCGCTGATGCTCGGCGTGTACACGATCGTCCAGTCGTCCGACTACGGACTGGGGTCGGCGCGCACAGTCGCCTTTGGCGCCCTGGCGGTGGGCTTGCTCGCGGCCTTCGTGGTGCGCCAGGCGCTGGCGAAAACCCCGATCCTTCCACTGCGCATCTTCGCCTCGCGCAAGCTCACCGCGGCCAACGGCGTGCAGGCGCTGATGTCGTCCGCCTTCCTGGGCTTCTTCTTCGTCGCGTCGCTGGATCTTCAGCGGGTGCTCGGCTACGGGCCCATGGCGATCGGGCTGGCATTCCTGCCAGTCGCGGTCGTCATGGGATTGTTCTCGGTCCGCTTCTCAGCGCTGCTGATCAACCGATTTGGTCCGCTCACGGTGCTCGTGTCCGGGCAGATGGTGATCGCGGTGGCGCTGACGATGCTCGGCTTCGGGCCCGCCAATGCCAACTACGCGATTCACTTCCTGGTGCCGCTGGCGCTCCTCGGCCTGGGTGGCGGCCTGTCGTTCCCGTCGCTGACGATCATCGCGATGGCGGACGCGCAGCCAAGCGACGCGGGATTGGCCTCCGGCCTGCTGAACACGACGGGCCAGGTTGGCGGCGCCCTCGGCCTCGCGGTCCTCGCGACGCTGGCGGGCGCCCGGACCCTCAACCTTGTCCACGATGGCGCCACCACCACGGCCGCGCTGGCCGGCGGTTACCACCTGGCGTGGCTGGTCGGAGCCGGCACGGTCGTCATCACGCTCGCGCTGACGCTGTCACTGCTGCGCACGCGCACGAGCCAGGAGATGGAACTCGACCTGGACGAAGACGAGGCGGTCGCCTAAAACACCCACCAGGCTTGGTTCCGCTGACAATCGGGTAGACTGATGTCCTCGGCCGGCTCTCTGCCGGCCCGCTCGCTCGGGTCCTCTCTCCCGTCCACGGTGACGGTGTCCTGATCGTCGCGCCAAATACGACCATAGAGGGGATCAGGAGAATACGTTGCAGTCATTCGCAGACGCGGGCGTGCGCCCGCATACTCTGGCGGCTCTGGCCGCCCTCGGCATCAGTGAACCGGTACCGGTTCAAGCGCAAGCGATCCCCCTCATCATGCAGGGGCGGGACGTGGTCATCGAGGCCCCGACCGGTTCGGGCAAAACCTTCGCTTACCTCATCCCCATGGTTGAGCGCCTGCCCCGTCGCGGCGCCGGACCAAGAGCATTGATCGTCACCCCGACGCGAGAGCTCGCGCTGCAGGTGGAAAAGGTCCTCCGCTCACTCGCGACCGACCTGCGCTCCGCGGTGCTATACGGCGGCGTCGGGTACGCCACACAGCGGCTCGCGCTGAAGAGCGGCGTCGACGTCGTGGTCGGCACCCCGGGCCGGATCATGGACCTCGTCGCGCAGGGCAAGGTTTCGCTGTCTCGTGTCGAGTACCTGGTGCTCGACGAGGCGGACGAGATGCTGGACGCGGGCTTTGCGCCCGCGGTTGAGAAGATGCTCGGCCTCACCTACGAACCGCAAACTGTGCTCGCCTCGGCGACGATGCCGACGTGGGTAACCCGCATGATCGAGAAGCACACGCACGATCACGCGGAGGTCCGCGTGGACTCCGAAAAGGAGGCGGACCTGGAACACGGTCTCCTGCGAGTAGCCCGCGAGTACAAGCTGCAGACCCTCAGCCGGGTGCTGCACCGCCACGGCGGCTCGGCGATCGTGTTCGGTCGAACCAAGCACGGGGTGTCCAAGCTCAACGGCCACCT
>DMCH01000143.1:0-1291 GCA_003446775.1 Chloroflexota bacterium
CCAGACGTCGATCTTGGTACGCACCCGGCGAATGACCTCGTCGGCGAACTCGGTGGTGGAGGCCTGCCCACCCAGGTCAGCCGTCCGGATGCCGTCGGAGACAGTCTCCAAAGCGGCCTCGTAGATCGAGCGCGACGCCTGGTGCGCCTGGTCGCCTTTCATGTAGCCGAGCAGGGAGGCCACCGCCAGGATCATGGCCATCGGGTTGGCGACGTTCTTGCCCTGGAGGGAAGGGGCGGTCCCATGGGGCGCCTCGGTCATGGCGACCGCGACGTTGCCGGCGTCGTCGAAGGCGAGGAGCACCGACTCCGCGCCGGCGATCGTGCCGAACATCTGCATCACCAGGTCGGACAGCGTGTCGCCGTCGCGGTTGAGCGCGGGGATGACCAGGGATTCACCGGTGGTCGTCAGGAGGAGGGCGTAGGTGGCGTCGATGAGCTGGGGGTCGTAGCGCACCTCAGGGTGGCGCTCGGCAGCCGCGTCGAGCTCCTCCTTGAACATCCCCTCGTACACGGGGCTGACCGTGAATTTGGGGCCCCCGAACACCTTGGCCTCGATCCGCTTGGCGTGGGTGAAGGCGTACTCGGCGACGATCCTGGACGTGCGCCGGCTGATCTTCTCGGTGCGGTACGCCCACTCGTCCAGCCCATGGCCCTCACGCCACTCCTTGGCGCCGTAGGCGTCGTCCACTGCCATGCGGATGACCGAGATCGGAGCGTGGACCCCGGCCAGCGGCCTCACGCCCGGAATCCGCCGCCCGGTGCGGACGATCACCCGGCCGTCGATCTGCTTGCGCAGGATGGCGTTGGGGCTGCCGACGTCGCCGGAGCCCTCGGGCGTGATGGTCGCCGCCTTCAGGCCGTAGCCGCATTCCCGCAGACTGGCGGCGGCGTCGAGGACGATCTGGTTTCGGGTCTGGCGACGCCGCTCCAGCGAGAGGTCGAAGTCGCGCCGGTCGACCTTGAAGCCGATCACATCCGGCTCCAGCAGCCGGAGCGCCTCCTTGAGGAGCTCCTCGCCGGTCTGGTCGCCGTGGAGCACGACGAGGGTGGGGTCCATGGCCGAAAATGATAGGTGCGCGCCCCTACGGGTCTGCCCCTTCCCGTTCGTATACTATTGACAGCGCCTAGGTAACCTAGGCTTTTTTCTTTCTCAGCCCAGGAATTTTGACTATGGAAGACATCATCAGCCTCGCTTGCGGCGTCTGTAAGCGCCGCAACTACACCACCGTGAAAAACAAGAAGAACGACCCAGATCGTATGGAGCTCAGCAAATACTGCCGGTGGTGCCG
>DMCH01000143.1:1630-2517 GCA_003446775.1 Chloroflexota bacterium
CCGCCGAAGGAGGCATCGGCCAATTTCTGCGTGAGGTTTTCGATGAGCTCCGCAAGGTGGTCTGGCCGACCTGGGGCGAGCTCTATCGCTACACGCTGGTGGTGATCTTCACTGTCATCGTGCTGGGCGTCTTCATCGGCGGCACCGACTACCTGCTCGGGGAGGTCGCGCGCCGCGTGATCTACAACGGGGCGGCGCACTGATGGCCGTCGAGAAAGCCACACCAACGCCTTCGCCCGAACCAGAAGCTCAGTGGTACGTGGTCCATGCCTACTCGGGACACGAGGAGAAGGTCAAGAAGAACCTCGAGAAGAGAATCGAGTCCATGGACATGCAGGACAAGATCCTCCAGGTGCTCGTCCCGATGGAAGACGAGATCGAGATCAAGGACGGCAAGCGCCGCCACGTCCAGAAGCGCATCTTCCCGGGGTACATCCTGGTCCGCATGGTGATGTCGAACGACTCATGGTTCGTGGTCCGCAACACCCCAGGCGTGACCAGCTTCGTCGGCTCGGCCAACAGCCCGGTCCCCCTTCAGGAGAAAGAGGTCCGTGCCATCCAGAAGCAGATGAAGCAGGAGGCCCCGAAGATCCGGGTCGAGTTCCAGGTCGGCGAGTCCGTGCGCGTGGTCGACGGGCCGTTCACCGACTTCCACGGCAAGGTCGACGAGATCAACCCGGAGAAGGGCAAGCTCAAGGTGCTGGTCAACATGTTCGGCCGTGAGACCCCGGTCGAGCTGGACCTGCTCCAGGTGGAAAAGGTCCACTAGGTGTCATGAGCAAGAAGAAGATCCGCGTCGTGCTCAAGCTCGAGCTGCAGGCCGGCCGGGCGACGCCGGCGCCGCCTGTGGGCACCGCGCTGGGGCCGCACGGCATCAACATCATGGA
>DMCH01000143.1:2842-5380 GCA_003446775.1 Chloroflexota bacterium
CGATCTTCGAGGACCGCACGTTCACGTTCGTCCTCAAGACCCCGCCGACGGTGAACCTCCTCAAGCGCGCCGCGGGAGTCGAGAAGGGATCGGCGAAGCCGAATCGCGAGAAGATCGGCCGCGTCACCAAGCAGCAGATCAGGCAGATCGTCGAGACCAAGCGCAAGGACCTCAACGCTTTCGAGACCGAGGCGGCGATGAAGATGATCGAAGGCACGGCGCGGTCGATGGGCCTCGAGGTCATCGAATAACGATGCCGAAGCGACACGGAAAGAAATACATCGAGGCGGCCAAGAAGGTCGAAGCGGCGGTCACCGCCAACGGCAACGGCGGTCTCACCACTGAGCAGGCGGTTGCGCTTGCGAAGGACACGTCGATCTCGAAGTTCGACGCCACGGTCGAGGTTCATATCCGCCTGGGAGTCGATCCGCGCCACGCCGAGCAGATGGTGCGTGGGTCGGTCGTGCTCCCCAACGGGACGGGCAAGAAGGTTCGGGTCGCCGTCTTCGCGGTCGGCGACAGGGCTCGCGAGGCCGAGGAGGCGGGCGCCGACTTCGTGGGCGGCGAGGACCTCGTCAAGAAGGTATCCGAGGGCTGGACCGACTTCGACGCCGCGATCGCGACGCCGGACCTGATGTCTCGCGTCGGGCCTTTGGGCAAGATCTTGGGCCCGCGGGGCCTGATGCCGAATCCCAAATCGGGCACGGTCACTCAAGATGTCGCGCGTGCGGTGCGCGAGGTGAAGGGCGGCAAGGTCGAGTTCCGGACCGACAAGTTCGGGATCGTCCACGCCCCGATCGGCAAAGTCTCGTTCGACTCCACGCAGCTGCATCAGAACCTGACCGCGCTGGTGGACGCGCTGATCCGCAACAAGCCGTCGTCGTCGAAGGGCCAGTACCTGCGCTCGTTCTACCTCGCCGCGACCCAGGGGCCCTCGGTCCCGGTCGACGTCAAGGAAGCGGCGAAGCTCCACACGTCGAGCTAGCGCTTAACCTTTCGGGCCATGTACGGGCCAGTTATCCAGGGCAAGCTCGTCCGCCTCCGCCCGCCGAAGCCGTCAGACGCGGACGTGATGATCACATGGTTCGAGGACATGGAGGTCACACATTTCCTCGGGCGCCGGAACCCCTTGAACCTCGAGGCTCAAAACGAGTGGCTCGACAAGGTGGCGCGTGATCCAGACAGCGTGCTGTGGGTGATCGAGCACGACGGCCGTGCGGTCGGCACCACCGGCATCCACGAGATCGACTGGAAGTATGGCCGCGGCACGACCGGCACTTTGATCGGCGACAAGAAGGTGTGGGGCAAGGGCCTGGCTCGCGAGCTCATGCAGCTGCGTGCTCGTTACGCCTTCACCGAGCTCCCGCTGCGGAAGCTGGAGGCCGGCTACTTCGACGGCAACGAGGCGAGCGGGCGCGCCCAGGCGGCAGCAGGCTACAAGGTGATCGGTCGCCGCCGCGAGGAGGTCTTCGCCGGTGGTCGGTGGCTAGACCTGATCCTCACCGAGGTTCTGCGGTCTGATTGGGAGAAGGCGCAACCGAAAGCGCGCCTGAAGAAGGCTCAGCCGCCCCGGAAGCGACCATGACGATGAGCTCGGTATAATTCACGGCCTGCCCTAGACCGTAGGTGCCCGCGAGCGTGCGGGCTTAATTCCCTACCGAGGCGATCAGAAGTGAAGGACGCTTGATCCTTCCTGCCTCGACGTGTGCGGGCAGGGAGGATTTTTCTTTTGCCGAAAGCCAGGAAAGAACAGAAAGCCGAGCAGGTAGAGCTGCTGGCGGAAAAGCTGAAGAAGGCCAAGGTTGCGGTGCTCACCGACTACCGCGGGCTTAAAGTCAGCCAGATGCAGGAGCTGCGCGGAAAGCTCCGCACCGGGAACATCGAGTACCGCGTGGTCAAGAACTCGCTTGCTCGCCGGGCCGCGGACTCAGCCGGCTATGGGGCGCTCGAGTCGGAGCTGAAAGGGCCGATCGCGATCGCCTTCGGTTACGACGACCTGAGCCTCCCGCCTCGCCTCATCAACGATTTCGTCCGTGCGACCCGCTTGAAGGTCGAGGTGGTCGGCGGTCTCGTCGAGGGTCGCGTCTTCAACCGGGATCAGATCAAGCAGCTGGCGGATCTGCCCTCCCGCGAAGTCCTGCTGGCCCAGCTGTTGGGCACGCTTCAATCACCCGTCGGTCAGCTGGTCGGAATCATGCAAACCCCTGTTCAGCAGCTCGTCGGAGTACTGAACGCATATAGATCGAAATTGGAGGCAGCGTAAGCAGATATGGCAACTAAGCTCACCCCGAAGGATTTCATCGAGGCTCTCAAGGAATGGACGATCCTCGACGTCGTCGAGGCCGTCAAGGCGATCGAGGACGAGTTCGGCATCAAGGCCGCGGCTCCGGTCGCGGTGGCGGTGGCGGCTGCGCCGGGCGCGGCTGATGGCGCCGGTGCGGAAGAGGAGCAGACGGAGTTCACGGTCAATCTCGCCGCTGTGGGCGAGAGCAAGATCAACGTGATCAAGGCCGTCCGCGAGCTGACCCAGCTCGGCCT
>DMCH01000143.1:5623-8682 GCA_003446775.1 Chloroflexota bacterium
AAGGAGGCCAAGGACCTGGTCGACGCCGCGCCGAAGCCGGTGCTCGAGAACGTGAGCAAGGCGGACGCGGAGAAGGCCGTGGCCAGGTTGAAAGAAGCCGGGGCGACCGCCGAGATCAAGTAAAGGGACCGTTCCGAAGGGTTCCTCAGCCGTCCGGGCGAACGGAGGCGAGCGTGGAGAGTAGCGAGTCGATCGTCGGGTATTCGCGCATCTCGCCCGCGATCCGGCTCGCCGCCTCTCGGTATGAGCGATCGGCTAGCACCGACTCGATCGCTGCGCGTATGCGCGGCGCGTCCTTCGGTTCCAGGGCGGGCATCTTGTCTTTTGCTTCTGCGCCGGGGGTGACGACCTGCCCGGCTCCCGCGGCGGCGACGGCGCGTGCATTGGCGGGCTGGTCGGCCCACATCGGGACCATGACGAGCGGAACACCAGCTGCGAGGGCGCCGAACGTGGTTCCCGATCCGCCGTGGCACACGACCACCCGCGCCGCCGCCAGAACGTCTCGCTGAGGCACCCACGGCTCCATGTGGACGTTCGCCGGTACCAAGCCGATTGAGTCCAGGTCGGTTTTGCGGCCGACGGTGAGCAGCACGCGAGCGTGGAGGCCGTCTACCGCTTTCAGGACTGCCCGGTAAGCCGCCGGACCTATCGGCAGTCCACCCGCGATGCTGCCGAAGGTCACATAAACCAAAGGTGCATCGCTTCCCGCCCACCAGTCCGGCAGCGGTTCGCTGCCGGCGGCGGCGCTTTCTCTAAACCGGCGGGTGTCGGCGAATGATGCGGGGTCGAGCGCGGCGGGGAAGCGCGTCAGGTACGGGGCTGCGCGGATTCTTGCGACGATGCGTTTCCTGTAAGGCTCGAGCACTCGCGCCGCCAGGGTCAACGACGACGCCTCGATGCGAGCCTGCGAGATCGCGACCTGGGCGTGCGGAATTCCGGAGCGGTCGGCGCCGATGGCCGAGGCGTACTCGCACGGATCTCGCAAGACGAGTTCGGGGCGCCAATCTGCAATGGCCTGCTCAACCGCCGGCAGCATGGCAGCGGTGCAGAGGCGCCCGAAAAGCTCCCGGTTTACCAACACCGCCGCTTCGCGCGGTGGCACGGTCGGGAAGCGTTGCCAGATGAGATCCAAGTCTCGGGGCGCTGGTGCCGCGCCGGTGTGGAAGGGTTGGCCGGTAGCGTCGGCCGTGGCCTTGAGCTCGGGCGGGCCGACGATTAGAACCTGGTTGCCCCGCCGCACCAGTGCTTCGATGAAGGGCACCAGCGGGTTGAAGTGACCTGCTCCGCCAGTGGAGGCGACCAATACGCGCACGCCAAGACTTTATGGGCGCAATCGACTAGCGGGCTCGGGTCGCCGCGCCGAGGTGTTGCAGGACCAGGTCCATGCCCCGCTCCAGCTCGGACTCGGTGACGCACCAGTGGGGTGACAGGCGCACGCGGCCGGGCCGCGAGTCGACGATGACACCGTCGGTCAGGAGCTTGTGTTCCACCTCCTCCGGGTGGGCCGACTCAAGGGTCACGATGCCGCAGCGCTGATTGCGGTCGCGGGGCGTGAAGGTCTTGACGCCGGCTTCGTCGCAGCGCTCGAGGATCCGGTCAGTGAGATCGCGCAGCCGTTCCTGGATGTGCTCGACGCCCACTTCGAGGATCAGCTCTAGGCCGGCAAGCCCGGCGTAATGGCAACCCATCGCCCAAGTGCCGGTCTCAAGGCGGCGGGCGTCGTCGGCGAAGTCGAGCTCCTCGAGCGTGAAGGAGAACGGGTCGCGGGTGGCGAACCAGCCGGTCCCGTGCGGCCGCACGCTCGGGATGAGATCTGGGCGTACATAAAGGAAGGCGGTGCCCGGGCCGCCAGACAGCCACTTGAGGCACCCGCCGACGAATGCGTCGCAATCCATGGCGCCGACGTCGATGGGTACGCAGCCGCAGGTCTGGTAGCCGTCAATGAGGCAGAGCGCGCCGGCGGCGTGGGCGGCGTCGGCGATTGCGCGCACGTCCTGCAGGTAGCCGGTCGTATAGAAGAGGTGGGTCGTGGCGACCAGGGCGGTCCGCTTGTCGATCCGTTCGGCGAAAGCCTCGGGCGGGATTGTCACCCCGTCGGCGCTAGGCACGAACTCGACCTCGAACTCGGGCCGCGACAGCCACTGGTGCCCGATCGTGGGGAAGTCGAGCTCGCCGATCAGGATCTTGTTGCGACCCGCCGGCAGAGGCAGGCCCGAGGCCAGGGTCGTCAGGGCGACTGACACCGAGGGCGCAATCGCAGTCGACCCCTGCGGCGCGTTGAGCAGGCCGCCGACGCGTGTGCGCAGCCGTTCCAGCAGCGGCAGCCAATCGGAGAACCAGACCGGCGTCCCTTTCGTATCCCAGTCGTGGGCGTAGCGCTCCAGCGCCGCCCGG
Source organism: Chloroflexota bacterium (assembly GCA_003446775.1). Classification (GTDB taxonomy): domain Bacteria; phylum Chloroflexota; class Dormibacteria; order Dormibacterales; family Dormibacteraceae; genus UBA10449. The sequence continues at coordinate 8,018 of DMCH01000143.1, forward strand.
CCGCGCCGGGGCAGGGGCCCGAGGGAGCAGGCGTTGAGGTAGATGTACCGATCCAGGAGCGGGAACTCGTGGCGGAGGGCCTTCCAATCGGGCATCCGGAACAGGCTAACCCGCAGTCCTTCGCCTTGGGTAGATGCACCTCCCCACCCGGCCGCGGGCGCTACGCGCCCGGAGCCGACCTCCCCGCGGAGCGGGGAGGCGAAAACCTCCCCACCCGGCTGCGGGCCCTGCGCGCCCGGAGCCGACCTCCCCGCGGAGCGGGGAGGCGAAAACCTCCCCACAAGGCGGGGAGGCCAGGTGCTATAGTGCCCGCACTTCGGTCAGGAAGGGGTCTTCCTGGCCGCGATGGCGCGTCCCCACAACGGGGTCGTGACGTCGTATACTGGCGTTTCGTGCACGCCCGGCCGCTCATCTTGCCTATTTCCTGAGCGCGCCCTTTTCCCTTTTAAGGAGTCCCGAATGATCTCAGAGATGAGAGCGCCCTCGCGTCTTTCCTATGGCCGTATCCCGAACCTCGTCGAGCTGAAGGACCTTATCGCCACACAGCTCGAGTCCTTCAACTGGTTCAAGACCGAAGGCCTGCGGGAGCTCTTTGACGAGATCAACCCGATCACCGATTACACCGGCAAGAACTTCGAGCTGAAGTTCCTCGACTACGAGTTCGG
>DMCH01000083.1:0-5656 GCA_003446775.1 Chloroflexota bacterium
GATAGGCTCAGGCCGTCTTGAATTTCAGCCACGTCTCCGGTAGCTCGATTCTCCCCTCCGCCGTGCTCGCTTTGGGTGAGGCCCTCCCGCGCCTGCGGCGCGGGGACCCCAAAGGAATGGTGGGGAGGTGAAATTAGCCAGCATCCTCACGGCGCTGCTGATCGTGTCGTGTGCTGGGCCACAGCATGCCGCGGCAACGCCGTCCCCCTCCCCGTCGCCCAGTCCAAGCCCCGTGGTCCCGTCACCATCGCCTTCCCCATCTCCCCCTCCCCCGCCCGCCCAGCGCGCGGAAGCGTCATTGCCCGTGGCGCTGGAGGAGGCCGCCGCCGCCACCGCAGCCGGCAAGCTGTACGTGATCGGCGGCTTCGACGCCGCCGGCAACAGCCTGCAGACGGTCTGGGTATTCGACGGCAGCGCGTGGAGCGCGGGGCCGCCTCTTCCGCTCGGGCTCGATCACTCGTCCGCCGCGGTCATGGACGACCACGTTTACGTGGCCGGCGGTCACAGCTTCGGCCGCGATTCGTTTCGCTTCTTTCGCCTCGACGGTTCGTCGTGGATCGAGCTGCCACACATGAGATACCCACGCGGTGGCCATGCGCTCCTGGCGGCCGCGGGCCGGCTCTACGTCATAGGCGGCAACACACGCTACGGGGACGTCGCCCCGGCGGAGGTATACGACCCTGGGTCTGGGGCCTGGTCCGACCTACCCGCGCTGCCCACGCCCCGCAACCACGTTTCGGGGTTCGTTTTCGGCGCCAACGTCTGTGTCGCCGGGGGCCGTTCGCCTGCGACCACCCGTGTCGACTGCTTCAACTTCGAGAGCTCGGCCTGGGTCCGCCTACCGGACCTGCCGCGACCGACGAGCGGCGCGGGCGCGACGACGCTGGACGACGGCAGCGCCGTCATCCTGGGCGGGCAGGACGCCGGGGAGACGAGGATCAACGACCAGTTCGCGCGGCTGCCGAACACCGATGGTTGGAGCTCCGCCGGGGCGATGCTCATGCCGCGACATGGCTTCGAGCTGGCCATGTTTCAGGGGCGCGCGTGGGCCTGCGGCGGCGGCTCGCAGCCCGGTCTTCACCCGGTCGCGACGTGCACCTCCATCGTGTGACGCGGCTGTGGACTACTCACGCCCCTCTCCCTGAGGGGGGACTCCCCCCTTGAGGCGCCGGGCCTGGCGGAGCCAGCTCCCGGCGCACCCCCCTGCTAATCCTCTCCCCTTCGGGGAGAGGGGATTGCGATCAAGACACCGAGCAGGATGATCAGCGCCGGCACTCCGTAGTTGAACTCGGGTGCAGTCAGGATCGGGGCGTCGATGCCGAACGCCGACTCGAGCCACAGGTCCCCGGCCTCGATGAGCGCGAAGAAGACGAGGATGGCCACGTTGGCGGCCAGCGCGATGCGCACGGCCCGCTCCCGCACACCGCGCACATATAGAAGGAGGACCGCGAGCGGCACCGCGGCCAGCGCCGGGCCGAGGAAGTTCACCAGCAGCTGGCGAGCCAGGCCGATGGGCTGATCGGGCTGGACGTGAAGGGCATACGTGCTCGCGTCGAACAGGCCCAGGTGCCAGGGCCGGACGATGAGCGCTCCCGTGCCGCCCACCGCGTAGAGGACGAGCAGATGCATCACCTCGTGGGTAGCAAGCCCCACGACGAACAGCAGGAGCGAAAGCAGCAGCGTCCGCCCGCCAACGGCCACACCGGTCGCGTTGCGCATCTATCGGTCGTGAAGTTCTACCGCCATGAGGTACGCGCCACGATAATGGGCCCCTTGAAGCGGTCGACGCTGCTCATCCTCAACGCAATTGCGGTGCTCAGCTACCTGTTTGTCGGCTGGGCAGCGGGCTCAATCGGGCACGTTGACGCAAGTGTCTTCAGCTCACAGGACTCGCGGGAGTACCGCGAGTACGCCGACTGGATCTTTGGGGCGCGGCCGAGCTCGGTGGCCTCGAACTGGCGTCCATTCCTTTATCCGCTGTTGCTGGGGCTGGCCGAACGCGTGGGGGGCGTTCGCGGAGTCTGGCTTCTGAACGTGGCCGTGTGGTTCACAGCGCTCAACTTTTGTGCTTCTGCCACGTATCGGTTCGTGAAGTCGGAATGGGCCGCCGCCCTCGTATTCCTCGTACTCGCGACCAACCTCTCGCTGATGATGCTCACCTACCAGGGATTGACCGAACCCACTGTGATCGCCCTGCTGGCGATATGGGTCTACGGCCTTTCGCGACTCACACCACGGCCGACACCCGGGCAAATCGCATGGCTCCTCCTTCCCGTGACACTGGCCGTGGTCGTCAAGCCAGAGTTCGAGTTCCTTCTGGCAGTCCTGGCAGTGATCGTGGTGGTCGGAATCATCAGGAGCGATGCGCGAGGTCTCGCCACCGGTGTGTTCGCGGCCTGTCTCATCCCGGTCGGGATCCAGCTCTGGGTGATGGCTCATTTCAACGGGTACTTCGGCTTGTCGAATGTCGGCACGAGGGCCCTTCGCGAGTATTACCTGCCGCGCCTCGACGTAGCGATCGGGCAGAGCAGTGACCTGGAAGCCGCGCGGCTGCGGATGGCCGACATCAGCTATTCCGACGCTGCCCGCTATGTGGCCGCCCATTTTGGTGATGCGGTGCTCGTGTTCGCGTCAACGGTGCGGGACAATCTTCTGGCCGGCACCAACTTCCTGAGCGGCCACCCACACATCGAGTTTGCGATCCTGGTCACACAGCTCACCTTCTTCGTCGTGTTGTTGGTCATGATCCCGATCGTGTGCGTGGCGCTCTGGCGGGCACGAGATGGCCGGCTCGCCCTGATGTGCTTCGCTGTCCTGATCGTGTTTTTGTCGAGCGGCGTGGACTACAACCAGGGCGACCGCTACGCTGTAGTCGGGCTCCCGCTCTGGTTACCTGCCCTCGCGCTTGCGGTCAAGGAGTTCGGTCGCTTTGGGCTGAGGAGAGAGTTGGTCACTGATACGCCCCACCCGGACGCCGCAAGCGGCGTCCGACCTCCCCACACGGTGGGGAGGTGAAAGCAAGGGTTTCTGCATACGAGATCAGCCGGATCGTGCTCGAACAGTCGATGCGGGCCAGAGTCGGACACATCGGGTCGGCGCTTTCGATCTCGGGAATACTGGCGGCGCTCTACGACGGTGGACTGAGAGCCGGCGCCCCGGACGATCCCGACCGCGACCGCTTCATCCTGTCCAAGGGGCATGCCGCGCTGGCGCTGTACGCAGCGCTGCATCTTCGTGGCTGGCTGACCGCCGATGAGCTCGACACCTATTGTGCCGACGACACCCTGCTGGGAGTCCATCCCGACTCGGAGCTGATCGGCGTCGACTTTTCAACCGGGTCGCTTGGGCACGGACTTTCGATTGGCGTCGGCGCGGCTCTCGGCGCTCGGATGCAAGGATCGCAACGCCGGGTCGTCGTGCTGGTGAGCGATGCGGAATGCGATGAAGGCTCGCTTTGGGAGGCGGTGATGCTGGCGGCGCATCAGCACCTGGGCAACCTGATCGCCATCGTCGACCTCAACGGACAGCAGGCGCTCGGCTACACGAAAGATGTGCTGTCGCTGGATCCTCTCGGCGACAGGTGGGGCGCCTTCGGCTGGGACGTGCTCCACGTCGATGGTCATGACGTGCCGGGGCTCACAAAGGCCATCGCATCCCTGAATGACCGACCCGCCACCCCGCACGTGCTGATTGCTCACACCGTGTTCGGCCATGGCGTGTCTTACATGCGCAACCAGATCAAGTGGCATTACCTCCCCATGTCGCAAACGGATTACGAGGTTGCGCTGAACGACATCAAGAGCCTGCAGTGAGGGCGGCTTTTGTTCGGGCTCTGGTGGAGGTAGCGGCACGGGACGCCCGCGTCGTATTGCTGACGGGTGACCTGGGGTTCATGGCCCTGGAACCGTTTTCCGATGCGTATCCCGATCGTTTCATCAACGTCGGCGTCGCCGAGCAGAACATGGTCGGAGTCGCGTGCGGTCTTGCCGATGCCGGCTACCTGCCTTTCTGCTATTCGATCGCGACCTTCGCCTCGATGCGGGGATACGAGTTCATTCGCAACGCGGCCGCCCTCCACCGCCTGCCGGTCAGGATCGTGGGTGTGGGAGGAGGCTTCGAGTACGGCTCTGCCGGGCTGAGCCACTACGGCCTCGAAGACGTAGGCCTGATGAGGATTCAGCCGAACATCACGGTGGTCGTACCCGCCGACCACCGGCAGACCCTCACCGCCGTGCGCACGACGTGGGATCTGCCCGGTCCGGTCTATTACCGAATCGGCAAGGACGACCGCCGCGAGGTGCCCGGCCTCGAAGGCCGCTTCGAGCTGGGCCGCGTGGACGTCCTGGGTTCGGGCGCCGATCTCCTCTTCCTGTCGATGGGTGCTGTGTCGGCGGAAGTGGCGGCGGCCGCCGAAAAGCTTTTGGCGAGAGGTCTACGCAGCACGCTGGGCATCGTCTCGACAGTCAATCCACCACCGATCGACGACCTGGTTCGTTTGCTTTCCCAGTTCCCGGTCGCGATCACGGTCGAGGCCCATCAGCTGAACGGCGGACTCGGATCGCTTGCGTGCGAGGTGGTCGCTGAAAATGCGATCCGCTGCAAGGTCGTGCGCGTGAGCGCCGCAGGATCGCCGTCCGGCGTGACCGGCAGCGAGAATTTTCTCAACCGGCGCCACGGCCTGGATTGCGACTCGCTCGTCGCGACCGCGATCAACGCGAACGCCGGTTCATTGGCGTGACGCCGACTCCGGGACTGATCTCGATCATCCTGCCCGTCCACAACCAGGCCGACCATATCGAGCAGGTGACCCGAGAGTTCGTGGCCGAGTTGGCCAAGGTGCCGGCTCGGTGCGAGCTCATTCTGGTGGAAAACGCCTCGCGTGACAACTCTCTGACCGCATGCCGGCGTCTTGCCGCCGAACTGTCCAGCGTGAAGGTCATCACGACTGAGAAGGGCGGTTGGGGTCCCGCTGTGCGGCTTGGCCTGCAGGCTGCCGAAGGCGACGTCATCTGCTACACGAACTCGGCGCGCACAACCGCGCAGGACCTCGTGTTCTGCCTGCTGTACGCGGTTGCGTATGGCGGAGTCGTGGTGAAAGCCAACCGCAAGATCCGTGAGAACTGGCGCCGGCGCCTTGGCTCCATGCTCTTCAACATCGAATGCCGGACTCTCTTCGATCTTTCCAACTGGGATGTCAACGGAACACCGAAGGTGTTCCCGCGTTCATTCGACAAACTGATGGACTTGAAACAAGAAAACGACCTGATCGACGCGGAGTTCTGCATCATGTGCCGGCAGAGTGACTACCCCATGATCGAGGTGCCGGTCTTTTCCACCCGCCGCCACGGCGGCAGGTCGACGACGGGCTACATGTCTGCAGTCCGACTTTACTGGGGAGCTCTCACTCTTTGGAGGAAGCGTTCATGGCTCCCCAGCCAAGCCAGCTGAGCCGGCTGTGGTCTGCCCACGATTCGGAGTGGCGAGACCCGGCTCAAGTGATCAGCCAGTGGAGCGGTGCCGGCGACACCGGGCAGGAACTGCTCCGATTTCGTGTTCGGGGCGATTGGTGGGATGTCCTGGCGGAGCACAAGATCACGCTGTTGGTGACCCGGGAGTATGAGCACCTCGTCATCGCCCTTTCGCCCGGTTTGCGCCG
>DMCH01000083.1:5961-14349 GCA_003446775.1 Chloroflexota bacterium
GTTTATGTGGCGAGCACCCGCAATCCGAACCAGGTGTACGACCTGGCGCCGGTGTCGGATCTCGTCGATCGCAGCGATGTCTCCCCCGTGGGCGAACGATATCTGGCCGAATTCCGGCCTTTGATCCCGATCCGTTCGCGGTTCATGCCAGGTTGTCTCTACCTCCACGATCTCGCGATGGTCGGTGGGCGCCTGTACGGAAACGCGGTCGGCGAGAATTCGGTCGTCCGCATTCAAGACGACGGGCGGGCTGAGCGGGCCTGGTGGCCGCGCTGCATAGAGACATCAGACGGTCCGATCTTCACTCGCAACCACCTGCAGCTCAACTCCATCGCCGCTGGGGCCGATCTCAAAAAGAGCTTCTTCTCGGCCTCCACCGACCGGCTGACCAACCGGCGCCCGTCGCATCGCAATTTCCCGGTCGACCGGCGCGGTGTCGTGTTCTCCGGGGCCAGCCGGGACGTGATCGCCAGGGGCCTGACGCGTCCGCACTCCGCGCGATTGAGCGCCGGCACGCTCTGGATCGACAACAGCGGATATGGTGAATTCGGCGTCGTGGAGGCCGGAAAGCTCGAGCCGCTCGTCAAGCTGCCTGGCTGGACGCGTGGCCTCTGCTTCCATCGAGGGGTCGCTTTCGTAGGCACGTCGCGGGTGATTCCGCGCTTTCGCCAGTTCGCTCCTGGCCTCGATGTGGACAGCTCGATATGCGGCGTTCATGCGATCGATGTCGCCAAGGGGACGATTCTCGGCAGCCTGTCCTGGCCGGTTGGCAACCAGATCTTCGCCATCGACTGGCTGCCGTCGTCTCTGTCACGAGGTTTTCCGTTCCGAAGCGATCGCAAGACCCCGGAACAGGAGCGGGTACTCTTCTATGCCTTCAACCGCGAGACGCGAAAGGGAGCGGCGTGAGCACTGACTTCAAGTTCCTGATGATCTCCGCGATGTACGAGAACGGTGGCAACACCACGCAGAGGTTTCTCGACGGACACCCGCAAATGGCGGTGTATCCATTCGAATCGCAGCTCGGCACCAGGTTGGTCGTCGATGCGTTGTCGTCCACGTTCCCCGTGAAGTACCGATGGCCGGTGTTCGCGCTGGATGCGACACCGTCCGACGACTTCTACGCGATCATCGACGAGGAAGCCAGAGTCCGGGCGCGGACGCCAGACGTGAGCAAGTTCCGCCACGTCGAGTTCCAGATGTCGGATGACGAACGGCGGGACGCCTACGTGGATCTGATCGGCAAGACCGGCCGCTCTCGAGCCAATAACGTGGCCGCATTCTTCCGCGCCACGTTCGAGACGTGGAAGAACTTCAAGCGAACACCCGAGCAATCGATGTACGTCGGGTACAGCCCGATCATCGTGGTCGACGCGGACAAGATCCTCGAGGAGCTGCCCGACGCGCACGTCTTACACGTGGTTCGGAATCCGTGGTCGGCCTACGCCGAGACCAAGCGCCGGCCAGTACCTCTTTCGCTCAACCACTACATGCTCGGATGGACCTTGAACCAGCAATACGCCCTTCGCTTCAAGGCGAAATACCCGTCGCGCTTCCACATCCTGAGGTTCGAAGATCTCGTCGCAGGTCCGCGCAAGGCGCTGGGCGAGATATGCCGGAAGGTCGGGTGTGACGACTCCGAATCGCTGAGCGTCACGTCATGGAACGGCGCGCCTTTGGATGAGGTCTTTCCCTGGGGCACCATCCGAAAAGCCACGCCTGGCGCCAACCGAGAGACGGCGCTCACGCTGTCCGGAAGTGAGCAGTCAGAAGTGCGGGCGCACGCATCGCTTTACCTGGACGCGCTGGACTACAGCCGGCTTCCGTAGTTGTCGAAGCGAGTTCTGGTCACCGGTGCGAGCGGCTTCGTGGGCGCCAATCTTGGCCGGCGCCTGGTGGCCGAAGGACACGACGTACATCTGGTCCTGCGTTCGCAGGACCTCAACTGGCGCCTGACTGGGAATGAGGACGTCGCAGTCCACCACGCCGATCTGCGCGACGCGGCGAGCGTGGGGCGAGCGGTGCGAGACATCAGGCCTGACTGGATCTTCCACCTGGCGGCCCACGGTGCCTACTCCAGTCAGACGGACGTCCGGGAGATGGTCGAGACGAATCTCGCGGGCACGATCAACCTCGTCGAGGCTTGCCTCGAAGGAGGCTTCGAGTCTTTCGTGAACACCGGCTCATCGTCGGAATACGGCTTGAAGGACGGTGCGCCGGCGGAGACCGATCCACTCGAGCCCAACAGTCCCTATGCGGTCACCAAGGCCGCCGCCACCATGTACTGCGGGTTCGCCGCTCGGAAACACGGCGCACGAATCCGCACACTCCGTCTCTATTCGGTTTATGGGCCGTGGGAGGAGCCGACGCGTCTGATCCCAACCCTGATCGTCAATGGACTTCACAATCGGCTGCCTAACCTGGTCGACCCGAAAGTGGCGCGGGACTTTGTCTACGTCGACGACGTATGTGATGCGTATCTCGCCGCCGCTGCCGACACGGCCGCTGATCCGGATGCAATTTTCAACGTCGGCACCGGAGTGCAGTCCAGCCTCGAGCAGGTCGTGCACGTTGCGCGCCACCTGCTGGCGATCGATGCCGAGCCGCAATGGGGGTCGATGCCAAACCGGGTCTGGGACACGACGACATGGGTGGCGGATGGCAAGAAGATCCGGCGCGAGCTCGGCTGGGAGCCGCGTCACCTACTCGAGGCAGGCCTCTCGGCGACCATCGATTGGTTTCGGGCCCATCCGTCCTTGCTGGCCCACTACGAGGGCGCCGAGCCTGGGCCCACCGAGGCGCCGACTACGAATTCCAGGGGCGGTCCGGGCGCGTAGAGGCGGCGCCCGTCGGCGCTGACCACACGGACGGTCAGCAGGTGCGGTCCCGGGGCCAGGCGCGTGGTGTCCAGGATGGCGTCGAAACCGCTGGTGGCATAGCGCGCGCTGCCCAGCGCAGCCACCGCCTGCGGGCTGTCGTCGCCGTAGACCGCCTGCTGGAAAGGCTGCCCGTCGACGTCGATGAAGACGGCCTTCGCCGGCGATGCCGCTTGATCGTCGATCGCCCACCCCACCACCGCGACTCGATCCGGCTGCAGTCGCCCCACACCGAGGGTGGCCTCGGGCAGCCGCAGGCGCGTCACCTGGTAGCGGCCGGGCTGAGGGTCAGAGGCCAGCGTCTCGCGCGCCACCGGGACCAGGTCGCGCCCATGCGCGTAGAAGCGGGCGGTCAGGGTCGGAAACGCAAACACCGCGCCGGCCACCGAGTACACCACGAGGCCTGCAGCCTGCATGCGGAATAGAGCCGGGCCGAACTTCCCTGGCAGCGCACGCGGCGCGTACTTGAGCGCGACCCAGAAGACCGCGGGCAGGAGCGGGAAGTAGTAGCGGCCCTGGATGCCGGGGTACCCCTCGACGCTGAAGAGGAATGCGGCGAGCAGGAAGAACGAGATCGCGACCGGGTTCGAGAACGCCATGCTCAGGGCGCGGCGCGGTCGGCCGCGGCGCGCCACGCGCAGGAGACGGTACCCGACCTGGCCGAGCCGCACAAGCGTGCAGGCGAGCAGCAGGATCGAGATGCCGGCGATCAGGAACCACACCGCGACGGTGATCACGGGCGAGCCCAGCACGAGCGGCGTGTCGACCCAGCCGAACACGCCCCAGAAGCTGCTGAACTCGCGGCCGAACGTGTGGTCGAGAAAGGTAAAGGTGGTGATGCGGCCGATGTAGCCGGCCACGCCGGCGATGCCGCCGGCGAGCGCCGTTCGGTAATTGGGCAGCTCTCCGAGCTGGCCGGCGGCGATGAGGGGTGGCGAGCCCCACTGTGTCCAGACCTGGATCGATTCGAGCGCGATCGCCGGCACGACCAGCAGAGCCGCCTCGAGCGGCCAGCGCCGAGCATCGCGGGCTTCGAATCGCTGCGTCACGATCATCGCGCCAACGGCCGTGCCGACGATGGCGAAGAAGTGCACCTTGGTCACGAGCAGGAGGCCGAGGCCGACGCCAAGGACCGCGATCCAGCGCAGATCGTGCGGGCGGCGTCGCACCTCGAGCGCGGCCAGCAGGGCCAGCGTCGACAGCGTGAAGCTGAGGCTGTCGGACTGGACCGACGAGCTGAGCATCGACGTCATTGGGAAGAGTCCGATCACGCCCGTCAGCACGAGAGCCAGCGATCGCCGGCAGCGGAGCCGGCGCAGCAGCAGGTAGGTGAGCACCAGGCTGACGGCCAGCAGCGCGACAGACAGCGTGCGCGCGGCGAAGAACAACGCCACCGGGCTCTTGGTGAAGAGCGCTGTCGTGCCCATGGCGGCCGCATCAAGCAGGTAGTAGCCGAATGGGTAATAGCGCAGCAGCGGGGGGCTGAACAGCTGCGGGTCTGTGGCGCCGGCGGCGGCGCCGCTATCGACCGCCGTGTAATACGAGCTGCTGCCGTATCCGGCGGGCGCCTTCACGTCGGGCTTTTCTGCGATCACGGCCACCGCCGACTGGTCTTCGAGGTAGATGGGGTAGGGATTTGGTCGCCCGGGAGGCATGTTCAGCCGGGCGGCATCGCGCGGGGCGATGAGGCCGCCGGCGCTGTACAGAGCGGCCGAGTACTCGAAGTGGACGGTTTCGTCGGGCGCCTCGAACATCGGAACGTAGAAGACCCACGCCAGTGCGAGCAGGCAGGACACGAGCACGATGGCGGCCAGCACGAAGTTCGCCGTTTTTTCCGACGGCTCGTTCCACCGCCTCACCACGGCATCCCCGCGCTCAATGCCGGCCGTAGGCGCTGCCAGGCCGACGAGTAGAGGCGCCAGTCGGACCGGCGTGGGATCACCAGGTTGCGCAGCCGGAGCGGGCTCACGCGATGGAGGTAGACGATCTCGATGGCCGTGGTCGCGACGTACGAGATGGTCGATCCGGCGGCGGCGCCCACGATCCCATACCTAGGAATCAGCAGCAGGTACGCCGCGATCGTGATGGGCGTGGCGATCAGCGTCACGTAGAGAGAGATCTGCGGGCGTCCCCTGCCGAGCTGGTAGCTGGCAATTGGCTTGTCGAGTCCCAGCGCGACCACTCCTGGCAAGAGCACCCACAGCGGCACTACCGCGGGCAAGAAAGCCGCACCGAACAGCAACAGCACCAGCAGCGGGGCGAGCGCCGCGATCAGGACTGCTCCTGCCACGCTGACCAGCACAGTGCCCCGGCAGATGGCCTCGGTCACATCATCGTCATCACCCTCAACGCCCGCAGCGACGCGGGGGGCCAGGACCAGACCGACCGCGCTCGGGATGTACCAGACCGATTCGGCGAGCAGCGTCGCGACGCTGTAGACGCCCGCCGCTCCAAGCCCGGCGGTCGCGTTGACCAGGAACAGATCGAACCGGTAGCTGAAGAACTGCAGGACCGTGCTGAGCTGGGCGCGAATGCCGAACACCGCCAGTGTGCGCAGGGCGGTCAACGCCCGCCGCAGGTTGGGCACCGCGATCGCCGCCGGCACGAGCACCAGCGCAGCGGCGAAGGCGACGACGTTGGCCGCGGCATACGCCCAAACGGCCCCCATGACCCCGCTGCGGAGCAGCATGAGCGCCACTGCGACGAAGATCACCCACGCGAGCGCGAGGACGACGTTGACCCCGTTGAACAGAAGCAGCTGGTTGCGTCCGAGCAGGAAATAGCGCAGATAGCGGACGGCCAGCATGAATGGAACGGCGACGACCGAGGCCAGGATGACCGTGTCGCCGACACCCCTGAGCAGCGATCCGCCCAGGGCGAGCGCGATCGCGTAGCCGCCCGCCGCCAGCACGGCGCCCCAGGCCAGCCCGAACCACAGCAGCGTGGGAGCCAGGTCGGATTGGCTCATGCGATCACGGGCGGCGAAGTAGATGAGGCCGAAGTCGATCCCCAGCCCGCCTCCGATCACGACCAGTGCCCCGATCTGCACGGCGACCGAGTACGCGCCCGCGCCGTGGGTCCCGGTGAGGCGGGCGACGATGACGGTCGTTGCGGCTCCGCAGAGAACGAGGAGCAGTTGCGCGCCGAGCGATCCCAGCACCCGGAACAGGAAAGTCATCCGGACGCTTTCTCGAAGGTGAGAAGTCGGACGTCACCTAAGAGCGTGATCCCCGGGATGCGGGCGAGGGCCAAATCGACGGCCTGGCAGGACGCGCGCAGCGCATTCAGCGCCAGAGGCGGGGTTTCTTTGTCGGTCCCGGGCCGCAGCCCGCGCGCGATTTTGACCGCGAGCATGTAGGGCCCGTGGCCCAAAAAGCGCACTCCGGTCTCGGCGCGCAAGCGGCAGCCGCGGGATGTGAACGCGCGGATCCATCGGCCGCGCGAGCGCGCATGCATATAACCCGGCATGCTGCCGAACACCCTCAGCGGAGCGTATTCGAGCAGCGCCATCGTGCCGGCCGGGCGGAGCATCCTCATGAGGTTGTCGACCGCGGCATCGAAAGAGCTTTCGTCCGTGATGTGCTGCAGGACGGTCACGCTCAGGACCGCGTCAAAGCTCGCGGCAGGCAGGTCGAGGTCCTGGATCGAGCCCTCGACGTAGTTAACGTTATGTGCGGATGGAGCCAGCGCGAGCAGGCCGTGGCTGATGTCGGCGCCCGTGACCACCCAGCCCGCCTCCGCCAACCGGATGCTCCACCGGCCGCTGCCACAACCGGCGTCCAGCAGACGCCGCCCCTCGCCGCGACCCACCAGGCGTTCGATCGCCGCTCGCCGCAGCCGGTCCTCGTACGCATCCATGGCGACCTCGCTGTAGCCGGCGGCTCGCGCGCCATAGAGGCGCGTCCGTTCCTCCCAGTACTCGTGGTCGGTGGGTGGTGTCAAGCGGACTCGATGGCGGTCAGGTAGCGGTCGGCGGTGGCGCCCACGTCGAAGATGCGCAGCAGCTCTTGTCTCGCCTTCTTGTAGGCGGCCGTCTGAGCGTCGCGATCCTTGATGAACCTACCCATCGCGGCGGCAAGTGCTCCGACGTCGGCTGCGGGTATGGGCGCGGCGAGGCCGTGGCGGCGGGCCAGCTCGCCCATGTCGCCGACGTCGGTGACAAGCATGGGCAATCCCGCCTGGAGCGCCTCCGAGAAGACGATGGGGATGCTCTCGTTTCGAGAGGGGACGACCAGGCAATCGCATGCGGACATGTAGCCGGCGACGACGTCGCCGGGCTGGCTGGACATGAACACGATGCGGTCCGCCGCCCCCGCGGCCTCGACCTGCGACCTCAGCGATCGTTCCATGCTGCCGGTGCCGCATAACACCAACCTGGCATCGGATCCGGATCGAATCAGCTCGAGCATCGCGTCGATCATCACATCCGCGCCTTTCACGGCTTCGAGCCGGCCGACGAAAAGGAAGTTGACCCCGGCGCCAAGGGGACGCGGCAGCGGCGCCGGCGGAGGCAGCCGGCGTGTGGTGGGCAGGAAGTCGCAATCGCGGCCGCAGATGCGGGTCACCTCGGCGCCCAGCTCGATGCCGTCGGCGAAGCGATGCTGCGCATCGCGCAGAACGCGGCGCACCAGGGTGCCGATCACCGGTCGGCGCGCCCACGTGTGGATGTCAGAGCCGAGTGCCCAGACGGAGTAGGGAATGCGCGGCCGGCAGGCGCGCCAGGCCATGTAGCCGGCAGGCAGGGCCCAGAGCGCGAGCACGTCCTCGATACGCTTCTCCTCCAGCAGCGCGCGCAGCGCGCGCTCTCCCGACCAGAGCAGTGAAGCGATCAGTCGGAGATCACCCGGTGACCGGAGGCTGAAATCGACAAGGGGTTTCGAGCTGCCGGCCCACTCGAACCATCGCACCGAAAGGGTCGATTGCTCTTTGGGACCGGCCTTATCGGGTGTGAGCACGGTCACCTCGCAGCCGCGCTCGCTTAGAGCGGACGCGAACCCGGGCACGAACGCGCCTGCGTAGTCAGAGCTGCCGGCGGGATAAGAGCTCGTGACGATCGCAATCCGCCGGATCCGGGCTATCGGAGCTCCTTGTTGTATTCCATGTCGAACCACATGGCGAACAGGAGCAGCTGCAGGCCCGAGATGCCGAGCAGCGCGACGAGCACGACGGTGGCAACGGCGATATTGCCCTGGGTGATCTTGGCGATTGTTTCCACGACGCCCAGTACGAAGCCGATCGTGACCAAGAGAAAGCCCAGTGCATAGAAGAAGACGAGGGGATGGAAGTCACGGATCACGTACTTCTCGAACATCCTGTAAAAGAAGCCCCTGAGAAGAAGGAAGGACACGGTCGGGATGACCTTCCAGACCTTCATGGACGACCGTTCGCCGATCCCATACCGCGGCGTTATGTGGACGTCCGCGACGCGGAAGTTGCGGATATTCAGGCGGACCAGCATGTCGTTGGGGTAGCCGTAGGACGGATAGAGATCGTCCAGGTTGATCGCTCGGAG
>DMCH01000083.1:14645-17324 GCA_003446775.1 Chloroflexota bacterium
CCCAGGTAGCGGACGTGGGGCGTCTTCTCCCAGGCGACGCCGCTGGTCAGACGGTTGCCCTTGCTGTAGTCAGCTTTGCCGTCGGCGACGGGTTCGAGGATCATCGGCAGCTCTTTGGGGTCCATCTGGCCGTCGCCGGCCATGACGGCCACGACTTCCATTCCGTCCTCCAGCGCGGCCTTGTAGCCGGTGGTGATCGACCTGCCCACCCCTCCACGCGTTTCGTGCCGGATCAGCTGGACGCGGCGTGCGTTCCCGCGCCCTTTGGCCCAATGCTTGGTGACGTCGGACGTCTTGTCGGCGCTGCAGTCGTCGATTACGAAGATGCGGTCGACGAAGTCGGGCATCGTCGCCAGAACGCCTTCGATCTGCCGCTCCTCGTTGTAGGCCGGGACGACGACTCCAACGCGGCAGCCTTTGAACACGGCCGGGCAATTTTAGTGGTGCGTCGCGGAATTCGCTTCGTATTGGGGTCCTTGCGCCTAGCGTGCGCATGCACGCTGCATGCTAACCTAAGAGTGATGGGTAAACCGCTGCAGATCCGCGACGTTCCGAAGCCTGTCCTCGATACGCTGCGTGAGCGCGCCGAGGAGCGCCATATGTCGCTGGCCTCCTACGCCCTCGAGGTACTGACCCGCCACGCTCAAAGCAAGACCATGGGCGAGGTCTTGGCCGGACCGAGGCTGCGCAAGGGGAGCGCCCTCAAAAACGACGACATCTTGGAGCTACTTGCTTCTGAGCGTCGCTAGGTGCTTGTCACCGATGCCGGCGTTTGGGTGCGGGCCCTGGTGGACGAAGGTCCGGGCGATCCGATCCGCAGTCTCCTCATTGCCGAGCCAGTGGTTGCGGCCCCGGAGCTGATCGACCTCGAGTTCACGAACGTGCTGCGTGGTTTGGCGGCGAAGGGATCGATTGCGTTACGTGACGCTGAAATAGCCCTACTTGAGTTCCTTCAAGCACCGATTCAACGCCATTCGCACATATCGCTCTTGCCACGCGTCTGGCAACTCCGCCAGAACCTAACTGCGTATGACGCAGCCTATGTAGCGCTGGCTGAGACGCTGGGAGTAGACCTCCTTACCATCGATCGTGGGATCGGACGCTCACCCGGCATCCGGTGCCGCGTTACGCTCGTGTAGAGGCCAACTCGCGCCGGAAGGGCGTGGGGGTGGCTGAGAGGGATAGATTTGTCTCCTCTCAGCGTCTCGAGCTACCTGCTGATCCCCTGAACCTAATCATTCGCATCTGAACATGGCTCCGGTCGCTGCCTCAGAAGTAGGATCTCACCGCGGACCAAGGGGAAAGCGCACGCATCCTCGTCATCGCAGATCGACCGGCCGTTCGACGAAGGGTGGCTCGCCAGCTCGTCGAGGCTGGGCTTCACGTGCAGGTCACACCGACGATCGCTGACGCGATCTCGATTGTGATTCTCGAACCCCCAACTTTCGTGGTGTTTGACAGCCACCTCGCCGTCAGTGAAGGAACGCATGCGGTCAGCACCCTCCTGCGGCTGTTAGAAACCTACAACTTGCGAGCACTCGACTTCGCCGATCCCAGCGCCGTAGCGGGTGATGGATGGGAGACGGCTGGCCGTCCGGCGCCCCTCCACCCAAAGCCCCAACTTCCGTCCTTGCAGGCGGCGGCTGAACTGCCCCAAGAATCAGTCGGCTAATCAGAAACTGACGGGGTGTCGTTGATATTTTTCGAACTCGCGCCGCCAGTTCGATCAAGCACCGGTATCGGCGAGCCGGAGTGCGGTCCGTTGGGCGATGAGATCGAAGTCGCTATCGGCGTGGAGCAACGACACATCGGCATTGATGGCGACTGTGGCGATCAGGCAGTCCACGAGGCGCCGGACGGTGAGTCCCGCCCTCCGACACGTGCGGTAGACGGCGGCTGCCTCTTCGTAGTCCGAGAGGCCGCGAAGCGGGATCATTCGGCACCCGAGCACTAGACGTCGGAGCATTCTCAGGTGGCCGTCATCACGAGCCCCGGCAAGCACCTCCATCACGATCGGCTCGGTCGTCGCCAGCAATGCCTGACTCTCCAGCAGCCGGCGCACCTGGACGTTCACTGGACTGCCAGTGCCGCGCAGAAATTCGACCCAGGCCGACGAGTCGACCAGGATTAACTCGCCGCGCGCCGCGATTGCCGCAACTCCTCCAGGTCGGCGTCCCAACCCGACCCTTCGAGCTCGAGAGCCTGAGCAGCATCGAGAGGTTCGTCAACCAGCCTTCTAAGCGCGAGGTCGACAGCTTCCCTCTTGGTCTTCAGGCGATAACGGCGCATCACCTCGCTCACGAGACGATCGTCCAGTTCCACATTGGTGCGCATCCCTACACCATAGTACACATGCGCCCACCGATGGTTAGAGCGCAGGGATCGGCCGGGGATCAAACATCGTGGATACCTTTCGAACTTCCACAGGGGCCGGGGTTGCCTAACTTAGCGTTTCAGGTGCTCGAGAAATGCGCCGGGCTCTTGGATCGGAAGCTCTGGTGCCAGAACGAGCAGGTCACGATCGCCAGAGACCAGAACTGAGGCGCTCGCCTTAGCCAGTGCCACGAGGTAGTCATCGCCGGGATCACGTGTGACGTGAACAGGGCGCTCCGCGTCTGCGAGCATTGACGCCGTAGCCCGCAGTAGTGCGATGAACTCGGCCGCGTCCTCGCGGGAGAT
>DMCH01000136.1 GCA_003446775.1 Chloroflexota bacterium
TCGAGGTTCGAGAGCGGCTCGTCAAGGAGGAAGGCCTGAGGTTCGCGCACGATGGCGCGACCGAGCGCGACGCGCTGGCGCTGGCCGCCCGACAGCTGGCGCGGCTTGCGCTTGAGCAGCGGGCCGAGCTCGAGGATGTTGGCGGCTGTGTTCACCCGTCGCTCGATGTCCTGCCTGGGCGTGCCTCGCATGCGCAGGCCGAAGGCGAGGTTGTCGAACACCGTCATGTGCGGATAGAGCGCGTACGACTGGAACACCATCGCGATATCGCGATCCCGGGGTGGCATCTCGTTGACGACCTGATCGCCGATCTTGATATCGCCCTCGGTGACCTCCTCAAGGCCTGCCAGCATGCGCAGCGCGGTTGACTTGCCGCAGCCGGATGGGCCGACGAGGACCATGAACTCGGTGTCTTTGATCTCGAGATTGAAATCGTTGACAGCCAGAGTTCCGCCGGCGAATCGCTTGGTCACGTGCTCGTAGGTGACTGACGCCATTTGGGCCTACATCCTACTAGCCGCTGGTTGGGAACGCCGTCCGCTCTTTCGCATTGTCGGCACTGTACTTCTCGCGGCGCGCCGGAGCTGTTCGGCGGTGTCCTCGGGCCGGGTGTCGTTTACGAACGTCCCAGCGCCGAGCTCGACCCCCGCGAGGTACTTGAGGCGGTCGTCGCGCCGGTGCGGCGGGTAGAACTCGAAATGAAGGTGGGCCTGCAGCCAGTCGCGGCCATCGGTGGGCGCCTGGTGGACGGCCATGACGTATGGCGTCGAGAACCCGAAGTGGCGGTCGTACGTCCCGGTCACGGCGAGGAGAGCCCTTGCCAGGTCCCACCGTTCGGCTTCGTCGAGGTCGGCGATCGACGCCACGTGCCGGCGTGGGTATAGGTGCACCTCGTAAGGCCAGCGGGCGGCTCGCGGGACGAAGGCGACCATTGAGCTCTCGCTCAGAACCATGCGAGGTCCCGACGCCTCGAGCGCCAGCTCGCCGCAATGCAGGCATTGCCCTTCTTCGATGAGATGCTCGCGCGACGCGTCCAGTTCCGCCTCGGCAAACGGTGGGATGAACGGCAGCGCGTAAATCTGGCCGTGCGGATGGTGGAGCGTGACCCCGACCTCTTCGCCCTTGTTCTCGAAGATGTACACATAAGCGACCTCGGCCCTCGAACCGAGCTCGCGGTACCGATCGGCCCAGACGTCGACCAGAAGGCGCACCCGCTCGGCGGGGAGCTCGGCCAGCGTGAGCTCGTGCTCCGGCGTATAAACGACGACCTCGCAGCCGGTCGTCGGAGGCCGGACGGGGCGGCCCTTGCGACGGTCCGGGCCGAAGGCTGGGAAGCGGTTCTCGAACACCACGACCTCGAACGTGTCGAGGGGAACCTCAGACGCTCCGCCGTCTCCGGTCGGGCACAGCGGGCAGAAAGCCGTGGGGAGGAACGTGCGATCGTTGCGTTCGGTGGCGTAGGCGACCCATTCCTTGCGCAGCGGGTCGAAGCGAAGGTCAGGCATCGTGTGCCGCGGTGTTCGCGTGGCTGTAAGCGAGCAGATACCTTCCGTCAGGAAGCTCGAGATCTTGCCGCGTCAGCTTTCGAGGTTGCGGCGCGGCCTTGACCGCGCGGCGAGCACGCGCCTGCGCGGGCTCGCGGTCACGCAATCGCGCGCTTGTTCTCGCCACGCTCATCTGCCTCGGCGACGCGCACTTCGACCCCGACGCTGCGGATCGCCTCCAGCTCTTTCGGCGTCGCCTTCGAGTCCGTGATCAGCGTGTGAACTCTCGCGGCCGGGACCGTCTGGCACATGGTCTCCTGGCCGATCTTGGTGTGGTCCGCGAGCACGACGACGTGCTGGGCCGCGCCGGCCAGGGCACGGTCGGTGGCGGCGACCACCGGGCTGGGCGTGCTGAGGCCGCGGTCGGCCGTGAATCCGTTTCCCGAGATGAATGCCTGGGAGGCCCTCAAGGCGAGCACGGACTCTTCGGTGGCGGGCCCGACCAGCGCGTGGATGGACCGCCGCAGCGTCCCACCCGTCAGGATCACCTCCACTCGCGGGGCTTCCATCAGCGCCTGCGCGACCAGCAGCGAGTTGGTGACGACCGTCAGCTCTGGGCAGTGCACCAGGAGGCGCGCCAAGGCGAGCGTCGTAGTGCCGGGTCCGAGGACGATCGAGTCGCCCGGACGGATCATGTCCAGCGCGAGTCGCGCGATCGCGGCCTTCTCGGCCCCCGCCTGCCGGGCTTTCTCGGAATAGCTCGGCTCGTGTCCCAGCCCTGCAGGCTGGATGGCGCCGCCGTGGGTCCTCACCAGTAACCCGTCCTTGGCCATCACGTGAAGGTCGCGCCGGAGTGTGATTTCGGTCGTACCCAATGCCTCCGCCATCTCAGCCACCGAGACCACGCCGCGCGAGCGCACGCTCTCCGCGATCCGGCGCCTCCGCTCAGCCGCAAGCATTCGCCCGATGGTACGTCATTGATCAACTTTGATCAATAGCGAGCAGAAGCGAAGCTCGACAGTTGACAAATTTGACCGAATCTGTAACCTTCCGCTATGCCGACGCGGCCGAGCTTCATGCTCAAGAACCAAAGACCACGGTCTGGGAGGAGGAGTTACATGGGTGATTCAGGGGACATCAGCAAGTACGGGAACCTCGATCTCTCGCGACGCGACGTCCTGAAGATCGCCGGCTATGGAAGCGTCGCCGCATTTATCGCGGCATGTGGAGGCGGTACCAGCTCTGGCACCACGACCGGCGTCACCGCCAAAGGCGGTTCGCTGTCGATCGGCAGCTACTCCTCCGACGCTGCACCGAAAGCCGGTCTGCAGGCACTCGTCAATGACTTCATGGCCGCCAACGGCGGCACCAAGGTCACCATCAACACCGTCGACCACGGCACCTTCCAGAACCAGATCAGCTCGTACCTGCAGGGCACACCGGAGGATGTATTCACATGGTTCTCCGGTCACCGGATGCGTTTCTTCGCCGACCAGGGCCTGGCGACGCCGATCGACGATGCCTGGGCCGAGGTGAAATCGAATTACACCACCGGGTTTGCGGGATCGGTGACCGGAAATGACGGCCACGTCTATGCCATCCCGATCGACTACTACCCCTGGGCGGTCTTCTACCGCAAGGACGTTTTCGCTGCGCACAGTTACAGCGTCCCCTCGAACTGGGACCAGTTCAAGTCGTTGTGCGCGCAGATGAAGAAGGACGGGCTCATCCCGATCGCGATGGCGGACAAGGACGGCTGGCCGGCCCAGGGAACCTTTGACATCCTGAACCTCAGGCTCAACGGTTATGACTTCCACACCCAACTGCTTACGGGTAAGCAGAAGTGGACGGACCCGAGGGTTACGGCCGTCTACAAGAAGTGGAGCGAGATCACGGACTACTACTCGCCTGGGCTCGCCGGCGCGACCTGGCAGCAGGGGGCGGACCAGGTGGTCCGGAAGCAAGCCGGCATGTACTTGCTAGGCCTGTTCGTAGCCCAGCAGTTCGCAGCGACCGGCAACCCGGACGATCTCGCCCAGTTGGACTTCTTCCCCTTCCCAGACCTTGGGACCCAGTA
>DMCH01000154.1:0-761 GCA_003446775.1 Chloroflexota bacterium
TAGTGGTTGTAGACCTGAACCGAAAGCACCTTCTTGGCGCGCTCCTGGCCGATCACGTATTGATCGAGTGCCGCGCAGATAGTCTTCGGGTTTGGGATGAATCCGGTCTTATGCTTCTTGGTGCCGGCGGACCGGTTGTCGTCCTCGAGGACTTCCTGGCAGAGATCGATGCACTGGTCGCAGATGAAGACGCCGGGGCCGGCGACCAGCTTGCGCACCTGGTCCTGCCCCTTGCCGCAGAAGCTGCAGCGCGTGTAGCGGCGGCGATCTTCTCTTTCGTTCATAGGTTCCTATCTGTATCCATTACGAAGAGGCCGGCGCCGGGGGATTATGGCCCCACAGGATCTCATTGGCAAGGTTGATGCACTCGCTGCAGATGAATACGCCAGACCCCGCCACGAGCCGCACCCCACCTTGACCCTGTGCTTTGCCGCAGAAGGAGCACTTCGGCTTGTGCCTTTTGACCTCGCCGCTCTTGCCCTTCCTGCGAAAGATCATGGGGTGGCGGCGACCTTCTCCTTTTCCTTTTCCTTTTCTTTTTCTTTTTCCTTGTCGGCGGGCTTGATCGGCGTGAGGATGATGCCGTCGATCAGTCCGTACTCCTTGGCCGCGTCCGAGGTCAAGAAGTAGTCGCGCTCAGTGTCCTGTGTGACCTTCTCGATCTTCTGCCCCGTGTGGCGCGCCAGGATCTGGTTGAGCTGTTCGCGCGTGCGCAGGATCTCCTTGGCGTGGATCTGAATGTCGGTGGCCTGCCCCTGCAT
>DMCH01000154.1:1136-1297 GCA_003446775.1 Chloroflexota bacterium
GCCATCGAGTAGGCCATGCCGATGCAGATCGTCGAGACCGGCGGGCGGATGTACTGCATGGTGTCGTAGATCGCAAGCCCTGCGGTGACCTGACCGCCCGGGCTGTTGATGTACAACGCGATCTCCTTCTCGGGGTCCTCGGACTGCAGGAAGAGCAGCTG
>DMCH01000154.1:1603-8711 GCA_003446775.1 Chloroflexota bacterium
GCCACCACCAGGTTCGCGACCTGGTCGTCGATGGGCGTCCCGATGAAGACGATGCGGTCTTTCAGCAGCCGCGAGTAGATGTCGAAGGCGCGCTCGCCGCGCCCTGTGTTCTCGACCACCATGGGGACCAGGTAGCCGGTCGGGCGCTGTACGCGGTTCATGTCAGGCACCATCCCATTCTAGACACCGACTCCGGCCATTCCGTCAACTCTGAGCCGGCGTTCCGGTGCCGGCGACCTCGCCCAGCCGCTCCAGGACTCGGAGCCGGCGCAACCGGGAGGCGAAGTATCGGCGTGAGTTGGGCCCCCGCTTCAATTCGTCCACGCGGCCCTTGAGCTCGTCGTCCTTGCTCGCCTGCTCCTCGATGAAGCGGTCCACCTCGTCATCCGACGGCTCGATCTTGTCGCGCTTAGCGAACTCGTCGAGGACCAGGTCGACCTTGAGCCGCGCCTCTGCCTCCGGCCTCTCCTCAGCGATCCACATCTCAGGAGTCTTGCCGAGGTACTCGAGGTAGCGGTCGAGGCGAAGGCCCTGGCGGCTCAGGCTGCGTTCGAGCGAGTCGAGGTGACTGGCCAGCTCACGCTCCACCAGCGTGTCTGGGACGTCCACGGCCGATGCCTCGACAAGAGCCTTCACGATCGCCTGTTCACGGGCCATCTGCGCCAGCGCCTTGGCGGATTCTTCGAGCTCCTCGCGCACGGAGCTCCGGTATGCCTCGACGGTTTCTTGCTTGCCGCCGCTGAGCTGTTTGGCAAGCTCATCGTCCAGGGCGGGCAGCACTTTTTCCTTGACTCCCTGGACGGTGATCTTGATGGTCGCCTCTTTGCCGGCGAGCCTCGGCTCGCCGTAGTCATCCGGAAACGTCACCGTCGCCGAACGGGTCTCGCCCACCTTGGCGCCGGGAATCGCAGCGAGGAGCTCCGGCAGCAGGGCGCCCTCCCTCAGCTCGGCTTCCATGGCCGACCGCGACTCAGAGGGAACCACCGCGCCATCGGCCTCGACCTCGACGTCGATCACGGCCACGTCGCCCGCCCTGGCCTCGCGCTCGACCGGGGTGATCTCCGCCATCGGCTCCCGGACATCCTCGAGTCGCCGCTCGAGCATCTCGTCGGTGACCTCGACGGAGGGGGTGGCCACATTCAATGACGACACGTCGGCAAGCGTGACCTCGGGCATGACCGTGACGGTGGCCTTCAGCTGGGCGGGCCGCCCGCGCTCCAGCTCGACCACCTCGACATCCGGGTTGTCGATGGGATCGATTGATTTCTCCTGGAGCGCCTGGCGGATGACCTCGGGGACGATCGCCTCGACCACCTCCTCACGCAGCGCAGCGGGACCGATGCGCGCCTCGACCAGCGCGCGTGGCGCGCGCCCCGGCCGGAATCCTTCGAGCTTGGAGCGGGAGGCGAGCCGGTTCAGGACTTTCTCATAAGTCGCATCGACGATGTCGGCCGGGACCTCGATGGTCATGCCCACCTGGCTCTTGGGCAGCGGCTCGGTCTTGACCGAGAGGTTGGAATGCACCGCGCCGATTCTACGGACCGCGGTCAGCGACTAGGGCTTGGGCGACGGCGAAGGTGACGGGACCGGTGTCGGGCTCGCCAGCACTGGGCCGGTGCCCGGGTCCGGCGGCACGGTGATGTTGATCGGGGTCGGGGTCGGGCTGGGCGGGTTGTCGCCGGGAAGCCTCGGGATGCTCGTCGTGTCGGTCAGGAACCAGCTGTTGTTGGCGCCCTGGACCACGTTGGCGGGCGGCGAGTACCAGCGGTCGCCAGGGGCGCCCATATACGTCAGAGCCTCATCCAACCACGTGTGGATGCCGGGCGTGGCAACGAACACGCCGTCGGAGTTGCGAACCATCGCGTGGTTGAAGTCGAGGATGTCGCCGATCCAGATCACAGCGGCCAAGTCGGGCGTGAACATGGCGGTCACTGCATCTTTGAAGTTGTCCGACGTGCCGGTCTTCGCGGCCACGATCCGGTTCTTGAAATGCAGCGGGCTGTTGTAGCCAAAGATCCTGGCGCGGTTGTTGTCGTCCGACATGATCTGGGCCATGATGAAAGCGACGCCAGGGTCGATGGCTTGGCGCGCGCGTTGGTCGGCGTGGGTCTGGTACAGCACCTGGCCATGCGAATCGGTCACCTGCAGGATGGCTTCTGGTGTGTGGTAGACGCCCATGTCTGCGAGCGTCGCCATGCCGCCGACATGCTCGAGCAGCGTGATCGGGTAGCCACCGAGGGTCACGCTCGGGCCGTACTCGTCGGCCGGTGCCTGGGTGTCGTAGCTACCGTCCGTGTTGATGTAGCGAGGCTGCACTCCGATGTTGCGCATGAACGACAGCACCGCAGGCACTCCGATCGAAAGCTCGACTTTGACCGCGCAGATGTTGAGTGAGTTGCCCATGGCCTGCTTCAGGGGCAGCACGCCATGTGACCCGAGGTCGTAGTTGTAGAACTTTGTGGTGCTGTAAGCGTCCTTGTAGATGAGCGGGCTCGGACCGTCGTAAACGGGCGTATCAACGGTCGCGGCGCGAGCGTTGATGACGGCGGCGTAGGTGTAAGGCTTCACGGAGGAACCGACGTTGAGAGGTACCGTCGTCCAGTTGTACTGGCCGCCCTGGGCGTTGTAATCGGGCGAACCGACCATGACGATGATCTCGCCATTCTGCGGGTTCTCAGCGATGAGACCGGAGGAGAGCTTTCCGTTGGGGTCGCAGGAGGGCGGCTCCAGGCAGTGATTCATGTTCGCCACGACGTCTTCTTCGCCCCACACCTGAAGGTGGTAGTCGAGAGTCGTCTTGACGTTCAGCTGTTGGATACCCGGCTTGAACCCGAGCTGGCGCAGCTCTTCGAGCACGAAGTCGACAAAGTGCGGGGCCTTGAAGCTGTTGATCGGCGCTTGATACGCGAGCTTTTCGGCGAGCGCCGCATCCATCTGGTCCTGGGTGATGTAGTTCTGGCGCAGCATCGCCTGCAGGACCTCGGTCTGGCGCAACCTGGCGGCGTCTGGGTGCAGCACCGGGTTCCATTCGGTGGGCGCCTGCGGCAGCCCGGCGAGCACCGCTGACTGGGCGAGGTCGAGCTTGGAGGCGGGGACGTTGAAATAGTCCTGCGCGGCCGCCTCGACACCGTACGACTGGGATCCATAGAAGCTCTTGTTGAGGTAGAGCTCCATGATCTGGTCCTTGGAGTACGCCTGGCTCAGCTCAAAGGCGAGCGCAACCTCTTTGACTTTTCTTTGGTAGGTCTGGTCCGGAGTCAAGAACTGTTGCTTGGCGAGCTGTTGGGTGATCGTGCTGCCGCCGGCGACGATGTGGCCGGCTCGGATGTCGTCGAAGATGGCGCGGATGATGCCCTGGATGTCGAAGCCGGGGTTGGTGTAGAAGCCTTTGTCCTCGATCGCGACTGTGGCCCGGATCATCACCGGGTTGACGTCCTTGAGCTTCACAGAAAGTCGGTGATCGCCTTGGGCGCCCACGTCCGCAAGAATCACGCCGTTGCGGTCGCTGATCTGCGTGTCACCCGCGAACGAATTGCTGTCGAGGCCCTGGATCGAAGGCAGGCTGTCGAAGAAGGACTGCGCGTACGCATCCACGGCGAAGCCAACGACCAGCACCACCGCCACGAAGACGCCGAGGCCGCGCATGAGGGCGATTCGACGCAGGCGCTGCCCGATCGGCGACCAGCCGGCGTGGACCCGCGCCCGAGGGCGATGGCCCCCCTTGGTTTTGATCTTCTCAGGAACGTTTCGAGCCATGGTTGGGGAGCGCGCTGATTCTACGGTTTCCCACCCCACCCAACGCGGCAGACAGCGCTGGGGTTACGCGGCACCGTCGGCCTTGGGCCGCGCGAAGACCTCGTCTGCGCCCACCAGCCGCTCCTGGCGGGTGCCTGGGAAGTGAACTCGGACCCCAGGGCGTCCTGGGCCGCCCAGCTCCCACCCGGCCGCATATAGGCGGGCCGCCGCGGTCAGGTCGCCCGCCTGGGCCACCTGGACCCCGTCGGTGAAGCTGAGGCTCTGCGAGCGGGCGCCCGGATAGCCCAGCCGCACCTCTCCACCGGTTTTGAGATTGAAGGCATAGTCGTCCAGCGAACCGGCCTGGCTGCCGGCGACCAGCTCGGCAACGGTCGGGAACTTGCCTTCGCGCATGGCCGCCTTCAAGTCCGCCCGCGACTCGCGATGCGCGTTTCGGTCGCGGCGGCGGCGCTCGGTCAGGAGCAGATCGCGCTCACCCCTGAGCGCTGCGAGCTGCTGCTCGATGGGCCGCATGCGCTCGCGGACCTCGGCAACGCGTCGCTCGAGCTCGGCGTCATCGAGCGATGTGAGCTCTTCGGCCACGAGCGAACGTTACCCGCGCTCGTGGCTCGCGCGCCGGTTGCGGAAGCCCGAGAACAGGGCCAGGTCGTACAAGATCTTCAAGGCACCGGCGGCGAAGAAAGGCACACCGAACGCGGCGACGCCGATGGCGACCCCCGCGAGCGGCGGCCCAAACGATTGCGCGACGCCGCGCACCGCTCCGGTCATCGCGACCGCGCCCGCTCGTTCGGACGGCGGGACGATGGAGACGACGTACGCCTGTCGTGCCGGCACGTCCATCTGCGACAGGGTGAACCGTGCCAGCAGGAGCGCAATGGCCCAGGGCAGGTTGGGGCTGAAGGGGACCAGGAGCAAGAGCACGTTGCTCGGCAGGTGCGTGAAAACCATCGTGTTGATCAGGCCGATGCGATTCGCGAGCCGACCTGAAACCTCATAGGACAGCGCCTGGAGGATCGCGACCGCGGCGAAGACCGGACCGAGCACAGATGCCCCCACACCAAAGCGAACATGGAGCCAGTAGGCGACCACCGCGTTGGCCACGAACCCGCCGCCCAGAGAATCCAGGGCGAAAAGGGCGGCGAGCCCGAGCAGCGGTCGAATCCGTCCGAATGCGGGGCCGCGATCATCGCCCTCGACGCGAGACGTCATGAAAAGTGGAAGGACTGCGGTGGCGACGCCGATGGCGGCGTAGAGGAGGAAGAACGCCCGCCCGGCCGCGGCGCTCGTTGCCAGCGTGGCGGCGAGTCCGCCCGCAGCGTTGAACAAACCTCCGGTCAGCGAGTAGCGAGCGAAGGCTACGTTGCGCCCAGAAGCGGGCACCGTCTCGGTGAGCACCGCCTGCTCGACCGATGCGAACGGCCCAAGGTCCACGCTGGCGGCACCGAGCATTCCCGTGAGGCCCGCGAAGATGAGGAAGGACGGCTCGGTCGCGAGCGCGAGGTCGAGCCCGGTCAGCGTCATCAGCGCACCGGCGACCGCCAGGATGCGGCGGCGCCCCCACCTCGCGGCCAGGGCGGCGCTGGCGAGACCCGACAGGGACGCCGCGGCAAGCCCGATCCCCAGGGTCAGGCCGATGAGCGCAGGCGAAAGGCCGCGGCGCTCGAGGTGGACGCCGATCAGGACCGCGGAGAAACCGAACCCGAACGCCCGCAGGCCGCGGGCCGAGAGCAGGAGGACTCGGTCTTGCGTCAGCGGCGGCGCCTGGTGGCCGCAAGTATCGCGGCCGCCAGCGCGGCGAGAACCGCCGCCGCGATGGCGACAAACGGCGCCACGGGTATCGCGTGAGCCTGTCCAATGGGAATAGCGATGGGTGACCGCGAGGGTTGTGGAGGCGGAGTCACCGTGAACGCCAGGTGCCCTTCACCGTGCGCGGACGTCGGGTCGAAAGCGATGCCGTTCAAGGACGTGACTCCTGTGACGTTGGCGAACGACCCTGTCTGCCACTGCTCCCAGGTTGGCGCGGCGGCGCTCATCGGAACCGGGGCGAGGGCAAAGAGGGCAGCCAGCAACATTGCAACCGGCGCGCGCATCCCGCCGAGGGTACTCTCGGTCGGGCTGTATTTCAACGTACGTGTTGAAAAAGTCGTAGACTCGGCCTGTGGACTCCAGGCGCGACACGATCCTTGCCTTTCTGAAAACGCGGGGACACGCCTCGCTCGGTGACGTGGCTGCGCATCTCGAGATCTCCAAGCAGGGCGCCCTGCGCCACATGGAGGCGCTCGAGGCGGACGGCCTGGCCACAGTGGCGCCGGCCGAGGAGCACCGCCGCGGGCGCCCCGAGAACGTCTACACGCTCACCCCGGCGGCACATTCGCATTTCCCCCACGCCCACCAAGAGCTGGCGACCGACCTCGTGGAGTTCCTGTCCGAGGCACAGCTCAAGCAATTCTTCGAGCGCCGCACAGCGCGTCTCGAGGCCGAGTACGCCCCTCGACTGGCGGGGCTAGACTTTGAAGGACGCGTCCGCGAGCTGGCCAGGCTCGCCACCGAGCACGGCCACATGGCCGAGGTGGTCGAGCTGGCTGGGGGCGGGCTCGCGATCCGTCACTGCAACTGCCCCATCCAGGACGTCGCTGCCCGCACCAGCCTGCCCTGCGCTAACGAGCAGCAAATGTATGAACGGCTGCTGGGCGCGCCGGTGACCCGATCCACATGGATGCGCGAGGCGGCCGGCGACTGCACATATGAAGTCAAGGAGAGGGGAGGGAAAGTTGGCTGATTTCGAGATTCGAGACCTGCGGGCCAGCGTCGAGGGCAAGGAAATTCTCAAGGGCGTCACGCTCTCGATCAACAAGGGCGAAGTGCACGCTGTCATGGGGCCTAACGGCTCGGGCAAATCGACTCTCTCCCACACCCTTATGGGCCACCCCGGCTATACGGTCGACGGCGGCGTGGTCACCTTCAAGGGCAAGAACGTCCTCGAGCTGGAACCCGACGAGCGCGCCCGACTGGGCATGTTCCTCGCCTTCCAATATCCCGTGGTCGTGCCCGGAATCTCGATGACCAACTTCCTGCGTACGGCGCTCAACGCCAAGCGCGGGTACGACGGCAAGGACAAGTCCAAGCAGGTCACCCCGAAGGAGTTCCGCTCATTGCTCAAGAGCGAGCTCGAGGTGCTGCACATGGACGACTCGTTCCTGCCGCGCTACATCAACGACGGTTTCTCCGGCGGCGAGAAGAAGCGCGCCGAGATCCTGCAGATGGCGATCCTGAAACCCGAGATCGCGATCCTCGACGAGACCGACTCCGGCCTCGCCATCGACTCGATCAAGTTCGTCGCCGAAGCGGTGAA
>DMCH01000041.1:0-3653 GCA_003446775.1 Chloroflexota bacterium
GAGATAGGAGTCAGTCTCGTGGGCTCGGAGATGTGTATAAGAGACAGCCTCGAGCTTTTCACGTGTGAAGGTCAGGTTATCGAGGGCGCCGAGGTTTTCCTCGAGCTGCTGCACGCTGCTGACCCCGACGATCGATGACGTAACGCGCGGGTCGCGCAGCACCCACGCCAGCGCCATCTGCGAAAGCTTCTGGCCGCGGCGCTTCGCGAGCGCAGCGAGAGCGCGCACACGCTCCATGTTCTGATTCACCGTGTCGGGATTCAGCGAGTAGCCCTGCGTCGCACGCGAACCGGCAGGCACGCCGCGCAGGTAACGGTCGGTGAGCATGCCTTGCGCCAGCGGCGAGAACGCGATGCAGCCCACCCCCTCCTACTCCAGCACGTTCAGCAGCTCTGGCTCGACCCACCGATTGAGCATCGAATACACAGGCTGGTGGATGAGCAGATGGATGCCCATGGTCTTGAGAATCGCCGCCGCCTCGCGCGTCGCCGACGGCTGATACTGCGAGATGCCGACGTACAGCGCCTTGCCCTGGTGCACGGCGGTGGCGAGCGCGCCCATCGTCTCCTCCAATGGAGTCTCGGGGTCGGGCCGATGGTGATAGAAGATGTCGACGTAGTCGATTCCTATCCGCTTGAGGCTTTGGTCGAGGCTGGCGAGCAGGTACTTGCGGGAGCCCAAGTCGCCGTACGGCCCGGGCCACATGTCCCAGCCCGCCTTGGTGGAAATCACGAGCTCGTCGCGGTGACCGGCGAGATCGGTCCGGAGCATTTGCCCGAAGTTCGACTCGGCGGATCCGTATGGCGGGCCGTAGTTGTTGGCCAGGTCGAAGTGCGTCACCCCCAGCTCGAAGGCGCGGCGGAGGATCGCCCGATTCTCATTCGTGGGCTCGTCGCCGCCGAAGCGCTGCCACAAGCCCACCGACAGAGCCGAAAGCAGGAGCCCGCTGCGCCCGGTCCGCCGGTAGATCATCCGCGCCAGAGTAGCCTATGACCGTGACCGGAATCGAAGAGCTGTCGGGGGTCTTGCCGGCGCTTGTTTCGCCGCTGCATCGCGACGGCAGCGCCGACGAGTCCGGCATCAAACGGCTCGTCGACCACGTCATCACAGGGGGCGTGCACGGACTCCTGGCCCTCGGCTCCACCGGCGAGGGCGCGTCGCTCGGCGAACGAATCCGATGGCAGGTCTTGAAGAGCGTCATCGAGGCCGCGGCCGGTCGCGTGCCGGTGATCTGTGGCGTGGCGCAACCCCACCTCGACGCCGCGCGCGGCGAGATTGCGGCAGCGGCGCGACTTGGAGCCGACGCCGCACTCGTCGCGCCTCCTTTTTATTACCCCACCGACCAGGCCACGGTCCGCGCGTTCTACCGGCGTCTCGCGGCCGAGAGCAAGCTCCCTCTGCTGCTCTACAACATCCCGCAGTTCACGAAGATCGTCGCCGAGCCCGCGACGGTCGCCGAGCTGGCCGCGGAGGGCACGATCGCCGGCATCAAGGATTCGAGTCGCGACTTCGAGTATTTCGAGAACGTTCGCCTGGCCACACGCAGCCTGGAACACTTCCGAATGTTCACAGGCAGCGACACCATGCTCCTGGCCTCGATGGCCATGGGCGGAGCCGGCACCATCTGCGGCGCCGCCAACGTCGCGCCGAGCTGGGTGGTTCGGATCTACGACAACTTCCGCCGCGGCGATTGGAGCTCGGCGCGCGCAGACCAGGAAGCCTTGATCGAGCTGGTGACTGCGCTTCGAGCCGGGGTCTTCCCGGCCTCCATCAAAGCGGCGCTCCAGCTGCAGGGCATCTGCGAGCCGTGGCCGGCTCCGCCCACATCGGCGCTTAACGACGCCGCCACGGCGCGGCTCCGCGAAAAACTCGACCGGTGGGGACTCCTGTCGACACCGCGCGACTGACTCCATGGGGGCCTGACCGGCTCGAGCTCGGCGAGGGCGCACGCTGGGTCCAACCGGATCCATCGGATCCGGACTCTATGGACCGGGTCGTGGTGGTCGACATTCCCACCGGACGGCTGCTGGAGGCCGATCCTCGTAAGCCCGGCCCGCTGCGGCAGCTCGCGAAGCTCGATGTCACGCTGGGCGCGGTCGCGCCGCTGGCCGGCACGGATGATGCGTGGATCGCCGCGTGCGGCACCGGCATCGCGCTGCTCAGGGTCGGAGGCCGGCTCGAATGGCTGGACAAGCCCGAGGACGGCAATCCGGTGAGGACGCGGATGAACGACGCGTGCGCGGATCCGACGGGCCGCTTCTGGGCGGGCAGCATGGCCGTTGACTTCACGCCGGACGCGGGTTCGCTGTACCGGGTGGACCGAGATGGCACGGTCACCAGGGTGCTGGACGGCGTCACCATCTCCAATGGGCCTGCCTTCGACGCTGCCGGCACCACGATGTACTTCACCGACACGGCGCGGGGCCGAATCGACCGGTTCCACGTCGATCCGGAGTCGGGAGCGCTGAGCGGGCGGAAGCTGTTCGTCCAGATGAACCGGGAGAACCCCGACGGCATGGCCGTGGACGATGAGGACCACGTTTGGGTGGCCGTGTGGGGCTCGTCCGAGGTGAGGCGGTACCGCCCGGATGGCACCTTGGCCGATACGGTTAGGGTTCCGACCAGGCAGCCGTCGAGCGTGTGCCTGATGGGTCGCGAGCAGCCGCGGATGTTCGTGACGAGCGCCGCGACCGGGTTGGATGCGTCGGACGAGCTCGCGGGGGCGGTGTTCGCCATGCCCACGGGAGTCCGTGGAAGGCCGGCCGACGCGTTCCGAATGGGTTAGTGGATCCTCCCCATCCGCCTGGGTTAGTGCGACTCCCCACCCGGCCGTGCCCTGCGGGCAGGGCCGACCTCCCCACGTGGTGGGGAGGTGAAAGCTAGGCCGGGTGGCGCTCCAGGAGCTCGGAGAACGAGCCTTCGAACTTGGCGAGGCGCTTGTGCACCTCGATCACCTCGTCGGAGCTGACCGGGTCGAGCGGGTCGACGTCGGTTTGGTGCTCGGTCCACTCCGCGCCGCAGTCACAGCGGTGGAAAAGGAAGCGGTCGGTGTGGGAGCGGTAGATGTAGACAGACGCGTCCTTGGTTCGCCGTCCACAGGCGCATTTGCCCTTGTCTGGTTCCAACTTTGACCTTTGCAATGACGTGTTCCTCGACTTGTATAACGAACCAGAACCCGAATTCGTTGCGGATGCTACACCGAGTGCCCCGTATTTGGGACCTACAAATGTATGTAAATGCCCAGGCGCTACTAGGCGGAATTCAACTTCGCCAGTAAACCGGCCAGGTCCCGGAGACGCTCGGTTTGCTCAGCGTGCTCGAGGGTCTGGTACTGGGACAGGACGTCGACGAACCCCTCGCCTATGTCATAGCCATGCTCGAGTAGCAGCCCGCGGCCCCGGTCGCCGAGCCTCTCGACGACGTCGCGGACCTTGCTCTGGGGCGAGAACAACGCGACTTCAGGCACTCGCCACAGCCTCGGGGCTCCGGACGATCACCCGGTGCCCATGCCAGCGTTCCGGGACGCCAACCGGCGGATCTCCCGTGTAGGTGAGCTCCAGGCACCAAACGCCGTCCAACTGGACGGGCGCGACCGAGAGCTTGCTCTTGGGGTTCTGGCGCTGAAGTGTCTGGACGAGGGCCACGCCGTAGAG
>DMCH01000041.1:3885-7169 GCA_003446775.1 Chloroflexota bacterium
GAGCCGAGGGCGTGGGTCACGGTTTAAGGGTAATTGGATCCCCCACCCGGCGCGACCGCTTCGCGGTCGGGCCGGCCTCCCCACACGGTGGGGAGGTGAAATTACCTGGAGCGGCCGGGGAGGGCGGCGAAGATCGCGGCGATGGTGGCGTCGTAGCCCAGCCGCCCGGTGTCGAGCACAAGGTCGTAGTGCGACGCCAGGGTCCGGTCATGTCCGTACACCTGCTTGATGTAGGCCGTCCAGTTCTCGTCGGTCTGCTTCAGCCGCTTGCGCGCCTCCTCTTCGGTGCTGTGCTCCAGCTCCATGAGGACCTTGAGCCGGATCGCCGTTTCCGCGCGCAGGAACACGTGCAGGGCGCCGGGATGGTCGTGCAGGATGTAGGCGCCGCCGCGACCGACGATCACCACGTTGTCGCCGCGGGCCGCCTCAACAATCACGTTCTGTGTGATCTGGAGGACGGCTCGACGGGTGTCGAAGACCGGGTCCGCGTTAGGCGGGCTCCAGGCGGAGGTCTCCGGCGGGATCATCGGCTCGGTGTTGGCGGCACCAAGGGCCAGTAGGAGGCGGCCCAGCAATGAGCCAGGGTGCTCGTCCTCGGCCTCGACTTCCTCTTTCGGCAGCTCGAGACGCCGGGCGACCTCATCGATCAGCTCGCCGTCCAGGAAGTCGAGCTTGAGCCTGGTCGCCAGCATGTGGCCGACCGAGCTCCCCCCGGCCCCGATCTGCCGCCCGATGGTAATGACAGGCATGGCGTCTCCAATCTACGTTGGAACCCGCTTCACCACAAGGTCAGGTAGCGGCCAGGGATCTTGGTGACGGTGCCATCCGCATGGACGATGACCACGTCGCGCAGCGGCGACTGCGCCTGGGTGGGAACCATGAGAGCGAGCGCGAAGCTGCGACCGCCCGGTTGGGCAAGAACGCTGCCCAAGACTTCTGAGCCTTGGTACTGCCACACCGCCGAACCCGAGCGCCAGTCAGTGACGGTCAGACCCGATTGTATTTCGGTCAGGAGCGAGATGGTCGTCAGAACGAGTGAGTCGTCGCCACTGAAGGCGCGGACAGCCAAGCGGCCGACAGTCGCGACCTGCGTCCAGTCGGAGACTCGCCTGATACGAGTGACACCTTGGCTCTGACGAGCGGCCATCTGAGCCGTGTCGATTGGGTTTTCAGCGATGTAGGTAGCGTCCGCGCTCGCGACTACGTCCGCCAATTGGCCGTCCGCGTAGGTGCGGTGTGAAAGCACCGACCCATCGGAGAGCCTGACCACCCAGATTTCGGACGGCCACGAGACAGTGTTTCGGACAAGAATTGCCCGATCGCTCGCGAAGCTGCACGCGACGGGGCTGATGCCGGTCTGGCCGATCGCTTGGTCCCGAGCGATGACCGCCACCTGCCGCGCCGGCTGTCCGGGCACCTTGAAGCTCAGGGTCCAGACGAAGGTCTGCTGGTCGACCGTGACTGCACACGTGGGTTGAGAATTTTCGGAGATCGGCCGCCCGAGCCGGTCGAGGTAGCTCGTGGTTCCGCCCTTGGGGTTGTATCCAACTACGAACCCCGATCCGTCCGGCGCCTGATGCATAGGAACGCCCGTTGGGTTGACGGGCTGTGAGAGCTTGACTGTGCCGCGCGGGTGGCCCTGCCAGTCGTAGCCCTGGAGCCAGGCGTAATTGCGCGGATCAATGACATAGATCAGGGGCACACCTGCCGGAGGCGAACCGTAGTCACGCAAGGCTGCCGGGCTGATAACTGGAGGGCTGGGGCGGCCCGGCACCTGCCTTTGCGCGAGACGCACCGACATTAGGCCGGCGACGATGGCGACCGTGATCAGGACGGCCGCGGCGACCGCCATCCACTGAAGGTTCGGCTGCCTGAGACCGTCGACCGACCCCACCTTTTGACGCGCGGCAACAGCGTCGACCACCTCTCGCCGCATGGCCGGCGGCGGCGGGAAAACAGACTGCTCCTTGTCGAATGCTCCTCGGATCTCCGTGCGCAGGTCAGCCATCAGTCCAACTCCAGTCCGGGGCGCAGCTTTCTGGCCGCCCGGTACACGCGAGTCTTGGCGCCGGCGGCGCTGAGCCCCAGCACCACACCGACCTCCTCGAGTGGGAGGTCAAGGTAGAAGTACAGGAACAACGGCAGGCGATCCTCGGGGGCGAGGCGTGCCAGCCCACGTTGGAGGTCGGCGCTTTCAGCGCTGGGTGTCTCGAAGTCAGCGCTCATGCGGTCGACAGAGGGGATACGGACCACAGACCACCACCTGCCGCGCCGGACGCTCCGGCACTGGTTCGCGACAATCGTGAGGAACCATGGCCGCGCTGCCCGGCCGTCTCGAAGCTGTCCCAGGCGCCGCCAGGCCTTGAACGCGGCTTCCTGCACCGCATCCCGCGCCTCGTCGGGATCACGCAGGATCGCCAGCGCCACCCGGTATCCAGCTTCGAGATGGACTCCGACCAGCTCGTCAAAGGCCGTGCGGTCCCCGGTGCGCGCGGCGCTGACACGGCTGATCTGGATCTGATTCACGGCTAGATCCTGCACTGGCCCACGTCATACAGACGCCGGCTCCTAGGTTTTGGTTTCAGCGGTTGAGGCTCGAGTCTCCCCACCCGGCGGGACCGCTACGCGGTCCGGCCGACCTCCCCACGTGGTGGGGAGGCGAAAAACCCGGGTTGGTTACTCCAGGTAGTCGCGGAGCTTCTTCGAGCGCGAGGGGTGGCGCAGCTTGCGCAGCGCCTTGGCCTCGATCTGGCGGATGCGCTCGCGGGTGACGCCGAAGCGCTTGCCCACCTCTTCCAGCGTGCGCTGGTGGCCGTCGATCAGCCCGAAGCGCAGCTGCAGCACGCGCCGCTCGCGTGGCGTGAGCGTGTCGAGCACGTCCTCCACCTCCGAGTGGAGCATCGTCAGCGAGGCGGCGTCGGAAGGCGAGACGGCCTCGCGGTCCTCGACGAAGTCGCCGAGGTGGGAGTCCTCCTCTTCCCCGATCGGGGTCTCGAGCGAGACGGGGTCCTGCGAGACCTTCACGATCTCGCGCACCTTCTCGGGCGTGATCCCCATCTCCTCGCCGATCTCCTCGTCGCTCGGCTCCCGGCCGAGCTCCTGGAGCAGCCGGCGCGAGACACGGACCAGCTTGTTGATCGTCTCCACCATGTGCACCGGGATGCGGATCGTCCGCGCCTGGTCGGCAATGGCGCGCGTGATGGCCTGCCGGATCCACCACGTGGCGTAGGTCGAGAACTTGTACCGCTTATGGTGGTCGAACTTCTCGACCCCGCGGATCAGGC
>DMCH01000064.1 GCA_003446775.1 Chloroflexota bacterium
CCGAAGGAGTTGACCGCGACTGACATCGACAAGCCTTGGCAAGACATCGCGCGACAGGGCTGACCGGATCGCCCGGCAAACCGCCCAACCAAACGCCTGCACCCTGTCGCTTTGGGACCGCTCGCCGGTCGCCTTCGCGCTCAATTCGCCTCAAGTGATCGAAAATGCGCTAGCCAAATTCTGGATCGGCCAATCGGAGTTCGTATCGTCTTCGCTAAGTGAAAACGATTGGTCCTACAGACGCCAGTCGGCACGTCAGCTACGTTCGGCCTGAATGCTCCGGGACGCGAGACTTCGGCTCTTTCTGACCAGCGGCACGATTCTGTTCGTCGAGCTTCTACTGATTCGGTGGATCCCCGCGAATGTGGTCTACGTCGGTTTCTTCAATAACTTCCTCCTCCTTGCGAGCTTCCTGGGCATCGGGATCGGCATTCTCCTCGGACGACGACTTGACGCGTCAGCGGCAGTCTGGTTCGCGCCATTCGCCTTCGCGCTTGTCTTGTTCGTGTCGCTCGCTCAGGTCAACATCAAGAACGAGCTGGGCGACGTCTGGTTCGCGACGGAGGAGGGACGGCAGCTCGACATCAACTTCATCGTCCTGCCGAGCCTCTTGATCCTGACGACGATCGCGATGGCATTCTTGGCGGTCCCCTTGGGTCCCCTCCTTCGGACGATGCCACCGCTGCGCGCGTATGCGTTCGACATCTCCGGCTCGATGGCGGGAATTGCGCTCTTCGCCGGCGTGTCTCTCGCAGGCTTGCCGCCGAGTATCTGGTTCACGATTGCCGGGCTCCTCGTCGCCCTGTTGACTTTCGGGGCTGCCAGCCGCTGGCAGCGTGCCGTCGCGACCGCGGCACTGGTCGGCGGGGTGATGCTCTGCTTGGGCATCGAAACGATCGGCGGGGATGTCTACTCGCCGTATTACCGGCTCGACGTCGTACACACGCCGCGGACCGACGTGATCTTCGTCAACGGTGTGCCGTTCCAAGCGATGTTCGCTGCGGCTGCACCGAAGGAGGCCTACTACGACCAGGTCTACCGATGGTTCCCGGGTCGCACCTTTGCGAAAGCCCTGATCATCGGCGCGGGTTCGGGGACCGACGTCTCCGTGGCACTCGCGCACGGTGTCAGGGCGGTGGATGCGGTCGAGATCGATCCCGGGATCCAAGCGATCGGCCGGGCACAGCACCCGGACCACCCATACGCCGACGCACGAGTGTCGGCGGTCATCACCGATGGTCGCGCATTCCTGCGGAACTCGACCGAGCGGTACGACCTCATCTTGTTCGCGGTGACGGATTCGCTCACGCTCGTCAGCAGCACATCGAACCTGCGGCTCGAGTCCTTTCTGTTCACAGAGGAGTCCTTCGCGAGCGCTCGTGACCACCTCACGCCCGACGGCGTCTTCGTCATGTACAACTACTACCGGCAGCCTTGGCTGGTCCAGCGGTACGCGAACATGGTCGGACAGGTGTTCGGATCGGCGCCGATCACCCGGACGTACCCCACAGGAGACTTCGGCGCCGCGGTCATCGCGGACGGTCCGCTCGTCCGCGGGCTCTCGTCAGCGGTACCGCCGGGCGACACGATCGAGCCGGTCGATCTCTCGGCCGCGCCGCGGCCCGCGACCGACGACTGGCCATTTCCCTACCTCCGGGACCCAGCCGTCGCCCCGCATTACCTTCTCGGGCTCGCGATGATGATCGCGCTCGCGGCCCTCGGCGTAGGCGGCACACTTCGTTACGTTGGCCTGCCGCTGATCAGCTTCGGCGCGCGCTTCGCCCATTTCTTCCTGCTAGGCGTCGCGTTCCTCCTTCTCGAGACGCGAAGCATCGTGACCTTCAGCCTGTTGTTCGGCACGACCTGGTACGTGAACGCCCTGGTCTTCTTCGCGATCCTCGCCAGCGTGCTCGCCGCAGTCGGCGTCAACAGCAGGCTGCGCTCGCGCGACCCGCGCCCGCTGTACGCGGGCCTTGCCGGATCGCTCCTCCTCGCATATCTGCTCCCACCGTCATCGTTGCTCATTGACCCACCGGTGCTGCGGTATGCGGTGGGCTCGGCGATCGCCTTCGCGCCAGTCTTCTTCGCCAATCTAGTGTTCACGTTCTCGTTCCGGAACACCGATGCGGCAGATCTCGCCTTTGGCGCGAACCTGGTCGGCGCGATGGTCGGCGGAGTACTCGAATGGAGCGCACTCCTTGTGGGGTACCAGGCGCTCCTGGTTCTTGTCGCGGTCGTCTACCTATTGGCCTGGATCGTCAGGCCCGCGTGTGGACCGATCAAGGGATCAGGTTTGGCGACTCCGGAACACGCCCCCGCGTAGTCCGAATATGGACGCGTCTCGCGGTAGACACGAGCCGAGAGAAGGGAGCACCAAAGCGCTCCTGTTCTCAGCGATAGCCGCCCCGGTGTCGACTCGACTCTGTACGGCTAACCACCTGTCGGTTTGGGACCGCCCGCCGCGCCTGCTCGTGCTCAGATGTAGTCAGAACGCCGATTTGGTGACTCGCAGATTCTGGATCAGCCAATCGGAGGTTCGAATCCTCCCTCCCCAGCCGAAAGCCGATAGACACTAGCGATCCTGACCCGAAGCCTCGCGTATTCAAGTGACGAACGAGCTGACGCAGAATCAGATGCCTGCATCGACTGCACTTTTCGTTCGATTCCAACGCGACGCAGGTGCAAAGGCCCATCTGACGCGGCGCTGGCTGACGCTTGAGTCAGACGTCGCAAGCCTGCTGTGCCAGACGTTCGACATTCAATGCGGGGCATCTTCGTGGGGATGACCGGACACGGCTTTCGATTGGCGGCGCACCAGCGGGTCGCGTGATTCACCCCCACACCAGACATCCAGACGGCCTCGCGTGGCCAAATACGGGAGGCGTTGTGCTGTGCCCCAATCGTTCCCGCCAGCCGGAGCGGCATTCGGCAATCCGCGGGCGGGTACGGGCCTCGGCCGTCTCCGGCAGGGGCCTCGTTAGTGGATGACGGTGAGCATCTGATCAATCTGCGTGATGAGCTCCGGGAGGTCGACGATGACCGTGTTCTCGACGATCTCTGGGTCGATTCGGTGGTACTCATGCGAGGAGAGGTTGCGCATGTCAGCCATGACTTTCCAGAGCACCTTGGGGTGCTTCGCCTGGACCTCGAGGGGAATCTTGCCCATGTACTCGGCCGCGACCTCGACGAGCTTCGTTATTCCAGCCATCGTGACCGGATCGTCGGCCCAAGCCTTACCGAGACGCGCGCGTCCGTCGATCGCCGCCTGCGCGTTTTGCTTCGCTCGGGCGAGATGCCAACGAATTCGATCGGGATCCATACAACCTCACGACATCGCGCGCGATGCTCGCCCGAAGCTCAGGATAGATGGAGCGCTCGTCGACGAGATCGACTCTGTGGCCGAGGCGGGTACTGAGCTCATCGCGCAAGCCACTACTCGCTGCAACCGTTCGCGGTGCGCCGGGTTGATACCGCACCAGCACGTCAACATCACTGTCCGGGCGGAAGTCCCGCCGCGCCGCCGATCCGAACAATGAAAGCCCAGCGACTCCGTAACGACGACCGATGCCTTGCAGGGTGCGCCGCGACAGTCGTGGCAGCCGCGGATTCGCCCGGTGCAGCGG
This sequence comes from Chloroflexota bacterium, assembly GCA_003446775.1. Taxonomy (GTDB): domain Bacteria; phylum Chloroflexota; class Dormibacteria; order Dormibacterales; family Dormibacteraceae; genus UBA10449. The sequence continues at coordinate 3,624 of DMCH01000064.1, forward strand.
CCGGGCACGCGTGAAGTCGCCGCGCACACCCGGGCGCGGGAAATGCGCAAGATCGCCCTTGACCAGTTGGCCCGCGGCCAGGCGCTGACGCAACCGCGCCAGGGCGGTCTGCCCCTCGACGGTCGTACCCAGGAGTTCGCGGTAGTCGTGCTCGTGCAGCTCAAGGTTGAGGTACCGCTTCGCGAGACCGCGAAGTCGCACCACCTCGCGTGGTTCAACAACCTCGGAGAGCACCACATCCGCCGCTGGCGTTCCACGGCCGCGGATTGAGAGAAAGGCGATCGAGTTGTTCGGCGCGGCGATGAGGCGGAGCGCTTCGACGCCGCCGACGGCTCGTTCGGCCTGGTGAAGCGCATGCTCGAGGACCTCGCCGCTGACGCACGGCGCGTACTGCTCGCGCGCACGGCGCACGAGGCCGCGTTCGACCAGTCGGACGACTGCGTAGCGCGCCGAGCTGTCATACACGCCTGCCGCGCGGGCGAGTTCGCGCAGCGAGAGCGGACGATCAGCTCCCACCAAAACGAGGAGCAGCCGCTCACCGAGCTGCCGGTGCTGCGTACCTGACCGATTCACTACAGGTATTCTGTAACACACTGGTCAGGTACGCAAGAGTCGGCGCAACCTGACCGCTCTGTTTCAGAATCGGCGTGCCGGGCGAGGCAAGCGGACGGCTCTCTGCTGATATAGGTCCTCGTTGAGGGTCAGACTTCCGTTGACTCTCGTGGGGAGGCCGGTCTCCGGCTATGCGGTTCAAGCCGTTGGAGCTAGTGTCCGGCCCTCGCACTCCGTCCGGGAACGGTGATCGGGACTCTGCGGCAGCGCTCGGCGCTGGCCGGTGATCGACGATCAGCAGACGTGGGTCGGAGCGGGCGAGCTCCCCGAGGTCAGAACCGCGGGGAGGTCAGCCATGCACAGCGTCGGCATCGACATCGGCAAACGCCAGCACGTCGCGGCGATCTGTCGGCAGGGCGAACGCGTTGCGGACAAGCCGGTGCTCCGGTTCGCGGCTGATCGGGCCGGGCTCGGGGAGCTCGAGCGGTGGCTCGGCCGGCACGGTCCGGTCGACCGGGTCGTCATGGAGTCCAGCGGCCATTATTGGCTCCCGCTCGCAGCAGCCCTCCATCGGGCCGCGGTCCCCGTTGCCGTCGTCAATCCGATCTCGGCCAAGGCCTTCGGGAAGCGCCGGCTCCAACGGACCAAGAGCGATCCCGCAGACGCGCGTACCCTCGCTGCCCTGGGGATGGCCGATCAGCCACGGATCCGTGAACCACTGGCCGGGGTGGAGCTGCGTGAAGCTGCGCGCTTCGCGATGCACCTGGTCGAAGACCAGTCCCGGATCGACAACAAGATCACCCGGCTCATCGAGCTGGGCTTCCCCGAGCTCGAGCGGGCGTACGACGACCCGACGTGCGTGAGCGCGCTGGCGGTCCTGCGGCTGGCACCCACCGCGCAGGCGGTGACCCGCAAGCGGATCGCGACGCTCGCCGATGCGAACCGCGCCCCCGGCCATCGCGCGGTCGGCACCGCCAAAGCGGAGCGGATCCAGGCCCTCGCAAGAGACACGATGGCTCCGCCGGAGCTGGCAGCCCAGATCGGGTTCGAGATGGAGCTGCTCATCGCCCAGCACGACCTGCTGGAGCAGCAGATCGCAGCGGCCGAGGCCCGCGTCGCAGGGCTCCTGGACGGCGAGCTCGCCCGCAGGCTGCAGACGATCCCGGGGGTCGGGCCGGCGATCTGCGCCACGCTCATCGCCGAGATCGGCGACATCCAGCGGTTCACGGACTTCGATCAGCTGGTCGCGTACGCCGGGGTCCACCCGGCCGAGCAGAGCTCAGGCCAAAAGGGCGGGCCCGAGACGAGCTGGAAGATGGCCAAGACCGGGAACGCGTACATCCGCGCGGCGCTCTACCGGATGAGCGTCGTCGGGCTGCAGCACAACCCGACGATCGCGGCCCACTACGAGCGCAAGCGGGCCCAGGGCAAGACGAAGATGAACGCCCTCGGGCACTGCATGAAGAAGTCGCTCGCGATCGTCTGGGGCATCTGGCGCGGCGACCACGACTTCCAGGCCGAGCCGCCTATCGCTTGACAACGAGATATGGGACTAGCTC
>DMCH01000134.1 GCA_003446775.1 Chloroflexota bacterium
GCCCCGGTGATGAAGCCGGGCACAGCCTCGGTGGGGATCGGCAACCTCGCCAACTCGGTGGCCGAGCTCGCGCGGTCTCATGTGGAGGCGCGCCAGGCGCTCCGGCTTACGCGGCGCGCGGGTGGGAAAGGACGCATCGCCTCCTACCGTTCGCTGGGCGCTTTCCGCCTCCTGCTCGAGGTGCAGAGCCCCGACGCTCTGCGCCGCTTCGTCGAAGAACTGCTTGGCACGCTGCTCAAGTACGCCCAGTCGCGGGACACGCCGCTGCTCGAGACCCTCGAGGCGCTGTCGTCGGCGAGATGGGTACGCCGCGCCGCCGCGCGGCAGCTCGGGATCCATATCAACTCCATGAGCTACCGGGTCGAACGGATCCAGTCCCTGACCGGCCTGCAGCTCGACGACCCGGAGACGCGGGTCGCGATCTCGATCGCCCTCCGCGCCCGCGCCATGCTGGGGATGTAACTCCGCACGACGCCCGGGTTCCGAGCGTCTGACGCCAACGGTGCGTATGCAGCGCTTCTGACTAGCGCGTTCGGATCCAGACGTGCGGAATTCGACCTTTACTTACCAAGTGGTCTGCCACGATCGGGCTGTCGGCAGCGGATGAGGTCCGACCACATCTCAACGATGGCGCGCGACGTCATGCCCTGCCTGCGGCGAAGCTTCTTCCATGTCGCAAAATCCACCGCCAGCGACACCACCGGAGAGACCTCCAATCGCGCCCAGCCGTGGCATAACGTCTCGTAGATGCGCTTAAGAACATCCTCCATCGGCTGCTGCGCCACTTCGGCCGCTTCCTGCACAACACCGAAGTCGCGCGCGCCGTTCGTCAGCACGGGTTCGCTGGCCTCGAACCATCGGTAGAGCTGCGTCAGGCCAACCTGTAGGCGCTCACCAGGGTCCGATATCGACTTCCAGGGGCTGGGATCGGGCATTGGATGCATCTCCTGGCCGAATGCGATGCAGCTGCGAAAGAGTTCCACTTGCGTGCCGAAGTTCCGGTACACGGTTTGCCGCGGAAGGCCCGCCCGGTTAGAGATCAGGGCGATCGTTGTCAAGGCCGGGCCTATGGTCGAGTGAAGCTCATATGTCGCCTTCGCGATCCGGCGCCGAGTCTCCTCGACCTTCTCCAGTCGCTTGACCATTTTGTACTCGCGGGCCACGCCTGAAGAATATCAGGTGACAGGCCGACACGCCAAACTTGACTTCCGACAGTGCACGTTTTAGCATTACGCCGCGACACGCGAAATGGTTCCTTTCAGCGGGCCCAGCGTCCGCGGCCACTGTAGCGACGCCAAGGAGTCCGGCCGTGCAGGTACTGAATGCGGTGGCAGTGGCCAACGGAAAAGGCGAGGCGCGCTGGTGGTTCGGGGCGCTCGCGGAGATCAAGGCAACCGCGGCCGACACGGGCGGTCAATTCACCTTGGTGGAGGTGACGTGCCCGCCTAGTTATAAGGGGGCGCGGCACGTCCACCACAAGGAAGACGAGGCATTCTGGCTGCTGGAGGGCCACATGGACCTCGACGTGGACGGCAAGAAAATCGACATGAACCCTGGTGACTACGCCTTCGGGCCGCGCAACGTTCCCCACAGCTTCACGACCGGGGACGCAGGGTGCCGGGTGCTGTTCATACTGACCCCGGGCGGTTTCGAGAACCTGCTCATGGAAGTCAGCGAGCCCGCCGGCTCTCGGACCGTCCCGCCGCCCTCAGACAAGAAGCCGGACATCGCGCGACTACAGAAGATCGTGGCGCGCTACGGCAACGAGATCCTGGTCTGAGCTGACTCAGCTGCGGTGCTCCCGCGCCGGCCCGGTGGCGTCGGCGGGGGACATGAGCGTGAGGGCAGGACGAAGTTGCAAGGGCGCGATCGAATTGAACTTGGAGCCCACGCCCGGATTCGAACCAGGGACCTTTTCCTTACCAAATAAAAGGGCCCCGGGACGACCCGGAGCCCTCTTGGAGTGCGGTCAGAAATCAGACGTCGTGGTAGAGCATGAACTCCCATGGGTGCGGTCGCAGCGCCACCTGGTCGACCTCTTTCTTGCGCTTGTACTCGATCCAGGTTTCGACGACATCCTTAGTGAACACGCCGCCCTCGATGAGGAACGCGTGGTCCTTCTCGAGCGCGTCCAGCGCTTCGCCGAGCGAGCCTGGGACTGACTTGATCTTCGCCTTCTCCTCGCCCTCGAGCTCGTAAATGTCCTTGTCGACCGGCTCCGGAGGCAGGATCTTGTGCTTGATTCCGTCCAGACCGGCCATGAGGCATGACGCAAAGGCCAGGTATGGGTTGGCGGCCGGGTCGGGGGAGCGGAACTCGATGCGCTTGGCCTTCGGGTTGGTCGAGTACATCGGGATGCGCACGCATGCCGAACGGTTCCGCTTCGAGTAGACGAGGTTGATCGGCGCCTCGTAGCCCGGCACGAGCCGGCGGTACGAGTTGGTGGTCGGCGCGCACAATGCCAGCAGCGCCGGAGCGTGCTTGAGCAGGCCGCCGATGTAGTAGATGGCGGTCTGGCTCAGGCCCGCATAGCCGCTCTTGTCGGCGAAAAGGTTCTCGCCGTCCTTCCACAAGCTCTGGTGCACGTGCATCCCGGAGCCGTTGTCCATGAAAAGCGGCTTGGGCATGAACGTGGCCACGTAGCCGTGCTGCGCGGCGACATTCTTGATGACGTATTTGTAGACCATCATCTTGTCGCCCATCTTGGTCAGGGTGTCGAAGCGCATGTCGATCTCGGCCTGGCCGGCGGTGCCGACCTCGTGGTGCTGCACCTCTACGTGTACACCGGCTTCGATGAGCTTGAGCATGATCTCCGACCGAAGGTCCTGAAGCTTGTCGGTCGGCGGCACCGGGAAGTAGCCCTCCTTGTGCCGCGGCCGGAAGGCGAGGTTGGGCTCGGAGTTTCGACCCGAGTTCCAGATGCCCTCGTCTGAATCGATGTGGTAGTAGCCGCTGTGCGCGTTCTGGTCGAATCGCAGCGAGCTGAACAGGTAGAACTCGGCCTCGGGTCCCCAGTAGCTGACGTCGGCGATGCCCGACCGCTTCAGGTACTCCTCCGCCTTCTTCGCGATGAAGCGCGCGTCGCGACTGTAAGGCTCGCGCGTGATCGGGTCGATGACGTCGCAGATCAAGAACAAGGTCTTGTGCGCCAGCACCGGATCGATGGTGGCCGAGTCCGGGTCTGGGATGAGCAGCATGTCGCTCTCATCGATCGACTGGAAGCCGCGGATGCTGGACCCGTCGAATCCGAGGCCGCCCGTGAAGCTGTCCTCTTCGAGCTCGCCGAGCGGCAGGCTGAAGTGCTGCCACGTGCCCGGCAGATCGATGAACCGGACGTCGACGACCTCGACGCCCTCAGCCTTTGCGCGCTCGATCACTTCGCGCGGGCTGGCCTTCTTGCCTGTCTTGGTCTCTATCGCCATTAACACCCTCCTGAACCTTCCTGGACCGTGGAGATTTGAATTTGACGGGCCCCGAAGGCATCGTAGGAACCGCAAGGCACGTTCGATCACGTGGGGGTCGGACGAATCGGGGGCCCGACTTTACGTGTGAACAGCACGACACGAGATATTCCAGCCGGCTTGGTGTCGTGCGTTCTGCACGAGCAAGGCCCTGAGTCTTTGTCGAAAGGACACGTTTCGAGCGATGCAAGGCCGCAGCCAAGCTTCAAGTGGGGTTCGACAGGTCGCTGCTCAGCGGCTTATCGATAAAACATCCACCAAATTCACCGAGGGAAGGAGTAGCGCTTATGTTTCTCGACGGACTTGTTCCAGCACCAGGTTGGCTCAACCCGGGGGACACGGGTTGGCAGCTGACCGCGGCCACGCTGGTCGGAATCCAGAGCGTTCCGGGCCTGGCGATCCTCTATGCCGGGCTGATGAAGCGCAAATGGTCGCTCAACTCCGCCCTGATGGTCCTTTACGCATTCGCGATGACCTTGCTGGTCTGGACGCTCTGGAGCTACAACATGAGCTTCGGAAACTCCGCCAAGCTCTTCGGCCAGGACATCATCGGTGTGCCGTGGCCGGTTAACTTCGCCTGGACGGAGCTGAGTCAGGCGACGATTCCGCTTCTGACGAACAGCGGCGGGCTGCCGCCTCTTCGTTTCCCGACCTCGGCAATGGTCTACTTCCAATTCGTGTTCGGCGCGATCACAGTCATCATCCTCGGCGGCGCGCTCCTCGGCCGCATGAACTTCAAAGCCTGGATGCTGTTCGTGCCGCTCTGGATGACTCTCGTCTACCCGGTCGGCGCATTCTTGATCTGGGGCGGCGGCTGGCTGGCGCAGCAGGGCGCCGTCGACTTCAGCGGCGGATATGTAATCCACGTCGCGGCCGGCATCTCCGGTGTCGTCGCCGCTGCGGTGATCGGCCCGCGGCTGCTCAAAGACCGCCTCAACAACAATCCGAGCAACCTGCTGATGGCAATTGCCGGCGGGGGCCTGCTCTGGCTCGGTTGGAACGGCTTCAACGGTGGAGACCCATACACGGCCAATGCGAATGCGGCGGCGGCTGTGCTGAACACAAACCTCGCCACCGCGACAGCGCTCCTGGCCTGGATGCTCCTCGACGTTTTCACTGCCGGCAAGAGCAACGTGGCCGGGATGATCAACGGCATGATCGCCGGGCTGGTCGCGATCACTCCGGCCGCCGGCTTCGTCAACGGGTTCGCCGCGATCCTCATCGGCGCGGTCGGGGCGGTGATCCCGTGGTTCACCATGCAGTACCTGCCGCGGGTGAAGTTCTTCGCCAAGATCGACGACACCCTCGGTGTCATGCACACCCACCTGATCCCCGGAGCGATCGGCGGTCTCATGACAGGACTGGTCGCCGACCCGCAAATGATCCTTTACCCCGGCAGCGGCAGCACCCCGGATTTCTCGGTCACCGGGTTGTTCTACGGCAACCCGAAGCAGTTCTTCGTCCAGCTCCTGGCCCTGGCCGTGATTCTGGTCTACGACGGCCTGGCCACCTTCGTCGTGATCAACATCGTCCGCATC
>DMCH01000074.1:0-3197 GCA_003446775.1 Chloroflexota bacterium
AGGCGGTGGTGGTAATAGCAGAGGGGAAGGAAGTTGGGCAGGTTGCTCGGGCCGCCCCGAGACCAGAACTCGATGTGATGTGGAGTCGTCCAGTTGATCGGCCGGTCGCAGCCCGGCCCGCAGCAGCCGCGGTACCGGGCTTTGAGCGCCCGGCGCTGGGCCGGCGAGATGGCTCGCGTCGCCCGGCCGACGTCCACCACCACCGAGTCTGCTTTCAGGACCCGGCACAACGTGCCGTCACAGGCCAGCCGCTGCACTGTCTTGCTCGAGATCAGCATCCCGGACTCCAGCTCCGAGGCCGCCGCACCGAGCTCGGCCTTCAGGCCTTCCAATGTGGTGCTCACCGTGATGTGCGGCCGGACCCCGTTGCGCCGGGGCAGCTTGCCCTCGTCCAGGGCGTGGTAAACGATCTCGGTCAGGGCGTCGGCCCGACGCTGTTTGGGCGTCCGGCCATCGTCTTGACCGAGTCGCTTGGCCAATGCGTCGACCGCGCTCTTGAGGGCGGCGCCGCCTTCCGGATCGATCACCCCGCTGAGGTGGTACATCCCATTCATCTCGCTGATGTGGAGGAACCGATCTTCGTAGCTCTCCTCGTTGTCCCGATCGAACCCGTCCGGATCCAACGCGTAGCGCGTGTGCGCCGCGAGCCAGCGCAGGTCCTTGACCGAATACTCGCGGGCAAAGCCGATCCACTGCTCCTCGTCCAGGCCCTCGCGCTTCTCACCCAGCTTGTCTCGCAAGTGGCAGATCACCGACGCCGACTGGTAACCGATCTCGCCTGAGCTGAGAGCCGCCGCGATCTTGGGCAGCGACTCCAGCTGCTCGCCGACACAGAGCCGATCGGCCGCAGAGGGTACCGACATGTTGCAGAGGCGGCTGATCCATGAAGCGGCGCTTATGTTCCCGTCTACAAGGTGATCACCCCGCTGCTGCACCCGCCGCGCCATGCATGAGAACTCGAGCTCCAGAGCGTCGATGGCGGCGCGCAGGCGCTTGGGGTCGTCGTCACTCGGCTCGTGACCGCGATGGAAATCGTGGATCGCTTCTTCCAGTTTCGAGAGAGATGTGACCCCTACCCCTACCATGATGTAAGAATACCAAACATTTGTTTGGGCGTCAATACGTTAACAGGAACTAAGCAGTTCCAAAATCCGTGCCTACACCACCAAACACCACAGCACCAAATAGCGTTTTTCAGGCCACCTAGTCCTGCCCCGACTCCCTCTTCCCAGCCCTTGGCGGTACTTACAAAAGCCTGACGGCGCGAGAACCAGCGTCTGACAGCGCCTCCTCATCGTGAGCATCGGCCCTGGGCTCCCCGCCACGCGGGGAGCTCCGTCGCGAAGCGGCGGTGTGGGGGCAAATCAAAAAACTCACGAGGAGACCGACATGAACCCGTTCGCAGCACTCGCAGTCAAAACGATCGGCGCCGGCACGGCCGCCGCCCTACTCAGCCTCGGCGTCGCCGGCGGCCTGGCGCAGGCCGCGTCACCCACCCCCAAACCGACGCCGGCGGCCGCCACCAAACCCACCAAGCCCGACCCGCGCAAGGACCGCCGCGCGATCTTCGTGGCGGTGTTCGAGTCCGAAGCCGATGTTCTTCACATCACACCCGCGCAGCTTCGTGAGGATTTGCGGCAGGGCCAGAAAGTCAGCGACCTCGCCAAGGACCGCGGCATGACCAAGGACCAGTTCGCCGCCAAGCTCGCGATCACCGTGAAGCCGCGCCTGGAGGCGCTCGTCGACAAGAAGGAGATCACGCAGGCGCAGGCGGACAAGGTGCTCGATCGGATCTCGAAGGGCTACGTCCCGTTCTGGAACGGTATCCACCACCACAAGGCGAACTCAACGACGCCCACCAAGTAGCCCGATTCCCTTCCCCAAGAGGGTCCTCCGGTGAGGGCCCTCTTTTTTAGTCCTTCGGGGCTTAACGGCCCTTGAACTCGGCCTTGCGCTTCTCCCTGAAGGCCGCGATTCCCTCGTCCGCGTCCTCGGACACGAACACGCGGCCGATTGCCTCCCGCTCCATCGCCAGGCCGAGGTCCAGCGGCCCACCGAGGCCCTGCACAATCGCGAGCTTCGCGTGTCCGATGGCGACGCTTGGCCCAGAGGCGAGCTTCGCCGCATACTCGATCGCGCCCGCCCGGCACGAGGCGGCATCGGGAAACAGCTGGTCGATGATGCCGATCTCCTTCGCTTCGGCAGGCTTGAGCGTGGTGGCGTTGGCGATGAGGTCGAGGGCCTTCGACTTACCGATCAGGCGCGGCAAGCGCTGCGTTCCGCCGGAACCAGGGAAAAGGCCGAGGTTCACTTCCGGCAGCCCGATCTGATACGAGCCCTCGGCCGCAAATCGCAGGTCGCAAGCGAGCGCAAGCTCGAGCCCGCCGCCCAGGCAGTGGCCCGCGATGGCGGCGATGAAGATCAGTGGGCTGTTCTCCATCTTCCGAAACGCTTCGTGGGCCAGCACCGCCATCATGAACCGCGATCGCGCTGTGCCCGCTGCGAACACGCGCACGTCCGCGCCGCCCGAGAAGAACTTCTCGGCCGCGCTGGTCACGACTACGTTGCGAATGTCGGCGTCCATCCTCGCGTCGTCGATCGCGGACGCGAACTCGCGCAGAATGGCGTGGTCGTAGAGGTTCGCCGGCGGTTGGTCGAGCACGATGATTCCGACGCCGCCTTCCTTCTCCAGCCTCACAGACATCCGCGTGCCCTCCCAACCCCCATTGCCGACGACGCCGATAATTATCGAGACAACCAGAACACACGAAGAGGGGTGCCCGAATGGCGACGATGATCATCGAAGGCGAGAGGACGCGGGCTGCGTCCGGCAAAACGTATGAGGTCCGCAACCCTGCGACCGGTGAGCTCATCGACGAGGTGCCCGCCGGCGGCGCGGCCGATGTCGACAAGGCCGCCCTGGCGGCGGCCAAGGCGTTCACCACCTGGTCCAAGCTGCCTGCCAACCAGCGGCGCGAGATCCTGCACAAGGCCGCCCAGCACATGCTCGGCAAGGTCGAGGAGATCGCGGTGATCCTGACCAAGGAACAGGGCAAGACGCTTCTGGAGTCGCGGCTCGAAGCCAAGCGCTTCGGCGAGAACATCGGCTGGTTCGCCGACCTCGCGGACAAGATCCACGGTCAGCACGTCAGGCTGCCCGACCTCACGACCTACGGGCTGGTGGTGCGCAAGCCGAT
>DMCH01000074.1:3563-9608 GCA_003446775.1 Chloroflexota bacterium
AGCACCACGCCTCTTTCGACGCTTGCCTGCATCGAGGCCCTCATCGAAGGCGGCCTGCCAGAGGGCGTCATCAATGTGGTCATCGGCCAGGCGACCGGCGAGGCGATCGTCGAGCACCCGCTGATCCGGAAGATCGCGCTGACCGGTTCCACGCCCACGGGCAAGCTAGTCATGGCCAAGGCCGCGGAGCACCTGAAGAAAGTCACGCTCGAGCTGGGCGGCAGCGACCCGTGCATCGTTCTCGACGACGCCGACCTGGAGGGCGCCGCGCGGGCGATCGGGGTCGGGCGGTTTTTCAACTGCGGCCAGCAATGCCTGTCCACCAAGAGGCTCTACGTGCAGGAAGGCGTTTACGACGCGCTGATGGAGAAGCTCGTCGCGCGAGCATCGAAGCTGAAGCCTGGCAATGGGCTCGACAAGGACACCCGCATGGGACCCATGCACACGCAAACGCAGCGAGCCGAGGTCGAGGCGCAGGTCAAGGACGCGGTCGACCGCGGCGCCAAGGTGGTCTACGGCGGCGGCAGGCCCAAGGGCGCCGAGTACGAGAAGGGCTGGTTCATCGAGCCGACGATCCTGGAGAACGTTCCAGACGGTGCGCGCATGTGGACGGAGGAGGTCTTCGGCCCGGCGCTGCCGGTGCGGCGGGTGAAAGACCTCGACGAGGCTCTCAGGCTTGCCAATGACACGCCGTTCGGCCTGGGGTCATCGATCTGGACCGCGAGCATGGCGGCTGCGCGCCGCGCCGTCGACGAGCTCGAGGCCGGTTACACGTGGGTGAACGCCCTGGTGATCGCCCACGACGAGCTGCCCTTTGGCGGCACCAAGCAGTCGGGCTTCGGCAAAGAGCACGGCGTCGAGGCGTTCCTGCAGTACACCGAGGAGAAGTCGGTCGTCTACGGGGGCGTGTGAAGAGCGCGTAACCCGCCGCGGTACTAAAAACCGTGAAAACAGGGGCGGCGGTCGTTGGCGTTCTGGTCGTGCTCGTGGGCGCGGGGTTCGCGGGCCAAGGGCTGGGCTATATCCCGGGCAGCTTCATGACCGGGGACATCCACTGGTTCTGGATCGGCGGGGCCATGGTCGTAGCGGGAGCGGCGTTGCTCGCATTTACGTTTCTTCGCTCCCCCAATCGAGCTTAAGGCGACGCCCCACCGGCGGCCCGCTGCGCGGGCCGGCGCCCTCCCCGCGTGGCGGGGAGGTGAACTAGTACTTGGCTAGGCCGTTCTCCCGTTCAGGCGGTCCCAGTGCGACTGGCACTCGACGCAGCGCGTAGCCGAAGGCTGGAACTTCAGCCTGGCGGCCGGGATACGATGGCCGCAGGCCTCGCAGATCCCGTAGGCGCCTTCGCGCACCCGCTCCAGCGCCCGCTCGACCTGCTCGCGGTTCTCGTCGAGAAGCTGAACCAGGCGGTCGGTGGTCTGCCGATCCGACAGGGCCTGCGCCAGGTCGGTGTCCTCAGGGATCCCCGTGATCGCGCCACCCACTACTTCCGCCAGGGGCCTGTGCAGGCCGGCTTCCTCGCCGCACGCGTTTGCGAGCTGCTCCAGCTGCCTGCGGTTGGCTTCGAGCATCTCCTCTGGCGCGTGGTCTGGTCTCTTGCGAATCGCCATTGAAATCCCCCTTGCTTTGTAATACCGCAGCTCGTTACGTTCGGATTCGCTGACACAACGCATGGGATGAGATCCCTACCCGGTCGCGCACAATTAGTCGCCTGTGAATACGACCAGGCAGAGACTGACGGTTGCGTTCCTGGTGCTGGCCCTTGCTGGGTGCCAGGTAGGCCCGAACACTCACCCCACGCCAAGCGTAGCCCAGATCGGAGCGGATCTTCACTGCGCGGGGGGCGACCACGGGTTCTCGGATGCCCAGGCCGGCTGGGGCTTCTGCTACCCCAAGTTCTGGAGGTACAACGAGCGCGCGCAGGAGAGCCTCAATCCGCCCGGCCTCGACCTGACTCTCAACATCACCGTTTGCGCATCCAGCGTTGCCGAGCTCCCGTGCTCAAAGCCAGAGGCCGGCGTCTCCCCGCCCCCAGACGTGGGGAGCTTCGCCTTCATGATCATCTCGACGTATGAGCGTGGCGATTCGACGAGCCTGGCGTCCTGGGTCCAGACCAACCTGAACCCTCAGCCGACCCCCTCGCCAGGCGCGTCCCCAACTGCCTCCCCGACGTCGCAGCCAAGCCCGTCGCCAAGCCCGCAAGCGACCCTGCAGTCGATCCAATGGGGGAATGCGACCGAGGCCGCGGTGATGGCGGACGGCAAGCGCATCGCCCTCACGCCCCACCACGTGGTCATCCTCGAACTGCGTTCGGGGCTGGACCTCCTCGATCTGGAGACGCCGATGTCCGCGCGCCTGAGCACGTGGAAGTTCGCGTACTGACGCTGTCGGAGTGAGCCTCGACTGGGTCTTAGGTGCGCTTGAACATGGTCAGCATCTTGATCGCCAGACCCATGTCGCCCTTGATCTTGAGCTTGCCTTGCATGAAGGCGGAGGTCCCGTCCATCTGACCGAGCATGATCTTCACCAGGTCGCCGGCGTCGGCCAGAACAGTGAGCTTCGCCGCCTCGGGCGGCTCACCCTTGCCAGACTCGGCCGTGCCGTCGTGGACCTTGACCCACCACTTGCCGGCATTCTCGCCGCTCAGTTCGAACGCGATCGTGGCGTTGGTGCTGCCCGCCTTCTCCGGGATGAGGCGAGAGGGAATGGCTTGAAACAGATCGTCGGGTGACAGCTGGACTTCAGACATGTGCTCCTCCTGAGCAATTAGCAGCGGCCGATAGATGCAGTTTACCCGCGTGGGCGACAATGCCGGGAATGCTGCAGACGGGCTTGAGCGAAGTCGCGACTGGGGTGTTCGAGCTCCGCCTGCCGATCCCCTTCGAAGACGGCCTCGTCAATGTGTTCCTGTTCGCAGACGGCGACGAGGTCGACCTGCTCGACTGCGGCATGAACTCCGACGAGTCGGTGCACGCGATCCGTGCGGCCGTATCGCACGTCGGCGCGAAGAGGATCCGCCGGCTCGTCGTCACCCACATCCACCCCGACCATTACGGCGCCGCCGGCACGATTGCGGGTGACGGGGGCGCCGACCTCTACCTGCATCGCCTCGAGGTCCCGCTCGTCAACCCGCGGTACGTGGAGCTCGAGCACCTGGTCGACGAGGTGCACACCTATGCGCTCGTCAACGGCGTGCCCGAGGACGAGGCGGAGGTGCTCAGCAACTCCCAGCGCGCGCTCAGCCAGGTGGTCAAAACGACAGAGGCCGCGGTGCAGCTCGACGGCGCCGAGACGCTCGAGATGGGCCGCAGGCAGCTACGAGTCGAATGGACCCCCGGACATTCGCCCGGACATATCTGCCTTTATGAGAAGGGCGAGAAGCTGTTGTTCGCTGGCGACCACATCCTGCCCGAGCTGTCGCCGAACGTCGGCCTTCATCCGCAGAGCACGCCCGACCCGCTGCACGAATACCTCGACGGCCTGAAGCGAATGGCCGCCTACGAACCGCGCCTCATCCTGCCCGCTCACGGTCGTCCTTTCGCCGACGCCGCGGGCCGGGTGGCCACGCTGGCGGCTCATCACGCCCGGAGGCTCGGTCAGATTCTCGAGATCGTCTCGGGCGGCGAAAGGTCCGCGTGGGAGGTGGCATTGGAGCTTTGGGGGCCGAGGGACAACCTGTACGAAAGGCGCCTTGCCCTCCAGGAAGGACTCGCGCACCTGCAGGCGCTCGCGGTCGAAGGCCGCCTGGAGAAGCTGGTCAGTCCCGCCGCGGTGCGATGGCGGCCGCCATCAGCGCAGGCTTGATCCCCAGCGGAAAGAGCTCCGCGGGATAGCAGCCGACTCCGACCACCCCCGGTCCGGCATGCGCCCCGACGACCGGCCCGAGTGGTTGGATCATCAACGTGTCGGCGATCGGCTCGAGCTCTCGCGCCACGCGCTCCGCGTCGGCCTGAGCGTCCGCGTGGCCGACGATGAGACACACGCCCTTACCGGTATTGATCTCGCGCGTCAGCTCGACGACTCGGTTCAACGCTCGGTCAAAAGTGCGCACGCGCTCGAGAGGCGTCACGAGCCCGTCGCGGATGCAGAGTACCGGCTTGACCTGCAGCACCGACCCCAGCAGTGCGCTGGCGCGACCGATGCGACCACCGCGCCGCAGGAACTCGAGGGTCGCGACCGAGAAGTACGTTTGGACGTGCGGCCTCATCGCCAGCACGCGACTTTCGATGGCCGCCGCATCGAGCTTCTGCGCAGCGAGGGCTGACGCCACCAGGGCGACCAGGCCCAGCGACATCGAAACCACTTCCGAGTCGATGACGTGCACGCGCTTGGGATCGGTCATGTCCGCCGCCTGGCGCGCCGACGCGTACGTGCCGCTCAGCTTCTCAGAGATGTGGATCGAAACCACCGCGTCGTGGTCCTCGAGCAGCGCCGAGTATGTCTCCGCGAAACGGCCGGGCGACGGCTGCGATGTCGTGGGGTGCGTCGACGCGGACGGGAGCTTGCGGTAGAACTCCTCGGGCGTGATGTCGACGCCGTCGAGCAGCGACTTGCCGTCGAAATGAAGAGTGAGTGGCACCACCGATATCGAACGGGCGGCCGCAAGCACGGGCGGAAGGTCGGCGGTCGAGTCGGTGACGATGGCAACCCGCCGCTCGCTCAACTGAAATGGTCCTCCTCCGTGTGCCGGCCCTCCTGGCGATGGAACATGCGGCGCTCCAGCGGCCGGATCGCCACCAGGGTCACGAGCACCAGAGCAGTGGTGAAGATCCCGATCTTGTAATTTCCGAAACCGACCACCATCCCGATCGCGGCGACCACCCAGATGGTGGCCGCGGTGGTCAGGCCCCTGACGTCGGTGCCGTGGCGGAGGATGGCGCCCGCGCCGAGAAAGCCGACGCCGGTCACTATCTGCGCGGCGATGCGGGTGGGATCGGTGCGGCTGCCGAAGAACGACTCGAGGCTGATCGTCGTGAACAGACATGCCCCGACGCCCACCAGCGCCATGGTGCGGATCCCCGCCGGGTGGCCGTGATACTCACGCTCGGTGCCGATCGCGATGGCGAGGATGAGGGTGACGACGATGCGAAGGGCGAAATCCAGATCGCCGCTGAGAGGCAGCGGCGTTAGCCTCGGCCCGGTCGCTCGCCGGGTTCATCCTTGGCCTTGGGCTCGTCGGGGAGCTCGGGCAGATCAAGGCTGTTGACGAAGTCGCGGAACACCGCGAGGCGTTCGTCGTCGATGGGCGTCTCGGTCTTGTCCTTGTCGTCCGCCGACTCGTCTGCCTCCGGGATGATGCCGGCGGCTTCCATGACCTCAGTCGCGACGAAGATCGGGCACTCCATGCGGACGGCCAGCGCGATCGCGTCCGAAGGCCGGGCGTCGAAATCGAGGTCGCGCCCGTCCTGCTTCACGTACAGGCGCGCGTAGAAGACCTGGTCGGCGAGGCGGGTCACGACGATGCGCTTGACGCTGACGCCGAGGTCGCCGAAGGCGGTGGCCATCAGGTCGTGGGTGAGAGGACGCCCCAGCGGGTTGCCTGAGATCTTGGTCGCGATCGCCTGGGCCTCGAAGGACCCGATCCAGATCGGGAGGTATCGGTCCGCCTCCTTCTCCTTCAGGATCACCAGGTGCTGGGCGGTCGGCATGTGGATCCGGATGCTGTCGACCGCGACCTCGATGAGGTTTTTCATCCTCGGGCCCATTCTACCTCTGGGGCTCCGAGGTACCCCCCGGTTTGAACTCAGTGGCTCCGTAGAATCCAGGGGTGGCGAAGGGGAAGCGCGGGCGGCTCGTTTTGATCGACGCCCACAGCCTCATCTACAGGGCGTTCTTCGCCCTGCCGCCGATGAGCACGTCGGACGGGCAGGTGACCAATGCCGTCTACGGCTTCACGTCCATGCTCGCGATCGTCCTGGCCTCGCGCCCGGAGTTCGCGGCTGCCGCCTTCGACCTGGCAGCGCCCACCTTCCGCTCGAAGGAGTTCGAGGAGTACAAGGCCGGCCGACGGGCCATGCCGGACGACCTCCGCCCGCAAATCGAGAA
>DMCH01000074.1:9894-10273 GCA_003446775.1 Chloroflexota bacterium
GCCGATGACGTGATCGGCACGCTGGCGCGAATCGCTGAGGAACGCGGGCACGCGGTGACGATCGTGTCTGGCGACCTCGACTGCCTCCAGCTGGTCACCGAATCGGTCGAGGCGATGGTGCCTCGCCGCGGGATCACGGACACATTCATGTATGGGCCGGACCAGGTCCGCCAGCGCTACGGTTTCGAGCCCGCGCAGCTGATCGACTTCAAGGCGCTCCGCGGAGACACGTCAGACAACATCCCCGGTGTGCCTGGGGTCGGCGACAAAACCGCCGCCAAGCTGGTGCAGGACTTCGGCTCGGTCGAAGCCATCCTGGAGCGGGTCGAAGAGTTGCCGGAGGGCCGGCTCAAGAACAACCTCAAGGAGCACGCCGACA
>DMCH01000074.1:10536-11012 GCA_003446775.1 Chloroflexota bacterium
CTGAGCCGGTTCCCGCCGCCGGATCAGGTGCCCGTGCAGCCGACTCTCGCGTTTGAGCCTGCGCCAAGGTCCGACGGGCTGAGGATCGTCGATGACGCGGCCGAGGCGGCGAGCCTGGTGGGCGGAGCCACCGACGTCGGCGTGTTCACTTTCACAGAGACTGCGGGCCGCGGAGCGCGGACTTGCGGCATGGGCGTTGCCACCGGGCGCGACACCTTTTATGTGGCGCGTCCGGATGCCATGGATGCGGTCGCGAGCGAGCTCACGGAAGGCACTCCGATCAGCGGTCACGATACGAAGGAGACGGAGCTGGCGCTGCGCGCGCTCGGCGGCGGCACGCGCAAATGGGGGTTCAGCACGTTCCTCGCGTCCTATCTTCTCGGCGCCGGCGCGCGCGATCCGCGGCTCGAGGATCTGGCGCGCGAGTTCCTCGACATGACGTTGATCAGCACCGAGCAGCTCCTGGGCACCGGGCG
>DMCH01000074.1:11355-24945 GCA_003446775.1 Chloroflexota bacterium
GGCGTCCTCGCGGACATGGAGTCGGAGGGCGTCGCCATCGACGTGCCGTACCTCAAGCAGATGCAGGAAGAGCTGGGCGCTCAGATGGCGGCCATCGAGTCAGAGGTCGAGCAGGTGGCGGGCCAGAAGTTCAACCTCAACGCGCCGCAGCAGCTGGCGAAGGTTCTCTTCGAGGACCTCAGGCTGCCGGTCGGCAAGAGGACGAAGACGGGCTACTCAACGGATGCGGACACGCTCGAAGCTCTCCGCGAGAAGCATCCGATCGTGGGCCTGATCCTCGAGCATCGCCAGCTGTCGAAGCTCAAGTCCACGTACGTCGACGCGCTGCCGCAGCTGGTCGATCCGCTCAGCGGGCGCGTGCACACGTCATTCGGTCAGGCGAGCACGGCGACGGGCCGCCTCTCGTCATCCAACCCCAACCTCATGAACATCCCCATTCGGACCGAGCTCGGCCAGCGCATCCGGCGCGCGTTCAAGGCGAGCCGTCCGGGCCACGTCATGGTTTCGGCCGACTACTCGCAGATCGAGCTGCGCATCGCCGCGCATCTCAGTGGCGACCCCGAGCTCCTGGGGGCTTTCAAGGCCGGGCAAGACATCCACACCGCGACGGCGGCTGCGGTGTTCAAGATCCCCATCGAGTCGGTCGACCCGAACCAGAGGCGCCTGGCGAAGGTGGCCAACTTCGGGTCGATCTACGGCCAGGGCGAGTACGGGCTTTCGCAGCAGCTCGGCATCACGGGCGATGTGGCGCGCGAGTTCCTCGCTCAGTACTGGTCGACCTATTCGGTTTTGCGCGAGTACCTCGATAAGGTGAGGCGTCAGGCGCGCGAAGAGGGGTTCGTCGTCAGCGCCACCGGGCGGCGCCGAGCGATTCCCGACCTGAGGTCGCCCAACTTCCAGCTGCGCAGCGCGGCCGAGCGCATGGCCATCAACTTCCCGATGCAGTCGCTCGCCGCCGACATCATCAAGATCGCGATGGTGCGCTTGCAGCGGGAGATCGAGGCCGACCACATCGAGGGCCGCATGCTGCTGCAGGTGCACGACGAGCTGCTCTTCGAGGTGCCCGAAAGCGAGGTGAGCCGGTTTGCCGAGACGGTGCCGCGCATCATGACCGGCGCGTACGAGCTCGAGACCGGAATCGAGGTGGAGGCGAAGGTCGGGCCCAACTGGGCGGACATGAGAAAGCTCGCGGTGGTGAGGGTCTAATGCCAATTCACGCCCCGCTCCCCGCAGGGGAGAGGGGGTACTGATGCCGGAGTTACCTGAAGTAGAGACGATCGTTGCCGACCTGCGGCCGCACCTGGTCGGCCGCACGATCGTGCGCTGCGAGCTGCGCTTTCCCTCCATCGTCAGGCACCCCGAGCCGGAGGTCTTCATCGATTCGATCACCGGCCTTCGCATCGAAGCGGTGGGGCGGCGTGGAAAGTTCATCCTCATCGCGCTCGGCGCCGGTCGCCTGCTGGTCGTTCACCTGGGCATGAGCGGCCAGCTGCGCCTGGTCGACGCCGCGAGCGAAATCGCCAAGCACACGCACGCCATCCTCGACCTCGACGACGGGAGGCAGCTTCGCTATCGCGACCCGCGCCGGTTCGGGCGACTGCTGCTCGGCACCGAGGACGAGCTGCTGCTGTCGGGCACGTTGCCCAAACTCGGACCCGAGCCGATCGATCCCACCTTCGACGCCGAAGAGCTATTCAAAAGGCTTCGGCGCCGGCGCGCGCCGCTGAAAGCGGTGCTGCTCGACCAGGCGATCGTGGCGGGCGTGGGCAACATCTACGCGGACGAATCGCTGCACCGCGCCAGGCTCCGCCCGGATCGGGCCGCGGGCAGCCTGAGCCGCAAATCGGTGCGCAGGCTGCACGCGTCGCTCCGTGATTCGCTGGAAGTCGCGATTCGCAATCGCGGCTCCTCGGTCGACACGTATCGAGACGCATGGGGCGAGGTCGGCAACCAGCAAGAATCGCTTCTCGTCTACGGCCGCGCCGGCGAACCGTGCTTCACCTGCGGCCGCCCGCTGGCGGTGGTTCGACTTGCCGGACGCACCACCGTCTTCTGCACGCGTTGTCAGCGCTGAGACCGCGGCTCGTCGCCGCCTCCGCGCTCGCGGTCGCATATGTCGCGCTGACCATGGCGATCGCCGCCGGGATGTTCGACTCGTTGGACAAGCAGGTGCAGCAGGGGATGTCGAGCCTGTGGAGCGAATCGCTGCATCCGGTGTTCCAGGCCATCGCCGAGCTTGGCGGCCTCGAGCTGACGAGCCTCCTGATGCTCGCGCTGGCGATCTTTCTTCTCCGTCGCGGATTCGGCGCCGACGCCTGGGTCGTGCTCGTGTTCGTCGCCGCCCAGGTGTTCGAGGTCCTGTACAAGGCGAATCTTCATCACCTCGGGCCGCCGCGGACCGTGGCTCACGCCGACGGGCCCAGCATCACCGATCTGGTGTCGGGCTCCGGGCCGCTCGCGAACAGCTTTCCCAGTGGACACATGGTGCGGGCCGTGATCGCGTACGGGTTGATCGCGTTCGTGATCCAGCGCCTGGCGCCCTGGCCGCTGGCGCGTACGCTCGCGGTCCCGATTGCGACCGTGCTCATAGTGCTGCTCGCCTTCGACCGGTTGTACCTCGACGTGCACTGGGAATCAGATGTGCTCGGTGGGGTGCTGCTCGGTGCGATCGGCCTGCTGGCGGGCACGATCTGGCTCGATCGCCCCCTGGCAGGCGAGAATTAACCGATGGCCGCAGACAGCCCCGTGATGATCATGGTCACCACCGGCGGCCGCAATGACGCCGAGCGGCTGGGCGAGGGCCTGGTCGTGGAGCACCTTGCGGGCTGCTGCACCGTGATCCCGATGGTCCACTCCTTCTATTACTGGGACGGCCAGCTCAAGCGCGAACACGAGTCGCTCCTGCTCGTCAAGACCGTCGCCTCGCGAGCCAAGGCGGTCGAGGAGTATGTCCGCAAGAACCACGCCTATGAGCTGCCCGAGATCCTCCAGGTGGCCATCGACGACGGCATGCCCAGGTACCTCCAGTGGCTTGCCGATCAGGTCGCCGACCGCCCCCGATCAGAGCCAGCTAAGGGGAGCGGACCCATTAAGTGAACACTTAGACTCTTTCCCGGGTGGCGACGGCAGTTGACGATCGCGGGGGGCGTCGTTCAGGTGGCAAGCGCCGCCAGCGCAAGCGCGCCGCCGAGCCAAAGGGGCGACGCGTATCTGACTCGGCGGAGACCCAGAGCCCGCCGGTAGAACCGTCTCCGCTGGCCGGCATCGACGATCTCCAGGCTCTCGCCACGGCCGTGGCCGTGATGGCCGCCGCCCCCCAGACCGCCGCTCCCGAGGCGGCCGCGCCTCGAATCCTGGACGGGAACGGCCACGAACCCGGCCTCGAGCCCGCGGTGCTCTTGCCAGACACCGAGGCGCCGGCCGCGGAGGAGTTTCCCGATCTCCTCGGCCAGGCCGTCGGGCTCCGGCTCGACTCTGTCTCGCGCGAGTACGGCCGCGGGGACGATATGCACGTGAGCGCGCTCAAGAAAATCTCCATGCAGATCGGCCCGGGCGAGTTCGTTTCCATCGTCGGGCCATCGGGGTGCGGCAAGACCACCCTGCTCTCTCTCATGGGCGGCCTGGACAAACCGACCTCCGGCCATGTATACGCGGCCGGCCTGCCCATCGATCAGCTGTCGGACGGCGACCTCGCCAACTACCGGCTGCAGCGTGTGAGTACGATCTTCCAGACCTTCAACCTCATTCCGTCCATGACCGCGGAGGAGAACGTCGCTCTGCCGCTCACCCTGGCCGGCATCGACCTGGAGGAGAGGAGCACAAGGGCTCGGCATCTCCTCGAGCTCGTAGGCCTCGCGAATCGCGCCCGGACGCGGGTGAACCGGCTGTCTGGGGGCGAGCAGCAGAAGGTGGCGGTGGCCAGGGCGCTTGCGAACCGGCCTGGGCTGATCCTCGCCGACGAGCCCACCGGCAGCCTCGATTCCGCGGCCGGAGAGGTCATCCTCGGGTTGCTCGAGGACCTTAACCGGCGCGGGGCGACTGTCGTACTCGTCACCCACGATCCGGAGGTGGCCAGGCGCGCGCGGCGGGTGATCCGGATGATCGACGGGCGGGCTCTCGAGGTGGAGCAGGGCAAGGAGACGGTCCGCATCCAGGACCCGGTGATCCCGCCCACCCGGCTCCACTGGCGCGACACGCTCAAGGTGGGTATGCGGGCGACCGTCCGTAGACCGTTGCGGACGTCGCTCACGACCACCGGCGTGGCCATCGGCATCGCGGCCATGACGCTGATAGCCGCCCTCGCGGGCGGCCTCCAGGGCGCCCTCAGCTCGCCGGCGCTGGCGCGGAGCCAGCTCCACCAGGTCGCCGTCTACCCGGTCGGTGACGCCAACGGCTTCAGCTCGGGCACGCTGGCGACCCTCAGCCGGCAGCCGCACGTTCGGGCGGCATGGGGCCAGGTCGGCATGACCGGCACGTTCACTGTCGAATCCGCCACCCCTCCACCGGTGGTGCGGCCCACGGGTGCGCTGGTCTCGCTGCCGCCACGAAATGCCTCGCCTGACATGACGCTCATCGCAGGCCGGCTGCCGAGGTCGGATTCCGCGGTCGAGGTCGTGCTGACCGACCGGACCGCGATGGCTCTTGGCTTCAAGACGGCAGCCGATGCGCTGGGCTCCACGGTCGATTTCAACTCCACATCGGGCTCGCTGGTAGTCTCCGGGCCGCCCATCAACCCCGTAACCAGCGCGTTGTTCATCTCACTCCCGGTCGTGGGTGTGGTGTCGACCCAGTACATGCCCGCCGGCGCGGCCGGCGCGCTGGTTCCCTACACGGTCGCCAAGGACTACTGGGCCAAGATGGCTCAGTTCAACGGGTGGAAGTCGGGCGAGTTCGCCAACATCACGCTGCTCGCGGATTCAGGCACGACCGTCGACGTCGTACGCAAGCGCCTCGAGACCCTGGGCTTCCAGGCCCAGACCTTCGGTGATGTGTTCCGGGGCTTCGAGGATTTGCTCAGCCGGCTCCGCATCGCGCTGCTCGCGCTGGCGCTGGTCGCCCTGCTGCTCGCCTGTCTCGGAATCGCCAACACGATGTACAGCGCGGTCCTCGAGCGAACCAAGGAGATCGGTGTGCTGAAGGCACTGGGCGCGCGATCTCGCGACGTCCTGCTGCTGTTCGTGGCCGAGGCGGCTCTGATCGGCCTTGCCGGCGGAATCATCGGCACCCTGGGCGCCGTCGGCCTGGCCCGGATGGGCAACGCGGCCGTCGATCGGTTGGTGCAGAGCGTCGCCGGCACGGGCATCGACGTCTTCAGGACCGACTTTGGGATCGCCGTCGCGGCTCTCCTGCTGGCGGTCGTCCTGAGCACCGTGAGCGGTCTGCTGCCGTCGATGCGGGCCGCGGTCCAGGATCCCAGCCGCGCCCTCCGTTACGAGTAGCTAACCTCAGGGCGCGATGAGGGCGTCCACTTATCCACTGGTCGATGCCGACGAGGCGGCGGCCCTGGTCCTCGACCGCACGCCCGTGCTGCCGAAGGAGCGCGTCGCCATCGGCGAAGCGGTGGGCCGCGTCCTGGCGGCCGACATAAGCGCGCCCGCCGAGCTGCCGGCATTTGCCACCAGCGCTGTTGACGGATTCGCGTTGCGCGCGTCCGATGCCGGCGAAACGCTGCGCGTGATCGGCGAGTCCGCCGCGGGCCGACCCTTCGCCGGGGGTGTCGAGCGTGGGACAGCCGCGCGCATCCTCACCGGCGGGGTCCTGCCTGCCGGCGCCGACACCGTGGTCATGGTCGAGGACGTGCACCTCGCCGGCGAGGCGGTGACGATTCCTCGTGATCTTCGCGCGGGCAGCAACTTCCACCGCCCCGGCGCGGACGTGAAGGCGGGAGAGGTCGTGCTCAAGGCCGGAGCGCAGCTCGGCGCGGCCGAGCTCGGGCTCGTGGCGGCGCTCGGCTTTGCCGAGGTGGAGGTGTACCGGCGCCCTCGGGTGGCGCTGTTGTCGACAGGGGACGAGCTGGTCGAGGTGGGGAGGACGCCTGGCCCCGGCCAGATCACCGACTCCAACAGATGGGCGCTGCTCGCCGCGCTTCGCGAGGCTGGCGTGGACGTGCGAATCCTCGGCATCGGGCCAGACGAACCGTTGGCGCTGCGCGGGCTCGTCGTTGACGCGCTCGATGCGGCCGACGTGCTGGTCACCTCGGGCGGCGTGTCGGTCGGGACCCACGACCTCGTCAAGCCGCTGCTCGAGTCGCTCGGGACCGTGCACATCGGGCGCGTCAAGCTGAAGCCTGGCAAGCCGTTCACGTTTGCCACTCTGCCTGCCGGCAAGTTGGCTTTCGGGCTCCCGGGTTTTCCCGTTTCGTCGCTCGTGACCTTCGAGGTCTTCGTGCGGCCGTCCCTGCGCAAGATGCAGGGCTTCGCCCGACTCCAGCGGCCGACTCTGCCGGTGCGCCTTGGGTACGACGCCCGGGCCACGGCCGATCGCACCGAGTATCAGCGTGTGACCCTCAGGCGCGAAGGCGCGGAGCTGGTCGCCGAGACCACTGGATCACAGTCCTCTTCGCGCTTGCTGTCCCTCGCCGGGGCTCACGCGCTGGTGCGCATCGCTCCGGTCGACGGGGGCGTCAAGGCTGGAACGATCGTAGACGCGATGATCCTCGCCCTTCCGTAAGGTTCCTCATTCGAACGTCCGTTCGCCTTAGAATTAGATGTCCCGTGACCTCTCGCTTTCGTGTCGACGCACCCTTCAAGCCCGCCGGGGATCAGCCCGAGGCCATCGAACAGCTGGTCGACGGCGTCCAGTCCGGGCTGACCCAGCAGGTCCTGCTGGGGGTGACCGGCAGCGGCAAGACGAACGTCATGGCCTGGGCGGTGGAGCAGCTGCAGAGGCCGGTCCTGGTCCTGAGCCCGAACAAGACACTTGCCGCGCAGCTTTGCGCGGAGTTTCGGCGCCTCCTGCCTGACAACGCCGTCGAGTACTTCGTCAGCTACTACGACTACTACCAGCCCGAGGCTTACATCGCGCGCACGGACACGTACATCGAGAAAGACTCCAGCCGCAACGACGAGATCGATCGCATGCGCCACTCGACCACGCAGTCGCTGATCACCCGCCGTGACGTGCTCGTGGTGGCCAGCATCAGTTGCATCTACGGCGTCGGCTCGGTCGAGGACTACATGGGCGAATCGCTGAAAGTCGAGAAGGGCCAGCAGATCCGCCGCGAGGTGTTCCTGCGCAAGCTCACGGAGATGCTGTACGAGCGCAACGACTACGACCTGGCGCGCCTGCGCTTTCGCGTCCGCGGCGACGTCGTCGACCTCGTGCCCGCCAACGAGGAGAAGGTCTTTCGCGTCGAGTTCTTCGGCGACGAGGTCGAACGGATCCAGGAGCTGGACGCGGTCACGGGCGAGATCCTCGGCGCGCGCGACGAGTTCACCGTGTTTCCCGCCTCGCACTACGTCACGCCTGCGGACAAGCTCAAGCTCGCGATGGTGGACATCGAGGCGGAGCTCGAGGAAAGGTGCAAGTGGTTCGAGGAGCACGGCCGCCTGCTCGAGGCGCAGCGCCTGCGCCAGCGCACCAACTTCGACCTCGAGATGATGCGCGAAACCGGAACCTGCGCGGGAATCGAGAACTACTCCCTGCACCTCACGCGCCGGCAGCCAGGCGAGGCGCCGTACACCTTGATGGACTTTCTGCCCGACGACACGATCATCTTCGTCGACGAGTCGCACGTGGCCGTGCCCCAGATCGGCGGCATGCTCGGCGGCGACAGGTCGCGGAAGGCCGCGCTGGTCGAGTACGGGTTCCGGTTGCCGAGCGCGTTCGACAACCGTCCGCTGAGCTTCGAAGAGTGGGAGGAGCGGGCGCAGAAGGTGGTCTACGTCTCGGCCACGCCAGGAGCGTATGAGCTGCGGCGGTCGCAGAGGACGGTGGAGATGGTCGTGCGCCCGACCGGTCTCGTCGACCCGACCGTCGAGGTGAGGCCGACCGCGGGTCAGATCGACGATCTGCTAGCGGAGGTCAAGCGGCGCGCGGAGCTCGGTCAGCGCTCGCTGGTGACCACGCTCACGAAGCGGTTTGCCGAAGACCTGGCCGACTACTTGCGCGAGTACGGAGTGAAGGTCCGGTACCTGCACTCGGAGCTTGACGCGATGGAGAGGATCAGCGTCCTCACCGATCTCCGAACGGGGGCAGTCGACGTGGTGGTCGGAATCAACCTTCTGCGTGAGGGTCTTGACCTGCCCGAGGTCGCCTTCATCGGCATTCTCGACGCGGACAAGGAGGGCTACCTCCGCGCGTTCAGGTCCTTCATCCAGATCATCGGACGCGCCGCGCGCAACGTGGAAGGGCATGTGGTCATGTACGCCGACAAGATCACTGACTCCATGCGCCAGGCTCTGGACGAAACCGAGCGCAGGCGCAACCGGCAGATCGCGTACAACGCCGAGCGCGGCATCACTCCCGAAACGGTGAAGAAGGCGATCTACGCGCTCGACATCCAGGACAAGGACATCCAGGCCGACGCGGTCGAATTGATGATCGGAGCGGGCGTGCCGCGCGAGGACCTGCTCGCGATCGTGCGCGACCTCGAAAAGGAGATGCGTCGCCTGTCCAAGGAGTTGCAGTTCGAGGATGCTGCTCGCGTGCGCGACCGGATCATCGCCCTGCGCAAGCGTCTGTCGGGCGAGGAGTCGGTGAAGGAGGACGACGCCGACGTAGCGCTTGCCATCGCCGCCGCACCCAAGCAGCGAACCACGGTTCGAAACTGGGGGAAAACGCGACGGGGCCCGTAAAGAACGTTCAGCGGGCGAAGGCCATGTTGGCGGCGGAACCTGCGGAATGGATGTCGACCCTGGGCGCGCGGATCGCCGAAGCCGAGCCGGGTCGCGTGGTGCTCGAGCTCGTGGCGGGTCCGCAGCACAGGCATGCCAACGGCGTCGTGCAGGGCGGCGTCATCACCCAGATCGCGGACGCCGCCATGGGGATGTCGCTGGGAACGCTGCAGGAAGACGGCCTCTGGAACACCACGATCGAGCTCAAGATCAACTTCCTGCGCCCGGTCATCGAAGGACGCTTGCGAGCCATCGGCCGGGTCATCGAGATGAAGCAGACGCTGTTCTTCAGCGAGGCCGACGTGATCGACGACCGCGGCCGGCTGATCGCTCGGGCCTCGTCGACATGCATGCCGGTGCCGGAGGGTCAGGGTCGTGAGTGAGACAACTCACGCGCCTTCCCGCGCGTGGGAGTGGCTCGGTTTGAAGCTCGTCGAGACGGGAGAGGGCACAGCGGTCGTGGAGATGGCCACGACCGAAAACATGGCCAATCACTCCGGCGTCGTGCACGGAGGCATGATCAGCACGCTCGCCGACTCCGCGATGGGCCGCTCATTGCGTACCCTGAGTCCTGGGGTCGTGCGCGCCATGAGCTTCGACCTGAAGCTCAACTTCATCAACGCGGCGAAGGTGGGGGAGACGCTTCGCGCCACTGGTCACGTCATCCACGCCGGCCGGCGCACCGTGGTGGCCGAGTGCCGGGTCGACGGCAGCGACGGCAGGCTCGTGGCCACGGCCAGCGCGACGTTTGCGGTCACCAGAGATAAGGAATAAGCGAGACCCAGTGCCCACAGACCAGATAACGATTCGCGGCGCGCGCGAGCACAACCTCAAGAACGTCACGCTGTCGATCCCGCGCGACAAGCTGGTCGTGTTCACCGGCCTGTCGGGGTCGGGCAAGTCGTCGCTCGCCTTCGACACGATCTACGCCGAGGGCCAGCGGCGGTATGTCGAGTCGCTGTCGGCGTACGCGCGGCAGTTCCTCGGCCAGATGGAGAAGCCCGACGTCGACGTCATCGAGGGGCTGTCGCCGGCGATCTCGATCGACCAGAAGGGCACGTCCAAGAACCCTCGCTCGACCGTGGGCACGGTCACGGAGGTGTACGACTACCTCCGGCTGCTCTACGCGCGGGTCGGTGTGCCGCATTGCCCGGTGTGCGGACGCGAGGTCCGGCGCCAGACGGTCGAGCAGATGGCCGACCACGTCGAGAAGCTGCCCAAGGGGACGCGCGTGATGGTCCTGGGCCCCGTGGTCAAGGGCCGCAAGGGTGAGTACAGGTCGCTGATCGACGACGTCCGCAAGTCGGGCTTCGTGCGCGTGCGGGTC
The DNA here is from genome assembly GCA_003446775.1 of Chloroflexota bacterium. Classification (GTDB taxonomy): domain Bacteria; phylum Chloroflexota; class Dormibacteria; order Dormibacterales; family Dormibacteraceae; genus UBA10449. Next base: position 21,517 of record DMCH01000074.1, read on the forward strand.
GACGGCAGCCTGTATGAGATCGGCGAGAAGATCCCGATGGACAAGAACAAGAAGCACGACATCCAGGTCGTCGTCGACCGCATCGTGGTCGGTCCCGACCAGCGAACTCGATTGGTCGATTCGATCGAGACCGCGGCGAGGCTGGGCGGCGGATCGGTGATCATCGTTCCGCAGGGGGGTGCGCCGGCGGAAGCGCTTCGCGCGGCCGGCGCAAAGGGGGGAGTCCCCCCTCAAAAGTTCGGTGAAGAGATCCAGATGTCGCAGGACTATGCGTGCCCGTACGACGGGACGAGCGTGTCCGAGCCCGAGCCACGCAACTTCTCGTTCAACAGCCCGCACGGAGCGTGTCCGGTGTGCACGGGGATCGGCTTTCAGCTGGTGGTCGACTGCGACCTCGTCGTTCCCGACCCGTCGCTGTCTTTGCGCGAGGGCGCGATCGCAGCGTGGAGCCGCTCCCAGTTCTTCTATCCCGAGCTGCTGGAGACGGTCAGCAAGTACTTCGGAATCGACATGGACAAGCCGTGGTCGAAGGTGAGCAAGCAGCACCGCGACGTGCTCCTCAACGGGACCGGCGACAAGAAGATCCGGTTCGGATACAAGAACCAGTACGGGCACGAGCGGTGGTACGAGGCTCCTTTCGAGGGCGTCGTGGCCAACCTGCAGCGCCGATATGAAGAGACCCAGTCCGACTTCTTGAAGACGGAGCTGGAGCGCTACATGTCGGACAAGCCCTGCCCGACCTGCAAGGGCCAGCGGTTGAAGCCCGAATCCCTGGCGGTGACCGTCGCCGACCGCAACATCGCCCAGGTGTGCGAGCTCTCGGTGAGCGGGGCCATCGATTTCTTCGACCGGCTTGCGCTCACGGAGCGTGAGCAGCTCATCGCGCGCGGGATCCTGAAGGAGATCCTGGAGCGGCTGCAGTTCATGATCGACGTGGGCCTCGAATACTTGACCGTGAACCGTGCCGCCAACACGCTGTCGGGCGGCGAGTCGCAGCGAATCCGGCTGGCGACCCAGATCGGATCCAAGCTGATGGGGGTGCTCTACATCCTGGACGAGCCGTCGATCGGCCTCCACCAGCGCGACAACCGGCGACTGATCAACACCTTGCTGCGCCTGCGCGACCTGGGCAACACGCTCATCGTGGTCGAGCACGACGAGGAGACGATTCGATCCGCCGACTACATGGTCGACATCGGGCCGGCCGCCGGTGAGCACGGAGGCGAGATCATCGCCGCGGGCACGGTCGAGCAGGTCATCAACAATCCAAACTCCGTGACCGGCGCCTACCTGCGCGGCGATCGCGAGATCCCCATGCCGTCGGAACGGCGACGCGGCAACGGCAAGAAGCTCGTGATCCGCGGCGCTCGGGCCAACAACCTGAAGGACATCGATGTCGCGATCCCACTGGGCACCTTCGTGTCCGTGTCCGGCGTCAGCGGATCGGGAAAGTCGTCGCTCGTGACCGACATCCTCAGCCGGAAGGTGGCGCAGTACTTCTACAAGGCCAAGGACAAGCCGGGGCCGCATCGGGTGGTCGAGGGGCTCGAGCATCTGGACAAGGCCATTGACATCGACCAGTCGCCCATCGGGCGCACGCCGCGCTCCAACCCGGCGACGTACACGGGCATGTTCACCTACATGCGCGAGCTGTTCGCGAGCCTGCCCGAGGCGAAGATGCGCGGATACAAGCCAGGGCGGTTCAGCTTCAACGTAAAGGGCGGGCGATGCGAGGCGTGCGAGGGCGACGGGATCATCCAGATCGAGATGCACTTCTTGCCCGACGTGTACGTCCCGTGCGAGGTGTGTCACGGGACGCGCTACTCGCGCGAGGTGCAGGAGGTCAAGTTCCGCGGCCATTCGATCGCGGACGTCCTCGAGCTCACGGTCGACGAGGCCCTCGAGGTTTTCGAGAACGTGCCGAGGATCAAGGTCAAGCTGCGCACCCTGCACGACGTCGGCCTCGGCTACATCCGGCTCGGGCAGCCGGCGACGCAGCTGTCAGGCGGTGAGGCGCAACGCGTGAAGCTGTCAGCCGAGCTTTCGCGCCGCGACACCGGCCGCACCCTGTACCTCCTCGACGAGCCGACCACCGGACTCCACTACGCCGACGTGGAGCGACTGCTGCAGGTCCTGCACCGGCTGGTCGACCACGGCAACACGGTGGTCGTCATCGAGCACAACCTCGATGTGCTGAAGACCGCCGACTGGCTCATCGACCTCGGCCCGGAGGGCGGCGACAAGGGCGGCTTCGTGATCGCCGAAGGTACGCCCGAGGACCTCGCGCGCCGGCCAGAGTCGGCCACCGGCCAGTACCTGAAGCGGATCTTGGAAAAAGCCGGAAGGCTGAAGGTGGCCGAGAAGGTCCGGCGCCCGGTTCGCGCCGCAGCCCGCAGTCGCGTCGCTGTCTGATCCACTGAAAGCGCCGGAGCAGACGCAACCGGAGGGATACGGCGGGCTGATGCGCGTGCCCGGCTTCGCGCGCCTGTACGCCGGGCTCCTGCTCGGCCGTGTGGGCGGCTCGATGACCTTTGTCGCTCTGGTCCTCTTCGTCCTGCAGCGCTACCACTCGCCCCAGCTCGCCGGTGCGACCGCTTTCATGGCGGCTCTGCCCGGCGTGGTCGTTTCACCGCTGGCGGGCGCGCTTCTGGACCGCTACGGCCGCGCGCGCTTGGTGGTGCTGGACTACGCGGTGGCGGCGGGCGCCCTGGGCCTCATCGCCACCTTGTCCGCGCTGCACACGCTCCCGCCACCTCTGCTTCTCGCCATCGTCGCCGTCTCGTCTTTGACGAACCCGCTGAGCTGGGCCGGCGCGCGCTCCCTGTTTCCGATCCTGGCGCCGCGGCACCTCTGGGAGCACGCCAACGGGCTGGACAGCAGCGGACACGTGATCGCCACGCTTTTGGCGTCACCGCTCGCCGGCACCCTCGTGGGCCTGTTCGGCGGCGAGTGGGCGCTGGCGACGTCAGGCGGGGTCTATGTCGCCGCGGCGGCCGTGATGCTGCGGCTGCCGGATCCACGCAACAAGGCCGCACAGGTGGGATCCGTGCTCCGCAACGCCTGGCTTGGGCTCAAGTACACATTGAGCAACCCGACCCTGCGCGGCCTCGCGCTGACGCTCAGCACGTACAACATCGGCAACGGCCTGCTCGCGATCGCGGTGCCGGTCCTCGTGCTCGGCCGGCTGCACTCCGGCCCTGCGATCGTGGGCGTCCTCTGGGGTTTGATGGGAGGGGCGGGGCTCGCGTCCGCGCTGGTCGCGGGCCGTATGTCGAGCCAGGGCCGAGAGCGCCAGATGATCGCGGTCGCCATCCTCATCGCCACTCTGGCGACCGTGATCCTGCCGTTCGCCAACAGCCTGGCCGTGGTCGCGGCGGCGATCATTCTCCTGGGCCTTGCCACCGGGCCGTTCGACATCGGGCTCTTCAC
>DMCH01000074.1:25292-26880 GCA_003446775.1 Chloroflexota bacterium
TCGCGGCCGTGTTTCCGATGCTCTTGATCCCGGCCGGCGACGACGGCGCTGCCGCCAGGCCTAGTGGATGAGAGCCAGGCTGATGCTGAGGATGCCGCCGAGGACGTTGAGCACGATGCCCACGACTCCGCCGATTACCTGCCCGCGCGTGACAGCCTGAACCCCTCGAATGAAGCCGAAGATCGGCAGGACGTAGAAGAAGTAAGCGCCGCCGTTGCCCATCAGGCCGGTGACCAGGGGAACCCCGACGGAGACCAGGCCGAGGATGATCGACCACATCGCGATGCCGGTGAACTGGGACCTGAGGCTGATGCCCGGCCGCGCCTGGGGATAGCCGGCCGGCGGGACATTGCCATAGCCCGGCGCGCCGGGCGGCATCCCGTAGCCCTGGGCGCTGGGCGGAATGTCAGAGAAGCTCCGCGGCGGCGGCTGGTAGTTCGGGGGCATGGAGGGAGGTGTCCCGGGCGGTGGAGGCGGTATGTCTGCCATGCGCGGAATGGTAACCGCGAGGACGGCGGGTTGAACGCCTCTCGCGGTTCTCAGTGCTCTGGGAGCCAGGCGCCAACTCGGCCGCGATGGCCTATCTGATGCGGGGAATTCACTTCTAAGTAAGCGGCTATTTGAGCTCGAGTCTCCCCACCCGGGCTCCGCAAGCGGAGCCCGACCTCCCCACGTGGTGGGGAGGTGAATTAGTCTCCCCACTCCGGTGGCGCCGCTACGCGGCGCGACCGGACCTCCCCACACGGTGGGGAGGGAGCGGGACCTTAGTGTCCGCTCACCGCGGCGAGGATGGCCGCGAGGGCCGCGACGATGATGCCGAAGAAGAAGATGACGACCAGCACGCTCAAGGCCAGGTGGACGTAGGAGATGATCAGGCCGGCCAGCGCGAACCCGTCGCCTCTTTCACCGGTCTGGCGGATCTGTCTCCGGGCCATATGGCCGGTGACGATCGAGACGATGGTGAGCGTCAGCCCGCCGATGCCGGTGAAGTGCGCAAACGGGGCGATGATCGCGGTGACCAGGCTTACGACGGCCAGCGTGTTTGTCTGACCTTGCGCGGCGACCATCCCGCCGGGCGGTCCAACGGGCACCGTGGTCGTTGGGGCCGCTTGCTGGCCCACAATCTGCGTCGAGGTCGGGGGCGGTGTGCTCACAGGAATTCCAGTCTAACTAACCTTGATTGAGTGGCGATCACCCAGGAGGAGGCGGTCAAGCGGAGGCTGCGTGCGGTCCCCGACGGACCCGGCGTGTACCTGTTCCGCGACCACCGTGCCCAGGTCATCTACGTCGGCAAGGCGTTGCGGCTTCGCGACCGCTTGCGCTCGTACTTCACGGCTGGCTACGGGGAGACCGCGCGGGTGGCCGAGCTGGTCCGCAAGGTCTACGACTTCGAGTTCGTCACCACGGCGAACGAGGTCGAGGCGCTGGTCCTCGAGTGCAACCTCATCAAGAACTACCGGCCGCGCTTCAACATCCGGCTCAAGGACGACAAGAACTACCTCTACCTGAAGCTGCCGATCACCGAGGAGTACCCGCGCGTCCACTATTCGCGGCGCGTCCAGAAGGACGGCGCTCAGTACTTCGGCCC
>DMCH01000074.1:27218-29571 GCA_003446775.1 Chloroflexota bacterium
TTCCACATCAAGCGGTGCCCCGGACCCTGCGAGAAGCGCATCAGCCCCGAGGACTACAAGGCGCGCATCCACGAGGTGGCTCTTTTCATGGAAGGGCGCTCGGACGTCCTGGTGCACGAGCTGAAGGACCGCATGGAGTCGTCGGCGGGCAGGCTCGACTTCGAGAACGCGGCCCGTTATCGAGACCAGCTGCAGTCGATCGAGAAGATCGCCGATCGGCAGAAGGTGCTCACCCGCGGTCGCGACGACGAGGATCTCATCGCTTACGCGCGCACCGGTGAGCAGGTGTTCGTCGAGGTCGCATACGTGCGCCAGGGCAAGATGGTCGGCCACGACGGACACGCCCTCGATGGCGCCGGCGATGCAGCGGAAGCCGAGATTCTGCGCGGCTTTCTCCTGCAGTACTACGCCAGCGCCACGCATATCCCGCGGGTGGTGATCGTTCCGGGCGCGGTCGAGGAACCGAACCTGCTCACCGGCTGGCTCGCGGAGCGTCGCGGAGGGCCGGTCACCATCGAGGTGCCGCAGCGCGGCCGCAAGCGGGCGTTGGTGACGCAGCTGGCCGAGACCGCCAAGCAAGAGCTGGAGCAGCTGCGCATCCAGGCGGATTACGACCGCAGCCGCACCGAGCCGATGCTGGCCGCGCTCGCGGAGGCCCTCGGCCTCGAGGCTCCGCCGAAACGAATCGAGTGCTATGACATCTCCAACATCCAGGGCGACTCGGCGGTCGGTGCGATGGTCGTCTTCGAAGACGGCCGGCCGAGGAACGATCACTACCGCCACTTCAAGATCAAGTTCGTACCGGGGCCGAACGACTTCGCGATGCTCCAGGAGGTGCTGCGGCGCCGGCTGGAGCGGCTGGAGTCCGCGCAGCGCCGAGAGGATGCCGACGTGGTTGGAGATCGCTCGTTCACCAGCCGGCCGGACCTCATCCTGATCGACGGCGGCAAGGGGCAGCTCAGCGCCGCGCTCGAGGTGCTCGAGTCGGCCGGTTACGCGGACATCCCGACCTTCGCCCTGGCCAAGGAGCACGAGGAGATATTCGCGCCGGGCCGCTCGGAGCCGATCGTGCAGGAGAGGAACTCACCGGGGATGTTCCTCGTTCAGCGCATTCGCGACGAGGCGCATCGGTTTGCCATCACGCACCACCGCAAGGTTCGCGCGCGCAAGGCCTTGACGTCGCCCCTCGACTCGGTCGAGGGCATCGGGCCTGCACGCAAGCGCGCTCTGCTGCGACACTTCGGCTCCGTGCAGGCGATTCGCGAAGCGGCCGTGGAGGACATCGTGGCACTGGGCGTCCCGGAGCGTCTGGCCAAGAGGCTCAAAGAAACACTTTGACGGTAGAGTCGCGGCCGGAAGCCGTCGCACCGTGACTCTGGTGATCGTGGGCGGCACCTCCGAGCCCGAGCTCGAGGAAGCAGTCGGCGTCTTCATCGATACGGGATTCCAGCTCGCCCGCTGGCTCTCGCCGTTTGACGACGCCGACGGGGTGCTCCCGCTCCGTGGAGACGGCGCGGTCATCCTCAAGGACGCCGATGCGCGCGGCATCCGATACGTCCTGGTCCACGTCGGCCCTGATGACGGCAAGGCCGGCGGCAGCCATGACCGCGCGCATCACCGCGTCGACGTCGCGCAGCTGCGCGAGCTGGCGCAGCAGCTCAAGTCCCGCGAACGCATGCTCATCACCTGTCTCGCGTTCGGCTACAAGCGAGGCATTCCGGAAGGCGCCGCCTGGGTCGTCGACGTTCGGCTGCTCGACAATCCTTACTGGGTGGATGAGCTGCGGCCGCTCGATGGCCGCGATCCGCGAGTGCGCGAATTCGTGCTCGCCCAGCCGGCGGCGAAGGATCTGCTCGACAACCTCGAGCGCACGCTGAAAGACGCGTTGCCTCACTACCGCGAGCGCGGCCGCTCGCAGCTGATCGTCGCGTTCGGCTGCACCGGCGGCCGGCATCGTTCGGTCGCGATGGCCAAGGAGATGGCCGCGCGGCTCGAACGCCTTGATGGCGTGGACGTCGAGTTCACCCCGCGCGACCTGGATTGACCAGAGCACTCGTGCTCGGCGGCGCCGGGTTCGTAGGCNNGTCGACGTCGCGCAGCTGCGCGAGCTGGCGCAGCAGCTCAAGTCCCGCGAACGCATGCTGATCACCTGCCTCGCGTTCGGCTACAAGCGAGGCATTCCGGAAGGCGCCGCCTGGGTCGTCGACGTTCGGCTGCTCGACAATCCCTACTGGGTGGATGAGCTGCGGCCGCTCGATGGCCGCGATCCGCGAGTGCGCGAATTCGTGCTCGCCCAGCCGGCGGCGAAGGATCTACTCGACAACCTCGAACGCACGCTGAAAGACGCGTTGCC
>DMCH01000074.1:29765-34635 GCA_003446775.1 Chloroflexota bacterium
CGGCCGTACGGCGTCTTCACCAGCTACGTCGCGTTCGACCGCACCGACGAGGACCAGCTGCGCCAAGCGATCGATAGCGTGCAGCCCGACGTTTTGCTCGACCTCGCCTGCTATTTGCCCAGTCAGGTGGAGGCGGTAACGAGGACCTTCAAAGGCGAGCGGTACATCTTCGTATCGACCGGCGTGTATCCAAATCTCAACGGCAAGCCGGCGCGCGAGGAGGATTTCGTCCCGCTCGAGGGTGAGCCAACGGGAGGGCTCGACTATCTGGAGGGCAAGCGCTGGTGCGAGACGATGCTCGCGCGCACGAGCGACTTTCCCTGGACGGTCGTCCGCCCTCCGGCCATCTTCGGCCCTGCCGACTGGACGCTCAGGATCGCGGCGTACATCCAGCGCGTCGCGGACGGCGGTCCGCTCCTGGTGCCGGCGGAATCATACGAACGCCAGGCGGGACTCGCCTGGGTCAAGGACATCGGCTTCGCGTGCGCGCTTGCGTGCGACCTACGCAAGGACACGACGCGAAAGGCCTACAACGCCGCCTTCGAAGGGGTGAGCCTGAGGGACCTGATCGAAGCCATCGCCAGAGTTCTGGGCGTGCCGGCTCGCATGCACCCGATTCCCTTCGCCGACCTGCCGCCTGACGCAAGTCCATATGGTCCCGATCCGCGTCGTTCGGCAGGCTACGACCTTGACAAGGCTCGTCGCGAGCTGGGATTCGAGCCTTCGGCGCTGGAGGATGCACTCGCGGAGACGCTCGCCTGGTTTCGGGTGGCGCGGCCTTCGCATCCCGGTTACGCCAACCGGGCTGCAGAGCTGGCCATGGCGGGTGCGGTTTAACCCCGGCGCACCGCCCGTATTGTTTGCGCCATGACGAGGCGCGCGGCCCCATATGTAGTTGCGATCGCCGGGGCCGTGGTGGTCACGATCGCCATCGGCCTGGTCTCGATGCGATTCGAAGTCCCGGGGCTCAGCGCGCTCTACCTGCTGCTGGTCCTTTGGCTCGGCGCCACGTGGGGAAGAGGGCCCGCGGTCGCGGGCAGCGTCGCCGCCTTCCTGCTCTACGACTACTTCTTCGTCCCCCCGGTCGGGACTTTCGCGGTCAGGGGCCAGACCGAGCTGCTGGAGCTCGTCGTGCTGCTGGCGGTCGCCCTCGTCACCGGCCAGCTCGCGGGTTCGCTGCGCCGCACCCAGAGCGCCGCCGAGGCTCTGGCCGCCGACGAGCGGGCCATGTACGAGCTGGCCACAGCCGCCCTGCGCTCGCCTGAGGTCACAGTGGCTCTCGGCCTGTTGAGCGAGCGGGCGGTGCGCCTTCAGGGTGTGAGCCGGTTCGCGCTCGTGGCCATGGATTTCGGCTCGGCCATACCGTTGGCCGGCGGCGACGTAAGTGCGGACGAGCTCCGCCAGGCGGCGTGGTCTTACGAAAACAAGCATCCGATCGGCGTTGCCCTTTCGGATGGCGCCGTGCGGTTGATGAGGACGAGTCCGGAGAGCAAGGAGCCCGCGTACGTGCCTCTGGTCAGCGGGGTGGCGGTGATGACGATCGACCCCGGCGGCTCGGATCCCGGCGACCTGCGCATGCTCGCGGCGCTCGTCGGCCTCGCCGACCTGCTGCTCGACCGCCGCCGGGCCGTGCTGGAGGCCGAGCGCGCGCGCGGCTTCGAGGCCTCGGACCGGTTGAAGGCCGCCATCCTCTCGTCTCTCTCACACGAGCTCAAGAGCCCGATCGCTTCGCTGCGGGCAGGGCTCACCGCGCTGATGGCTCCCCAGGCAGGCTTGCAGGCGGAGCAGCGCGAGCTGCTGGGTGATATGGACAACCAGGCGAGCCGGCTGGATCGGCTGGTCGGCGACATGCTCGCCCTGTCGCGCCTGGAGGCCGGCGTGGAGCTCGAGCGCGAGCCGCATCAGTTCGAGGACCTGGTCGGGACCGCGCTGCACCAGCTGCGTCCCGTCCTCAAAGGACGCGAGGTCACGCTCGAGATCGCGGACGACCTGCCCCCGGTCGAGGTCGACGAGCTGCAGGTCGGGCGCGTGCTTACGAACCTGATCGAGAATGCGAATGAGTGGGCGCCCGCCGATGGGCGGATCACCGTGGGGGCGAGCACGAACGAAGAGAGGCTCACCGCGTGGGTGGAGAACGACGGGCCCGCGATCGCACCGACGGACCTCGAGCGCGTTTTCGAAACATTCTGGAGCCGGCGCGCGCGAGGCAGCGGCCTTGGGCTCGCGATCAGCAAGCGGGTCGTTGAGGCGCACGGCGGCACCATCCGCGCCGAGAACCGCAGACGCGGTCCGCGCTTCACTTTCACGCTGCCCCTCGCCCGCATCGCCGCCACGCGATGAGCGGTCGCGTGTTGGTCGTCGACGATGAGGTCGAGATGCAGCGCGCGCTGCGCACCGGGCTGCGCTACCACGACTTCGACGTGCGGGCGGTGGGCACCGGGGAGGAGGCCTTGCGCGAGTCCGCGGCATGGCGCCCCGACGTGATCCTGCTCGACCTCGGCCTGCCGGGCATGGACGGGTTCGCCACCCTGCGCGCGCTCCGGCCCGCGACGCGCGCCGCAGTGATCGTAGTCAGCGTGATGCCGGGCGAGAAGGACAAAGTTCGCGCCCTCGATGCGGGCGCGGACGATTACGTCGTCAAGCCGTTTGGGACCGACGAGCTGGTGGCGCGGATCAGAGCGGTGCTGCGGAGGCAAGCCGATCTGTCGGCCGGCGAGCCAGTCATCCGCGCGGGTGACCTGGAGATCGATCTCGCCCGGCGGTCCGTGACCGCGGGCGGGCGCGCCGTGAAGCTGACCCCGACCGAGTACGAGCTGCTGCGCTACCTCGCTCTGCACGCCGGCAAGCCCGTCACGCACACGACCCTGCTGCGACAGGTCTGGGGCGAGTACGCGGTCGGCGACAAATACAACACTCGTTACGTGGTGGCGCAGATCCGCAAGAAGCTCGGCGACGATCCGGCCAACCCGCGCTACATCGTCAACGAGCCGGGGGTCGGATACCGGCTTCAGGCCTGACTCACTGCTCGAGGTGGCCTCGGTTCAACAGATAAGCCGCGATCAGCGCGACGAGCACGATTCCGGGCGACCATCCCAGGCCTGGTCCGGTTGGATCGTACGGGGAGAGGTCGAGCCAAACCGCCAGCCCGCTGACCGCAGCGAAAACGACGACGATCAAGGCGCCGCGCACGTTGCCGTGCCGCTTCCAGTAGAGCTCCCAGCCGACACGCCAGGAACGGCGGTGGGGGCGGCCCCGGTGAGGAGTGGCGGCCGCGTGAGCAGGGATGCGGCGCCCGTGCTTGTACCGGGCGATCTGCGGCATCGGCTCGGCCGGCAGGTGCTCGATCTCGCGGTCGGGAGGCGGCGGCACCTCCAGCGGCTCCCAGAGGGGCTGCTTTCGATAGGTGCGGTAAACGACCCAGCTGAGGACGCCGAGCATCAGCCAGCCGAGATAGATCCACGACGAGTTGGAGATGTTCTGAAACAGGAGCTGCGTGAACACGGTCCCGATGGCTAGCGCGCCGACCAGCGAGAGAACGGGGATGCTGTCGCGGCCGAATTTGATGTTGAACGGCATGCGATAGGGCCGGTATAGGGCCGGTTCGATAAATCGCAAGCGCATCACGGAGAGATGCGCCGAGCAGAAAGCGAAGGTGGCCGCCAATGCATAGACGGCACTCATGAGGTCGATCTCCTTGCCATGGAGGAGGATGCCTGCAAGGACGAGCATTGCGGCGAGCGCACCGAAGAAGATGATCGACACGTACGGAGTCTTGAACTTGGGGTGCAGCGCGGCGAACCCGCGGGGCAGCATCTCCGCCCCGGCGAGCGAGTAGCTGAGGCGCGAGATGCCGATCAGCCCTGCATTGGTAGCGATCAGCAAGATCGTGAAGGCGAGGAATCCCACCCAAATCCCTGCCCAGAACGCAAGTGTCTGTGAGACCACGGAAAATCCGGTGACGATCCCGGCCACCGGGTCGGACTTCCAGGTCGTGGCAAGGTCGGTGATGTATCCGCCGTGGCCGTCGGGATGCACCGGAAAGACGCTCACTCCGATGGTGGGCAGAAACGCGGCGACGAAAAGCACGGCCACTATGACCGCGTACGTCGCGCGCGGCACCGAGCGCCCCGGATTCTTGGCCTCCTCCGAAAGGTTGGAGATGGTCTCGATGCCCGTGTACGTCACCATCGCGATCGAGATGCTGGCCAGGAAGTTGCCCCACGTCGGCGCGATGCCCCAGTGGATGTGGTCGATGACCGTCCGGATCTTGAGCAGGAAGAAGAGGCCTAGGATCACGAGGGCAAACTGGGTGACCAGGTCGGTCATCGCGAGCACCAGGTTGAGTGCGCTCGATTCCTGGATCCCGATGACGTTGACCACGATGAGGACGGCGATGAGCACGACTGTGGCGGCCACGTGCGATGGTTCGTCGGTCTTGAGCTGCTGGAAGAGCGGTACGTACTTGCCGAAGACCCCCAGGTAGCTAATCGCGAAGTAAGACGAGATCGATACGGTCGCCATGTAGTTGAGGAGCTGAACCCACCCGACGAGGAATCCGATGGGGTCGTTGAAGGCACGTCGCGCAAAGCTCGAGCTCCCGCCGGCATGGGGGATGGCGGCGGTGCCCTCCGCGTAGTTGAGCGCCGTGCTGACGAAGATCATGCCGGCCAGGATGAGCGCCAGCGGCGTGAGACCGAGCGCAAACGCCGCGGTGACGCCTAGCGCGTAGTAGATGCTCGAGCCTACGTTGCCGTAGGACGCCGCGAACAGCGCCGGAGCGCCTAGCGTCCGGGGCAGCTTGGTCGGGCGGCGGACCACCACCCGCAGGTCGCCTGGCCGGCGGCCCCTGCGAGCGATCGAGTCCGGGCTC
>DMCH01000123.1:0-16180 GCA_003446775.1 Chloroflexota bacterium
TCAGGGTCGCTCAGGCTTCATCCCCGGACCGTCACTTAAGCCTCGAGCGATAGACTCGCAAGGTGGAAGTAGCTGATCGAGTCGTCGTCGTCACGGGCGGCGCTCGAGGCATCGGCCGAGCACTCGCGCGGAGAATCGCGAGTGCGGGCGCCAAGGCGATGATCGTGGCCGACACCGACGCGCACGGCGCTGAGACGGTCGCGAGGGAGATCGGCGGCGTGGCCATCACATGCGATGTCTCGCAAGAAGAACAGATCGCCGCGCTTGTGGAAAAAGTCCTGGGCGCGTGGGGCCGGATCGATATCTTCTGCTCCAACGCCGGGATCGCGGTCGCGGGAGGACCCGAGGCGACCACAGCGGACTGGCAGCGCATCTGGGACGTGAACCTGATGTCGCACGTGTTCGTGGCGCGCCACGTCCTGCCCGGGATGCTCGATCGCAAGGAGGGCTATCTGCTGGGCACCGTATCCGCGGCTGGGCTCCTCAACCATGTCTTCGCCGCTCCCTATGGGGTGACGAAGGCCGCGGCGCTCTCATTCTTCGAGTGGCTGGCCATCGCACATGGAGACGAGGGGATCCGGGTGTCTTGCCTGTGCCCGCAAGGCGTGAGGACTGACATGCTCGCCGCCGAGCGCCGGCTGCTCGGCACCGACTTCCTGACCACCGGCGCCCTCGAGCCCGAGCAGGTGGCCGACGTTGTGGTCGAAGGCATCAGAAACGAGAGATTCTTGATCCTTCCTCACCCTGAGGTCGCGGATTACTTCAGCCGCAAAGCCCAGGACTACGACCGATGGCTGAAAGGCATGCGCAGGTTGCGGGCCAACCTCATCGCCGGCTCCAAATAGGATGCGCCGGCCGGCGTTGGGGGCAGGCGTGGTTCTCATTGTGGTCGCCTTCGCGGCCGCGACCCGCGTCGCCGATACGCGTGAGGGCCTCATCTACGAGGTCGTCACTCTCCTGGCCGGCCTTGCCGGCGTCGGCCTCTTGCTGTACGGGCTGGTGGCGACGTTCAGCCACTCCCGACCCACCACGCCTGCGCCGCCGGTGGTGACTCCAGCGGCTGAGAAGGTTCACAACGCCGGCGAGTTGCTCGTTGGTGCATCCGGCCTGGTGCTGGCGGCGATTCTGCTCGGCGGCATCGCCATCACGGCGGGCGGTTTTTGGGTCCTGCTGGGTTTGATCCTGCTCCTGCCGATGATCGCGGGCTGCATCTACCTCTGTTTCACATTCGCTCGCGGCCCGCGTCGCGACTGGAAGATCGACCTTCAGAAACTGATCAGTCAGCGTTGAACTGGAGAGTCACCGGGCGGTGCCTGATTCGGGTCAGGCCCGCCGCTCGAGGTTGCGAACCATGATCACGATGCCAAGGGTGATCAATCCGGCGGGCCATACCACCGACCAGTTGATGATTCCGATGTTGTTGCCGAGGACACCAACACCGATGACCACGAGGATCACGCCGAACAACAACGTCGGGTCTCGCCAGCCGGCGTGGGTCGCGGCGGGTCCCGCTGACGGCTGCGGCGAATCGGTCGACGCCGGTGCCGACGCGGACGCGCTGCCCGGCGGGGACGCCGCTGGACGTGAACCGCTTCCAAGCTGACGCTGGAGCTCGCCCCAGATGCGCCTGACGTCGACCATCATGGCGTCGAAGCCGCTCCTTTGACCACCACCCTCCAGGCGCTCCGGCATCACCAGCCACAGGACTACGTAAATGAAGAGACCGAGACCCTGGACGAATACGAGCAGCAGAAATGCGACGCGCACCCACAGCGCATCGACGTGAAACCCTTCTGCGAGTCCGGCGCATACGCCGCCAAGGATCCGATTGCTGCTGCGGTAGAACCTCTGGTCGTTCACGTGCTGCATGTTCGCCCCTTCAGGGGCAATTGACAACCGGTCGGGCCATCACTCGCGCAGGGCCAGGATCTCACCCACCAGGTAGAGCGAGCCGCACACGAGCACGTTGCCGTCCACGCCGGCAAGCTCCCGGGCACGATCGAGTGCCGCCTGCGGAGGTAGGACTGCCTCGGCGTCGTGGCCGAATATCGAAGCCAGCTCTACTGCCGGAACCGAGTGGCCGCCGGCGCTTGTTGCTTCGGTGAACACGGCACGGTCAGGCCGGAGGGTTTGCAGGGCGGCCAGGAGTGCAGCGGGATCGCGCTCGCTCAGCATCGAAAAGACGGTGACCAGTCGCTCGGAACCGATCAGGCGGCGCAGCGAAACTCCTGATTTGGTCATCGCCGCAGGATTGTGCCCGCCGTCGAGAATCACGCGCGGTCTCGTGGCGATCACTTGCAGGCGCCCGGGCCAGATCGTCTGTGCGAGGCCCTGGCGTACGGCATCGTCAGTGACATCGTCGAGCGCATGCGCGGTCGCCACCGCCAGGGCGGCGTTGGCGGGCTGGTAGTCGCCCACCAACGGGACGGCGAGCTGTCGATGCTCGAAGCCGGGACCGGCGACGGTGACGAGATGGCCGTCCCAACCCCTGGACGTCGATTCCACCTGGATCTCCTCGCCGAGGCGCCATAGCGCGGCTCCTGCCTTCCGCGCGTAGTCCTCAACGATTGCAAGCGCGGCGCCTTCGCAGCCGGTGATAACGCGGTTGCCGGCTTTGATGATCGCGGCCTTCTCTCTGGCAATTTCCTCGATGGTGTCGCCCAGGTATTTCTGATGGTCGAGGTCAACGTTGGTGATGACGGCGACGCCTAGGTCGAGCGCGTTGGTGGCATCGAGCCGGCCACCGAGTCCGACCTCGCAAACCAGGCGGTCGACGCGAGGCGCCAGGTAGGCGAGCGCCATCGCCGTGAGCATCTCGAACTCCGTCGCCGGTCCCATTTCAGCGGCGATCACGTCCAGCGTGGGCTTGAGGTCCTCGAGCGTCTGAGCGAAGTCGCGTTCGGTGATCGGGATCCCATCGATCTGGATGCGTTCGGTGTAAGACACGAGGTGCGGCTTGGGCATGAAACCGACGACATGGCCGGCAGCCTGCAGGATCGAGGCAAGGCAAGCCCCCGTCGAGCCTTTGCCGTTGGTACCCGCGATGAGCGCGCCGGTGAGGCCACGATCGGGCCTGCCTATCCGATCGAGAATCGCCCGCGTGCGCTCGGTGCCGAGCTTCATCCCGAAGCGGCCGATCCGGGAGATGTACGCGAGCGCTTCGGGATAGGTCACGCGCTAATTCTCGCGGCCCTCAAAAAATCCCTCCGCCCCTTCGGGGCCCTCCCCTCCCCCAGAGCCCGGCCGACCTAGCGTTCGAATTCAATCACGAGCTCGCGCTACCTCCCAACCCTGCCTGTTAAGGGTGCATGCGGGCCGTTATGGGCGGCGGCGGACCTCGGCCTCGTAGGTATTCCGCACCAGCATCGCCCGCGTCATCGGCCCGACTCCGCCGGGATTCGGCGTGAGCCATCCCGCGACCTCTTCCACCCCCGGACCCAGATCGCCGACCTGAGTGCCATCAGCTCGATTCGCGCTCACATCGACAACCGCGGCCCCCGGTTTGACCATGTCCTTGGTGATCAGGTTGGGTTGTCCGGCCGCGGCCACGAGAATGTCCGCATTCCTGGTGTGGCCGGCAAGGTCTTTGGTCCGCGTGTGACAAACGGTCACGGTGGCATTCCGCCTGAGCAGAAGCAATGCGGTCGGCTTGCCGACGATGTTGCTCCTGCCGACCACGACCGCATTGGCGCCCTCGATGCGCACCCCGCCGCGATCAAGGAGCTCGACAATTCCGCTAGGCGTGCACGGCTCGATTCCGCCTGGTAGGCCTTGAGCAACCAGGCCCGCGTTGTACGGATGGAACCCGTCCACGTCCTTGACCGGGTCCACCGCGATCACGACCTGAACCAGATCGATGTGATTCGGCAGCGGTTGCTGTACCAGGATGCCGCTGACTGATTCATCCCGATTCAGGGTGCCGATCAGCTCGAGCAGTTGCTCAGTCGATGCCTCGGTTGGCAGCCGGTGGTCAACCGAATCGATGCCGACTTGCCGTGCATTCTTTTGCTTGCTGCGAACGTAGAGTGCCGAGGCCGGGTCGTCGCCGACGATGACCGTCGCCAGCTTGGGGCGCGGTTTGCCCATCGCCACGCGAGCGCCCACCTTGGTGGCGATGTCATCGAAGATTTGCTGCGCCACAGCCTTACCGTCGAGCACGCGAGCAGTCACACAACTAATTGTCGCGGGTGCCACACAGGCACTGCTTTTAGAGGCGCTCTAGTCCAGCCCCACTTCCTTTCTCGCGGCTGTGGTTACCGCGCGCATGACCACACTCAGATCGCGGCCTGACTCCCGAGCCAGGCGGCGACAGTCCTCGTACTCAGGCGCTACATCGATGGCGTTGCCCCCAATCTCTTTGACCTTGGCGCGGGCGACACCGAATTCCGTCTTGACCTCGATCATCCTGCGCTGGGCGATGACACGATCGGCCTCGGTGAGCCGGACGCCGAGCGTGGTGCTGTGGCGGAGGACATGGTCGGTGAGCAATGCCACGGTGTCGGACGTCGCCATGACCGCGAGCACGTGACCAGGGCGGCCTTTCTTCATCACCGCCGGCAATACGCTCACATCGAGCGCGCCCAGGGCCATCAAGTCCTCGCATAGCGCCGCGACGAGGTTGGGCGCCATGTCGTCGATATTGGTCTCGATCATCGTCACGCCCGTCTGCGTCAAGACCTCTTCACCGATCCAGACGGCCAGGGCGTTGCCCGGGACCTCGCGCGCGCCGATCCCATACCCGATCGATTGCAGGGACATCGCCGGACGGCTGAACTTGGCGGCGACAGCAAGGATCGCGGCTCCGGTGGGGGTGACGAGCTCGCGAGTTTCGTCGGTGGCCTGGAACTTCGCGCCGGTACCTTCGAGTACGCGCACGCTCGCCGGTGCGGGCAATGGCATCTGGCCGGCTCGGCCGCTGGGCGCGGGCAGCGCCGATGCATATACCTGCACGACACTCAGGTTGTGGAGGAGCCAGAAGGCGCCGACCAGATCGACCAGAGTGTCGGCGCCCCCGAGCTCGTGCAGGTGGAGCTTCGACTCTGGGAGATCGTGAAGCCTCGCCTCTGCGGCACCCAGACGCTCGAGCGCGCTCAGGGCCGGACGCTTGACCTCATCAGGGATTTCGGCCGCGGCGATAGCCGCTCGCAAATCAGGCAGAGTCCGCTCGACTCGGTCCCGGGTTTGGACGATGACCCGCTTGCCGCCCGCGTGCCCCCGCTGCTCGTGCCGCACCTCGACGCTGACCTCGTCGCCAAGGCGAAGCGCCTCGATTGTGGCGTCGAGCAGGTTGCGATCGGCGCCGGCGTCGATCAACGCACCAAGCGTCATGTCCCCGGAGATTCCCGCGAAGCAATCGAAATACGCAATGGTCATGCGCGCGTCCTACTAATGTGCACCGCCGCGGCCTCGATGGGCGACATGCTGCCGGGTCGTTTGGCAACGCGGACAGTCACGGCCCGGACCTTCGGCAAGGCGAGCACACCTTCGGCGATTCGTGTCGCCAGGGTCTCGATCAGCTTCACCGATTCGCCTTCGATCGTCTCCTTGGCAATTGCCCGCAGCTGTCTGTAATCGATGGTGTCCGTGAGCCGGTCGGTCCGCCCGGCCTCTGACAGGTCGACGTCCACCTCGATGTCGACCTTGAATCGTTGGGCGTGCTCGCGCTCGGCGGGGCCAACTCCATGCCGGCCGCTGAACGACATACCCTGGAGCGCGATCCGGTCCACCCGCCAATTCTCGCGCCCGGGGCGCCTTGACCACTTGCCCTCGGCGGCCTGAATAGACTTGGTGGCGTGAATCGAAGGCAGCGCGCTTCCAATTGAGCAACGGCAAAGTCACCGTGCGGCCCGCTACGGAGCAAGACCTGGGTCAGATCAATGACATCTACAACCGGTACGTGGTCGAGACTCACTTCACCTTTGACCTCGAGCCGATGACTCTCGAGGCTCGGCGCGAGTGGTTTGGTCACTACGACACCACCGGGCGGTATCAAGTCCGGGTCGGGGTTTCGGATGCCTCGGTCATCGGCTACGCATCCAGCAGTCGCTGGCGGCCCAAGCCCGCCTACGAGACGTCCGTCGAAACCAGCATCTACCTCGCCCCCGACGCGGTTGGGCGCGGCACAGGAACGCGCCTGTACGAAGAGCTCTTCAAGCAACTCCAGCGGGAGGACCTGCATCGGGCATACGCCGGCATCGCTCTGCCCAACCAGGCTTCGATCGCTCTGCACGAGCGGTTGGGGTTCAAGCGGGTCGCACATTTCACAGAGCAAGGCCGCAAGTTCGACCGCTACTGGGATGTCGGCTGGTACGAAAAGGCGCTGGGAGGCTCTTAACCTCCACCACCACTCGTGCCCGTGGTGCCGCCGCCCGTGCCTGGCCTGATGCCGCCGCCGCCCGCCGGGCCGATCTGGATCGTTTGGGCCAGGATCGAGCCGTCCGGCTGCCGGGTGCCTGTAATCGTGACCGTCTGGTTGTCTTGCAGGTCCGATGTCGAGCCGAGCGCCTGCTTGGAGATGGTGACGGTGGGGCCGAACGTCACCTTCACGTCACAGCTGGTGTTGGTCACAGTCATCGACGTTCCCGCGAGGTTG
The DNA here is from genome assembly GCA_003446775.1 of Chloroflexota bacterium. GTDB lineage: Bacteria > Chloroflexota > Dormibacteria > Dormibacterales > Dormibacteraceae > UBA10449. The sequence goes on from DMCH01000123.1 coordinate 6,593, forward strand.
GTCACCGTGCCTCGAGCCACGCCCGCGGTACCAGCGGCCGGCGTCGCACCGGGTGAAGGGCAGACCGCGGCCACACCTCTGCCGCCCGTGAAAGGATTCGATCCCGAACCGACGTTCGTTCGAGTGCCCGCCGTCGACGCGCTTGCGGTCACGTTGTTCTGGCCGACTTTGTAGCCGCCGTAAAAACCGCCCAGCACGCCGACCAGAACTACCAGGACCACCACGTAGGTCTTCATTGCACTAACTCCTCCACCCATGGGTTTGGGGTCGATTACTCATGTCTCAGGGCTTCGATCGGATGCAGGCGCGCGGCGCGATTCGCCGGGTAGATGCCGAAGAACAGTCCGATGCCGACGGACACACCGAAGGCCAGCAGCACCGACGGGATCGAGACGACCGGCGGTGGAAAGCTCGAGCTCGCGATGGCTGGAATGTGCGGCGCCTCCACGGCAAGAGCAGTTCCGAGGGCGATGCCCAGCGCGCCGCCCAGACCGCTGAGGACCATGGCCTCGATCAAGAACTGCGTGAGCACATCACGCCACCTCGCGCCGATCGCCTTGCGAATCCCGATCTCGCGTGTCCGCTCCGTGACGGTGACCAGCATGATGTTCATGATTCCGATCCCGCCTACGACCAGGGATATGCCGGCGATGGCTCCGAGCACAAGGGTCAGCGCGGTGGCGATGGAGTTGGCCTGGTTCAGAATGTCCTGCTGGCTCTGCAACTGGAAATCGGCCTGGGTCGGATCGGAGATCTGATGGCGCTGCAGAAGGATGGTCGTGAGCTCGGTCTCGGCCTGCGCGACCGTGTTCGCCGACGAGGCCGAAGCGACGATCTGGCTGATGTTCTTGCCCCGTCCGCCACTCAGGTACGCCCAGACGGCGGTGATCGGCGCGACCACGACGTTGTCCTGAGAGCCGAGTCCTGAGCCGCCCTTGGCGGCAAAGACACCGATGACCCGAAAGCTCTGACGGTTGATCTTGATCGTCTGGCCGACAGGGTCGGTGGTACCGAAGAGGTTGGTGACGACTGTCGAGCCGAGGACCACGACGCGATGCTGCGATGTGACGTCGTCTTGCGTGAAGAAAGAGCCCTCGGCGATCTGGTAGTCGCGCACCTGCGGAAAGTCGACGGTGGTGCCGGTGGTGGGGGCGAAGTAGTTCTGGTTCGCAAACGTGATCTGGCCGCCGCTCTGCGCAATTGGAATCGCAGCCACGATGTCGGGATCCTGTTGCCGGCTGTTGATGGCGTCGACGTCGGCCATTGTCAGCGTCTGGCTGGTGCCGAAGCCTTGCGAGACGCCGCCCGCGCCTCTGGCGTTCGACGGGTAGACGAAGATGACGTTGGCGCCAAGGGACTGGATCTGGTTGTTGATCTGCACGCTCGCGCCGTTGCCCACCGCGACCAGCAGGATCACCGCGGCGACGCCGATGAGTATCCCCAGCATTGTCAATGAGCTGCGGAGCCGATTCGCCAGTAGGCCGGCGAAGGCAACGCGCAGCGCCTCGAAGATGTTCATGCCGCCCGGCGCTCGTCGGTGACGATCAGGCCATCGCGGAGCTCGACGATCCGTTTGGCGAATGCCGCGATATCGCGTTCGTGAGTGATCAGAACGATGGTCCGCGCCTGCTCCCGATTGAGCTCGGAGAGCAGCTTCATGATCTCGACGCTAGACGCGCTGTCGAGGTTGCCCGTGGGCTCGTCGGCGAGCAGGATCGCCGGGTTGGTGACGAGCGCGCGGGCGATGGCGGCACGCTGCTGCTGACCGCCGGAAAGCTCGGTGGGCTGGTGGCCGGCGCGATCGGCGAGGCCAACCGACTCGAGGGCTGCGAGCGCTCGCGGGCGGCGGTTCTGCGCGCCGGCGTAGATGAGCGGCATCTCGACGTTGTGGAGGGCGGTCGTCCGCGGGATCAGGTTGAAGCTTTGAAAGACGAAGCCGATCTTGCGGTTGCGGATGATGGCGAGCTGGTCGTCATCGAGTCCGGCGACGTCCGTACCGTCGAGGAAATATCGACCGCTCGTCGGCACGTCCAGGCACCCGATGATGTTCATGAGGGTCGACTTGCCCGATCCGCTCGCGCCCATGATGGCGACGAAATCCCCACTCTCGACAAGGAGGTCGACGCCGCGCAGGGCCTGCACCTCGACCCTGCCCATGCGGTAGGTCTTCGAGACCGCCTCGAGCTTGATCATCCGCCGATGCGGACGGTCCCCCCGCCTCCTCCTCCGAAGCGGGTACCGCCGCTCGAGCTCGACACCTTGAGTGTGGGGATGACCACCTGTGCGCCCTCGTTGAGACCGCCGGTGACCTCAGTGAACTGGTCGCCGACGACGCCCGTTTGGATCATGGTCTGGACTTCTTTGCCGCTGATATAGGTGTTGACGTAGGCCTGGCCACCGAGCCTTGTGATCGAGAGGTTGGGCACGACGATCGCATTCGTCGCCTTGCTCACAGTCACGGTCGCGTTGGTGGTCATGCCTTGCTTGAGCGCCGGGTTGGTCTGGTTCAGGGCCACCGTGGCGTAGTAGTTGACGACTCCGCTCTGAACGGTTGCCGCGCTCGCCACCGCGACGACGTGCCCGCTGATCGCCAGGTTCGGAACCGCGTCGAAGGTGACCATCGTGTCCTGGTTGAAGGCCAGCCTGGAGGCGTCAGATTCGGCAAACGGGATCACGACCTCCATCGCGCTGACGTTGCCGATGACCATGAAGGCGCTCGACGTCCCGCTCGTGGGCAGTGGAGCTTGTGTCCCCGGAGCCTCCGCGGTGGTGCCGGAACCAGTGATGGCGGTTTCCCCGACGACGCCGTTGATGCTGTTGACCACTCCCTCCATCGGCGCGACAAGCGTGGTGTTGGTCAGGTCTTGCTGGGCCGACTCCAGCGCGGCCTGCGCGCTCGCCAACTGCGCCTGGGCGGAAAGAATTTGATTGGGCTTGCTCTCCGTCTGTGTGTTCAGGTTGTCCTGGGCACCCGTCAACGATGCCGAGGCCTGGTTGATGCTGCGCTGGCCGCTGCTCGCGTCCGCCTGCTGCTTGGCTGTGTCCTGGTTGAGCTTGGTCTGGTCGGCGTTGACCTGGACCGTGTATCCATTCACGGCCACCAGGTCGGCGTTGACCTTGCTTTGAGCGGCGGAGACCGCGGTGAAGTCGGCCACGCATGGCCCTGAATACGGGTAGGTCTGGGTCTTGCACCCGTCGGCGTTGAATTGAGTGATAGCCGTCTGAAGCGTGGTCTGGTCGGTCGTGAGAGTTTGCTTGGCCGCCTGGTAGGCGGCATTGAACGTCAGCGTTTGCTGGTCGGTGGTCAGCTGGCTCTGATCGCTTGTGACCTGAGCGGTGTCCAGAGTGTTGGTCGCATTCACCTGCGCGACCGTGTCGTTGTATGACTGCTGGGCGTTGGCGACGTTGTCTCGAAGCTGGGTGATCTGGCTTGCGGTCAACGGCGTCTCGGCCGATTGGAGGTTCGCCTGCGCCATCGCCAGATTGGCCTCGGCGCTGGCAAGCGCATTCTGTTCAGGAGTCGCATCGATTCGGGCCAGTACCTGCCCAGCTGCGACATGATCGCCGACCAGCACGTCGATCTCGGTCAAAGTCCCGCTGACCTTGAAGCTCACGTTCGCCTGCTGCATCGGCACCAGGTTGCCCGTGCCGGTGACGCTCGCAGTCACCGTCCGGCGGGCGACCGTGTACAGATTGACTGCGTTGCCGGCGCTCTTGGTGCCGACGAAAACGTCGCGGTAGATCAGGCCGCCGAGCACCAATGCGATCGCCGCCAGGGCAGCGACCACCAGTCTTGTGTTCTTCAGCATGCGTCGCTCACCTCCATTGCTGTTGACATCACCAGTCGAGGTCGCGGAAGGACCATGCAGCTTCGGATCCGAAGCGCGTGACCACTGCGAGCCCGAGACCACCGATCGCGACCGCGGCCAGCGCGACCGCCCCGATATAAGGAATGACCGCCAGATCGAAGACGACCAGGGCGCCCACCAGCGCGGCCAGCAATGGGTGTGCGTGGCCGAGACCAAGCCGGCGCTCCAGGAGGCGCCCGAACGCGAGCCCGATGCAGGCGACGCCGAAAATAGCGGCCGCCAGGGCGACGATCAAGACGGCGGGGATGACCGCCAGGAAGATCAGCGTGAAGCGCAGCAGGGCGACGACGCCCAACGCGAGCAGGAACGTTGCGACCCCCGCTGCGAGAGCGATCTCGGGCCCGCGCCGGCCTTCGAGCCGCTGGACCGCGACCCGCGCTCGGCCCGGAAACAGAAGGAGCATTCCCAGTGCAAGCAGCACGAGGCCGGCGCCGTTGCTCAAGAAGGCGCGCAGCGCCTGCCACGGACTGAACGTGACGTGCCGGCCGAACGGCGCGAACGGCACGTGCTCAGGCAGCCGCGTCCGAATGAATCGCTCGGGAGCTGGGCTGTTGAGCGGAAGGGAGATGACCTGAGACGGACCGATCAAGAAGGTCGCGTATGGGCCAAGCGAGGGCCCGTAGAGCGCAGTGTCGGCGATCGCCAGCAGCACGCCCAGCACCGCGAGCGCCGCGACCAGGAGCGCCCAACCCCAGCGACGCCAGAAGGGCGGCGGGCCGGCCGTCGTTGGTTCAGATGGCGCAGGCGTCTGTGGCGCGTCATCCGTCGACGCGCCTTCGCTGTCGTCCTGTTCGCTCAAGCGCGGCGGCTCTCGCGAAGTTGAGGTGTAGACGTCGAGTCGAGCCTGCTGAGCACCGATAGGTGGTAGGCCGCGATGGCAGTCAGCGCGATGAATGCGCCCAGCAGCAGCACGTCGGCCACCGGGACGCTGGGCAGAGGTGCGGAGCCCGAGCCCCAGAACGCGAGACCCTGGAGGTCGCTCCACGCCCCCGAGGCGATGGCGCTCAGGCCTTCAAGGCCGGACAGATACCAGAGGATGAACGCCCCGAGAAGCGCTTCGGGGATCAACAGGCCCCAGGCGCGGCGAGAGGTCTGCGGCAGCGGCGCGATCGAGGCCATCACGGCCGCGATCAAGGCAGGGGGCGGTGCCGGTGAGCGAAGGGCCTTCATGCGGAATGGCAGCGAGACCGCTTGCTCATGCTGGCGGCGGCAGTCTGCGCACGTGAGGAGGTGGTCGCGTACGGCCTGCGCGCCCGCTGGATCGCTGAGCGCCAGGTCGCCGTCGACGTATGCCTCTAAGAGGACGCGCACGCGCGCGCACGCGAGGGCGGTCATCAGGCGTCGACCTCCTCGGACTCCGCCAACGAGTTGCGAAGCAGAGCGCGGGCGCGGTGGAGTCGCGACTTGGTCGCCGGGATCGTGAGGTTCAGGCTCCGGGCGACCTGCTTGAGCGGGAGGTCCGCGTAATAGTGGAGAAGGATGGGCAGGCGATAAGCCGGGTCGAGCTGGGCCAGCGCGTCCACGAGGACGGGATCGTGTGAGGGCGCCTGCGGTGCCGCGCCGGCGATCCCCTGGTCCGCTGATTGATCGGTGGGCAACGGCACGCGCTTGCGCCGGTAGTTGATCGTGGTGTTGGCGGCCAGCTTCCAGAACCAGGGCTCAAACGGGCGCTCAGCGTCGTAGCGGGCAAGGTTGCGATAGAGCTTGACGAAGATCTCCTGCGTGAGGTCGTAAGCCTCGTCGAGATCTCTGAGGTGCTGGTAGGCGAAGCCGTACACGCGCCGCTGCAGACGGCGGACCACTTCCTCAAACGCATCGAGGTCGCCGCCGGTGGCCTGCCGGATGAGCTGGCCGGCCGCTATGGCTCGCGCGTCGGGCGTCCCGGTCATGGCGGGCGCTTCGGCCCCTCCCTGGGCATACATCAACGGTAACTACCCCTCGTCGCCGACGGCGGTTGCGGCCGAGCGGGCATACCTTTATCGGGCCCTCCATTCCCGGTTGGCTCCCCTCCCCCGAGCCTGCACACCTCGCGGGCAGGCTATCCAATTCGCTCAGCAGCTCCAACCCCGCCCGTTAAGACACCCCACGCGGGGTACTTGACTTCGTATATCTGAAGCCCATATACTCCATATGAAGTATATGGGTGGGCTGGAACTAGAGGTCTCCTCTCCGCTGGCGCTTTCGATTCTAGAGCTGCTCGACGAGTGCCCTATGCATCCCTATGAGATGGCATCGACCATGCGCGTTCGGCACCACGACGAGTTCATCCGCCTCAACTTCGGGACGCTGTACCACACCGTCGACGTGCTCGAGCGCAAAGGTTGGATCCTCCCGATCGAGCGCGAAAAGGAAGGTCGCCGGCCTGAGCGGACCATCTACAAGCTCACGGATGCGGGGCAAGAGGTGCTGACCCGCACCCTGGGGGAGCTGCTCCGCAAGCCCACTCGCGAGTACCCGCAGTTCGTCGCCGGCTTGCTGTTCATGCACCACCTCGCAGCGTCCGAGGCGGCAAGCCACCTCCACGAACGCGCCGCACTGCTCGAGGCCCAAGTCACGAAGTTCGAACACGTGCTGGCAGAGCTGCGCAAGCAAGGCTTGACGCGTCTGGCGCTCATCGAGATCGAACACAAGATCGCGATGCTCGACGCCGAGCGCAAATGGGTCCGCAAGCTCGAACAGGAAATTGTCGACGGCAAGCTGGAGTGGAAGGTCGGAATCGATCCCGGCCACGAGATGTTAAGGAGAAGTCATGGCACAGGCGCGCACTAACCCCTGGTTGGTCCTGGTGGTTTTGACCAGCGGGTTCTTCATGATCCTCCTGGACACCACGATCGTCAACGTGGCCATCCCGGCCATGAGCGCCGGGCTCAACACCACCCTCGATCAGATCTTGTGGGTGTTGAACGCCTACATCCTGACCTATGCGGTGCTGTTGATCACCGCAGGCAGGCTCGGTGACCTCTACGGACAGCGCAACCTGTTCGCGGTCGGCCTTTTCGTCTTCACGGTCGCTTCGGCGTTGTGCGGCTTTTCGCAGAACGCGAACGAGCTCATCGCCGCCCGCATCCTCCAGGGCATCGGCGGCGCCGTATTGACGCCACAGACCCTGGCCATCATCACCACACTCTTTCCGCCCGAGCGGCGCGGCGCCGCGTTCGGAATCTGGGGCGGCGTGGCGGGACTCGCGACGATCGCCGGGCCCACGGTCGGGGGCGCCATCGTCACTTACATCAGCTGGCAGTGGATCTTCTTCGTGAACGTCCCCATCGGAATTGCGGCGCTGATCGCAACGTTCGCGATCATCCCCGACCTCCGGACGGGGCGCCGGCACGGTTGGGACATCCTCGGCATCGTGCTCGCCACCGCAGGCCTCTTCGCGATCGTCTTCGGCCTCATCGAAGGCCAGCGCTACAACTGGGGTGAGATCGGCTCCAATGGGGTGACGATCCCGGAAGTGATCATCGGCGGTGTCGCGCTCATTGCTGTGTTCCTCGTCTGGGAGCGCTTCCAGGCCGAGCCTCTGGTGCCTCTGTCTCTGTTCCGGGATAGAAACTTCGCGGTCGCCAACTGGATCGCAGCGGCCATCAGCTTCGGCATGCTCAGCCTGTTCCTGCCGATCGTCATCTATCTGCAGTCCGTGCGCGGCTTTTCAGCGCTGACGGCCGGACTCACCCTGGCCCCGATGTCCCTCACCTCCATGTTCACGGCACCCTTCGCGGGTCGGTATGCAGACAAGGTCGGGGCCAAGTACATCCTTACCACCGGCATCTCGCTGTTCACGGCCGGCTTCGTTTGGCTGATCTACGTGGCCGGGCCCGACTCGACATGGATCAACTTCCTCGGGCCGGCGATCGTGGCCGGAGCGGGCATGGGCATGACCTTTGCGCCCATGACCACCGTGGCGATGCGCAACATCTCCCCGCAGATGTCGGGCGCGGCATCGGGCATCCTCAACACCACGCGGCAGCTGGGTGCCGCGATCGGCAGCGCTGTCATCGGCGCCTTGCTGCAGAACCACCTTGCGACCACGTTGCACGACCAGGCGGTCAGTCACGCGGGCGCGCTGCCGGAAGCCTTCCGGGCCCAGTTCGTGGCCGCATTCAGCTCGGTTTCGAGCAACGGATTCGAGATCGGCACGGGCCAGAACGGAGCCAAGCTGCCCGCCGGCCTCCCGCCCGCTGTGCAGCATCAGATCAGCGTTCTTGCCCACGACGTCTTCGTGAGCGCGTTCATCGACGCCATGAAGACCACCCTGTATGTGCCGCTCGCAGTCCTCGCTTTCACAGCGCTGACGACGCTGCTCATCAGGCGACGCCGGCGGCCGGCCGCAAGTCAGGGCGAGCCGGCGCAAGTGCAGGAAAAAGTGGCGGCCGCGGCGGGCTAGGCTAGGGCCCGGTGACAGAACCGGCTGACGGATGGCTCGAGCGAGGCGGCGTCCGCATTCATTACCTCGATTGGAGCCCTGAAGCTGGTGCGCGGCGCGACGCACCCGTGTTTCTGCTTCATGGCCTGAGCTCCAACGCGCATTACTGGGATCGCCTCGCGCGCCATCTCACCACCCGGCGCCTGGTCGCTCTCGATCAGCGTGGTCACGGCTTGACCGGACGCCCGCCGCAATCTCCAGCTCAGTCAGACGGGTACGCGATGGACGCGTTGCTGGAGGACGCGGCATTTGTAATCGGTGAGCTCGGGCTCGAGAAGCCCACGGTCGTCGGGCATTCGTGGGGCGCCACCATCGCGCTCGAGCTCGTGGGTACCCGGCCGGCACTCGCCTCTGCCCTGACGTTCATTGATGGTCCGGTGCGGAGCGCCGCCAACATGTTCAGCTGGGAAGAGGCCCAAAGGTTCATGCAGCCGCCACTGCCGCGATTTGCGACGCTTGCCGACGCCGTGGCCCAATCGCGGCGCGACTTCGCCGAGCGGGTGGGGCGATGACCTCGAGCCATTTGTAAGAGCGGGGGTGGTTCCAGATGGCGACGCCTTCATCCTCACTCTGACCGCTTCATCGCGGCTCGAGCTGCTGCGCGGCCTTTACGACTCCCAGCCTGAGATGCTCTGGCCGCATATCGACGTGCCGGCCGTCGCGCTGCTGGCTCGTGACGGTCCGGCCAGCATCTCCAGCTGGAAGGAGCACGGCGCGTCGCTCTTGGCAGAGTTGGCGCCCAACGTCGAGATCCGCTGGTTTGACACGCCGCACGACATCCCGATCTTCGCTCCAGCCGAGGTGGCGGCGGTGATCGAGCGCGTCAGCTCGGCTGCAACTGCAAGCTCAGGTTCATAGCCGGCCGCCCGAGAGCAGCTTCAGCGCCGCCAGCAGCGCCGCGGCTCCGATAAACGCGACGAGGATGCTGCCGAAGAACCCTACGGTCCATGTGGAAGATAGCGCCCAGCAGGTAGCCGCCGATGATCGCGCCCGCCACTCCGACCACGATGTCGGCGATGCAGCCGAACCCTCGGCCGGCGACCACACGGGCCGCCACTGCGCCCGAGATCAGCCCGACGATGATCCACGCTACCCACGATCCGGGATCGAGGTTCATTTCGCCAACCAATGCGCGATCACCGAGAAGACCTCCTCGTTTTCCAGGTCGTTGAAGGGCTCATGGTAGCGGCCCTCGAGCAGCCTGAGCTCGCTCACTGACGCGCTCAACTTGTGCAGCTCCTTGCTGCTGTCGGGGTCGACGAGCCGGTCGTCGGTGGCGGCCAGAATCAAGAACGG
>DMCH01000123.1:16305-20165 GCA_003446775.1 Chloroflexota bacterium
TGTATAAGAGACAGGCCTGAGCTCGCTCACTGACGCGCTCAACTTGTGCAGCTCCTTGCTGCTGTCGGGGTCGACGAGCCGGTCGTCGGTGGCGGCCAGAATCAAGAACGGAATCTTGATTTCGCTCGCACGCTCAAAGACGCGTTGGTTAGCGCCCAGCCACTCGGAGCCGAGCCGGGTCGAGATCTTGCTGTGAACGAGCGGATCGGTGCGATAGGCTTCCACCACCTCGGGGATCCGCGACAGCAGCTTCGCGTCGACCCCATTCTCGAGGGTCAGTTTCGGCGCGAGCACTGATGCCGCCTTGCCAAATCTGACCTTCCAGCCAGGCACCGGCACCTTCAATCGGAGCGCCGGATTGGAAACAATGAATCGCCTGGTTTTGGGCAGCTTTTCGGCGAGCACGGTGCTCAGAAGCGCGACCCCGCCGAAGGAATGGCCGACGGGTACCACCTCTCCGCCCGCGATGCCCTCGACGTGTGTCACGAAAGCGGCCACGTCGTCCGTCCATTGGGACCATCTGTCCACGTGCCCGCGCCGGCCCGTGCTCTTGCCGTGGCCGCGGAGATCCACGGCAAAGGTCCCGAAGCCATACCGGGTCATGGCCTGGGCGAAACGCTCGTACCGGCGCGCGTGGTCTCCAAGCCCGTGCACGACCGCGAACGAGACCTCAGCACCCGCTTTGGGCCACGCTCGGTACGAGAGCTTGGTTCCGTCGGCGGACTCTATGGTCCCCTCGCGAGCGAGGGTACCTTCAGCCGGCAAGGTGCCCGAATCCCCTCAGGATCTTGAGCGCTTCTTGTTCAGCCTCGAGCAGCGTCGGCGCGTACGCGCGGATGCCAAACAGGGCATAAGCCCACTCCGGGCTCGGAGGACTCTGCGAGTGAAGTCGGAAAGTCGGTGGATAGAAGAGAATGCGCTCGCCCTGAACTTTCTTGATCACGGGGCGTTTCGCAAGGATCTCCTCTAATGACTGGCCGTTGGGTAGCCGGCCGTGATCGAACTCCAGCCGGCGGAGCTTGGCCAGCGGATGGTCATCGTCCTTCAACGTGGTCTTGATCCCGTACTCCGCGCTCAGGTCCCGCATGAAGATGGCGAGGATCAGCGCGTCGGTCTCGTCGCCGGCCATTTTCACGAACCCCGCGGCGCTTGTGCTCACCACGTCCTCAAGCTTCAGGTGCCTGAAGAACTCCATCTCGAACAGGCCGCGAGAGTGGGAGCTTGCCACCCACGGTGGCTCGCAGCGCCAGGCGCGGGCCGTGGCGAGGGCGTCGAACTGGGCGTGCACCCGTTCGAGTCGCTGCTCCGGCAGCCCGTGCAAGCGGTAGTGGAGGACTCTCCGCACGCGATTTAGCCTACCGGTAATCGAGGTGGCGGTCGCGCCGTCTCCCGTGCCAGCCGCATCGCCTCCTCCTGCCAGGGCGGCGCGTGGACGTGCACCGTGAGCCGGTCGGGGCCGGCCGACAGCAAGAAGTCGCCACGCCTGGCGGCTTCGAGAAACGCGCGTTGGTGGTGGCTCAGATGAAAGGCCGCTTCGAGCTTGGCCGCCTCGCCTGGGCGCTGCGCCCCCAGGAACAGAAGGGCTGGGTTGGTGGCCACGACCGCTCCCTGGTCTGAGCTCAAGAGGTCACCGGGATTCTGGGTCGCGAAGACCAGGGATCCGTCGTACTTGCGGATCCTGCGCGCAAGACTCACGACGAAGCGGCGAATCGTCGGGTCCTCGAACAACAGGCCGAGCTCGTCGACCACGAGCATGCGGCGGCGGTCCTTGCGTTTGATGCGCGTCCACAGCGCTTCAGCAAGCAGAAAGTGGACCGGCGCCACCATCTCGTCGCGCAGCTCGCGCATGCCGAAAACGACGATGGGAGCCTCGAGGTCGATGTTGGTCGGGGCGCTGAACATCTGGCCGAGGCTGCCGTGTACCCAGCGGCGCAGGATGGCGGCCACGCGAGATGCGTCCGGAAGCAGACTCGCGACATCGCGCAGCAACGGCTGCCCGCATTGTCCATACGCGGCCCGGACGGCGGCCTCGACCAGGGCTCGGTCGGACTCATCGAGACCGCCGCAGATCGCCGAGCAGAGGTCGACCGCGTCGGCCGTGGCTGGTCCGAGCCATGACTCGTCGCGACGATCAGAAGGACGAAGTTCGAGCACGTTCAGCGCGTGGCCCGACCCGAGGGCCAGCTGCACATCGATGCCTCCTAGCTGGCGCGCAAGGTTGCCGTACTCGTGCTCGGGATCGATCACGTAAACCTGGATGCCAAGCCCGAGCGATCCCATCAGAAGCGTCGACAGCAGGTACGTCTTGCCCGCTCCGGAATAGCCGAAGACTCCGATGTTGGCGTTCGCATGACGTTGCTGGTCGAAGGGGTCGACGAGCACCGGCGCACCACTCGCGCAGCTGCTGCCCACGACCAGGCCGGCGGGTTGCTGCATGTCCGCACCGGACCACGGGAAGAGCGTGACCAGCGCGCTCGTGTCGAGGACGCGCCTGCGCTCGAGACGATCGACACCAGCCGGAAGGGTCGCGACATGGCCATCGACCATTCGGAACGTGCACGGCTGTATCTCGCAGAGGATGGCGCGACCGGCGGAGCGGATCTGCTCGGAGCCTTCTTCGAGGGCCAGCTTTGTGGCGGCCACCAGCGTGATGTAGACCGAGACGTAGAACGCCTTCTCCTGGCTGGCGGCAAGGCGCCGCTGAAGATCCTCGGTGTGGGGTAGCGCACCCGCAAGCATCGGATCGTTGGTGCCCGCGCTCAGCTCCTGCATGCGGGAGGCCCTCATGTTGGTGAGCTGGCGCTGCAAGTACTGGACGATCCAGGCCACGGGCAGCGGTTCCGCGTGCCAAGCGAGACGAATCTTCAAACCGGGTGGGATCAGGCGATGTAGCCAGCCGGCTTCGAGTTCGGTCCCTGGCATGCGCTCGACGTACCAGGATCGGCTCCAACCCTCTGGGACGAGGAGATCGTGAGGGCGTTCCTCGCCGAACACCGGACGATTCACGGGAGTCGAGGTCGCGAAGCCGACGCCCATCTCGCGCATCGCGCCCTCGAGACGCGGCGAGTGACCCTTCGAGATGACCAGCGAGGTCAGTCGGCGGTGCGCCGACCGCGATTGCGCCAGATGATCGACGAACCACAGGTCGGTGCCCCTCATGTCGTCGAAGTCGCGCGGCTGAGGAGGAACGGCAGTCGCGTCCACTCCGCAACCCGGCTCGCTTTCGATCAAGACCTGCAGAGGCGCGTCGAGACCATCGAGCAGGCGCCTGAACGCATTAAGCAATCGCGTCCGATCCCCTTCCGCCGCGCCGTCGAAGCCGAGCGGGTGCGTTGCGATTTGCACGATATCGGAGCCGCCCTGCCACAAGACTGAAGGACCTCGCGCGACTACTCGGACGGGGCTCAGGTGCTTGATATCGCTTCCTGCCGGCGCTTTGATCTAATGCGGATCAACCACGGCGGAGTGCCGAAGGTCCACGTGATCCGATAGCGCCGCACGAGGAAGATCGCGATGTCCGACAGCCATCGGTCGGCGGCGCGAGACCGCCACCGCCCCCATGCCATCACCACGCCCAACCCGATGACAGCAAGACAAGAGCCGGCTCGGACGGCTTGGACTGACCACGGCGACGACCAAAGCGCGAAACCGCCGAGGAGCGAAACCAACAGGTACGCCAGACGTATAGGCGTCAACCCGTACAGGAGCTTGTCCTCAAGGTCGACGTCCAATGGCACTCGCGCGGACATGCCAGGCACTGTAGAAAGATCGGAGGCCGGGTGGAACCCAGCCTGTTAAGTCCCCGGGAACCTTAGAATCGACTGTCGGTCTTGGTCATGCTCGCGTAGCTCAACTGGCAG
>DMCH01000123.1:20511-27588 GCA_003446775.1 Chloroflexota bacterium
AGAGAGTCTCTATGCGGTGCCTATAGTCTCAAGCGGTCGACGTCAGCCTGTCGCCAATTGGTGGTTGACACCCTATTTGACACCTTGACGGTTGACAGCGCGCCCACATATGGCAGCCGAACAAGCCCCGGTTTGATCTGAGCTAGCGAACTAGAACCCAAGAGCAGGGGACTGATAATCCACTGCCGCGTTCGTTAACGCCCCGCGTCAGCGGTTCGACTCCCTTCGCGAGCACCATCATGTATCGAGCGTGAAGGTCTTTTGGTGCGGCCGTTAGGTTTCTTCTCACCCATCAGTAGACCTGGCATGGAGGACGTTGCCATCGGACTCTCGATGGACCAGCACGCTCGGTCCCCGATTCCGTTGACAGCCGAGAAGCTTTGTCAAACCTACGCAGGACCGGTATATAAGTTCGCGCAACTGATCTCGATTGATTCCACGAATGCGGAAGACCTAGCCCAGGATGCACTTGAGCGAGCGATTAGAGGGCTCAAAACTTTCAATCCAGCCAAGGGTGAGATCGAGGGCTGGCTGTGGCGAATCGTGGTCAATGCCGGCCGAGATGCTGGCAGGATCGCTGGACGGCAGCGTCTTGTTTTTGAGGTGCTCGCCGATCGGTGGTCGCTGAATGAAGAGACGGGCGACCTAGGCGACCAGCTCGGGATTGAGGAAGTCCTCGAAGCAGTCCGGGCACTATCTCCGCGCCATCGCGCGGCCATAGCGCTGCGCTACGCGGCGGATCTGAGCTACCGGCAGATTGGTCGAGCGCTCGGAATTTCAGAGGCAGCCGCTTTGATGGCAACGAGAAGAGCGCTCGCCATCCTTCGGAGCCGACTGTCCCAAGGGGCGCATCCATGATGACCGACTCTCTAGAGCGATTTCTCCAAGATCTCCGCTTCGACGTGCCGGCCGGACTGGTGGATCGGGCTAAGGCGGCGGTAGCCGTAGACGCTACCGGTGCTCGCCAGGCTGTGCGCGGGACAGTTCACAACCGCGTAGATTTCGATACGCCGAGGCATGGCTGGACGCTGGCCGTGGTCGCGGCGCTGCTCGCCATCGCTATCGTGGCCACCCTCGTATTCACCGCCCGATCCCTGCACCCAAGGCAAATTACTCCCGCGAATCCGATTCCACATCGGGCCGCCTCCAGCGCATCCTGCAGCGTTCAAGTCTCCCAGCGGCCAAGCCAAGTGATCCCCGAAAAAATGCTGAGTCCGACGACGGGCTGGGCACAAGGGGCACTACGTACGACGGACGGTGGCCTGCACTGGCGCGACACGTCCGCGCCGCAACCAAACCGCGCGCCTGGCCCTACCGGCTACGACGACTTCTTCCTGGACTCGACACACGCCTGGACGGCCCAGGCCGTGAGCTCGCCAACGTCCTGTGCCGCCGTTACGTTCATGACCACCGACGGTGGTCAAACCTGGCACCAATCTGAGCCCGTTTCCGTCGACGTTCAGGCCGACTCGGAAGTAGAACTCCAGCTGAACTTCATCGACGCCCAGCACGGCTGGCTGTTGGCGGAGGCGGGGCAATGGATGTTTGGGCACGGGCCGGTAGATGCCTATCTCTACGTCACGAGCGACAGCGGACTTCATTGGAGAGAGATCTCACACCGCCCGGGGACGGCGGCTTCCGGCGCTTGTGAAGCCAAATTGGGCAATGTTGTGTTCGCTTCGCAGGCGACCGGGTGGTCACAACTCCCGCGGCAATGTGACACCACATTGTTGGTGACGCGTGACGGTGGAGTTACTTGGAAGGCGCAGCGGTTGCCACACCCGAAAGTTGCGAGCTGCCCCTGCTGGGCCGGCCTTCCCACCTTCTTTGATCAGAAGCGAGGGATAGTTAGCGTGTTCGACGACGCTGGCGCGCAATCCCTGCTCGCGACCTCTGATGGCGGAAGCACTTGGAGCTACCGGGCTCTGCCGCCAACGGGGTATTCCTTGACTATCGACTTCATCGACGCGAATACCGGCTGGGACACCGTCACCCCGCCGGGCTGGTCGAAGCTGAGCGGAGCACCTAAAGACTGGCTATACCGGACGAACGATGGCGGTCAGACCTGGACGCTCGTGCAGGCCGACCTCCCCCTGGGCTTTCCAATATTTGGTCTCTGGTTCGTTGACGCTAACAACGGATTCGCGGCGCAACAAAATGTCGCGTTGACCGGGCCCGAACTGCTCCGGACGACGGACGGTGGACAGACCTGGAAGGTCATCGAGACACAGATCCTGAGGACGTGAAGTTGATCGCTTTCAGATGGCAGCACGAGGCAGCCACAAGCTAACGGAGGTTCCCGGAGTGTTTGCCCGAGCAAAGTCAATCGTCATCCAGGCCCCACCGGCAGAGGTCTACGCATACGTTGCGGACATCCCTCGACACCCGGAGTGGGCGTGCGAGCCGATGAAGATCGAGGGGCTGCCGAGCAGCAGCGGAGGCGCGGCTAGGTTCAGATCGACCGTGCATCTGATGGGCATCACCAACCACGGCGAGATCCGGGTGGTCGCTGAGGAGCCGCCGCACCGATTCGTCTACGAGTGCACCGATACAGCGGGGCACTACCGATGGACGATGACGCTCCGCGCCATGGGCACAGGCACCGAGCTGACTCAGTCGGCGGAGCGCCTTGAGGGGCCGCTGTGGGTTCGCGTTATTCAACCGTGGCTGCTCTGGCCGCTCTCGGGCCGGCGAAGTGTAGTCAAGGGCCTCGCCAACATCAAAGCCCGTCTGGAGGCTTAAACGGTGAAATCGACATGCCGGCTTACTGCCATCGTTGTCAGCGCGCTCGCGTTCATCGCCTGTAGCGGGCAGACAGCCTCCCCATCGGCTTCCCCCGTTGGTCAGTCAACCTCCTCGGCGACGGTGCCGACACCGAGCCCATCAGCGGTTGCGTCCGGCACCTTCACGTTTGTGCTAACAAGCAGTAGCCACATCGGAACGGCCGGGGGCGATAGCTTCGATCTCCAGGTCTCCTCCATAACCTCGGTCGGAGGCGTCACCGGAGTAGCTACTGATACACAAACGGTCGTCACGCGCGCTGATGGATCAATTAACGCAGACGGGACCGAGGTCTGCAGCTCCTGTACGATTGGCGGCCGAACCGGGTCTTACATAGCCGCGTACTCGTTTACGGTGTCGGTCGCCGGCGTTGTGGCTGGGCATCTGACGTTCACCAGCGGGAGCGGCGGGCTCGCAGGCCTACAGGGCGAGGGCACCTTCGCGGCTGGTACCTATTCGTACAACTACCGCTTTGCGCCGTAGGCACAAGCTCGCTCGATTGCTTAGAGGCCGTTCAGGAACGACCGCAGAGTTGAGAGCCATGCGGTGGAGTCCGTCCTCGCCAGGCGACGGTTACACACACCTTATTTGACACCTTGACCGGCATGGTCGATTTCGTGTCACACCCTATTTGACACCTTGACCGGGAGACTCCCTGACACTCCAGGAGACTCCCTGAGACTGTTGCGTCATAAATCCGAGTTCGATTGAGACGCTGTGAGCCTCCCTGATCCTCCCTGATCCTCCCTGAGACGCGGTGTCGGAAGACTCTTAATCCCAAGGTTCAGGGTTCGATTCCCTGCGCGAGCACCAACCTGTTGTGTCCCAGAGCGTCAGGAAGCGTCTGTGGTGTACCTGACGTGCCAACCGGTGGTCGGCAGAATGCGCCTAGTTACGTGTTGACAGCTTATTTGACAGCTTACGGATTTGGAAAACACCCCCCGAACGTCATCGAGTGCGTCCCGATTTGAACTCAGTCGGCGACTTCCTGACCGAGTTGAGCTGCATCGCAGCGAATCAACAATCCCCTGCTTCTGGAATCGACGCCTGGAAGGTCAGACGAGTTATGCCATCGCCTTCACGGTCGGGGACATTGAGATTGTCGTGGATGTGAAATCCCGGGGTTCAGCGTTCGAATCAACGCGCGGGGATGACGATCACGTCGGTGGCAGCTTCACGATGGTCCAATGCGCTCCGCTGTCGGTGCTCCGGATCGGATACAAGCAACCATCGAACCTCGGTGCGCAGCCTTCGGTCGCCGAGAATGCACCACCGGCTGTTCCCCATAGGACTTGATAGCTAACAGCGGTAATCGTTTCGAAACTGAGTCCCGGGAGTGCTTGCGAGCTCGATTTGGTCCAAGTCACTCCAGCGTCCGACGTGCGATAGACCACGCTGCCTCCGGCTTGCCACCAATGCGTAGCGTCTAAGAATGCAACAGGAGCGCAGCACGGCACAGGCGTCGGTCGTGGAGCATTCCAGGTTAGTCCGGCGTCGTTTGTCGTGGATGTAAACGTGTCGAGTTGCCCGGCCGGACCCGATCCTCGAGTGACGTACTGAATCAGGACGCCTTGCTGGCCGAACATCGTCGGCAGTGTCGGCGAGGAAAAGTTGTCGTTTGGGAACCCGCCTGGCGGGGCGGGCAGGTGCAATAGTCGCCAGTTACGCCCGGCGTCCTGGCTGACATACAAGCGGGCGAATCCGCCAGAGGTCCCTGCGGACATGAAACCGTGTACGGAGTCTGAGAACGACAGTCCGCCAACAGGAGCGCCGTTGCTGAGCGCAACTCCATGGTCTGATGTACTCGTAGTATCGACACGAACGAGGCGCGTCCAATGAGCTCCCGAATCGATCGTGTGATAGAGCACCACCAGGTCCGCCGGCCCTTTGAGCGTTGCTCCCGGAAAGCCCGTGAAGAGCTCCCAACCCTCGTGATCGTCCAGGAAGAAAATGCTCCCTTGACCTTCGGGAATGCTGGCGATTCGGGTCGTGCGCCACGTGGCGCCGCCGTCCGACGTGGCGTGAACGGTCTCGGGATACAGATTGCCGGTCAAGACCAGGATGTGCGTCTTGTCCAGGAAGCGGACGTCGCTGTATTGGCTCCAGTCGAGAGGCAGCACGCGCAACCAGGTCTGACCGCCGTCGTGAGTTAGAAGCAGACCCTTACCCGTCAGAACGAGTCCGTCTTCGGGGGTTATGAACTGCGGAGCCGATGCGATTGGAACCGTCGCGCTACCCGGCAAGGGCGGCGGATTGTGCACCGGAACCGGAGCGAACAGCTGGCTCAGGATGAGCGCTGTCGCGACCGCCACGGCCAGAAGAACCAGGAGAAGACTTCCAACTGCGAAACGCGTGGCGGTGGACCGGCCAACCCGATTCCTGGTGCTGTCGAGCTGCTTTCTTCGCAGGCCATCGCGAACTGTGGCGGACAGCCACGGCGCGGGTGGAGCGACGGCGTCCAGGGCCCGGTGAAACTCGAGGCGAAGGTTAACGTCTTCCACGGTTGGCCTCCATGCGCTTCCTTAACTCGTTGGTCGCCCGTAGCAGGCGGGTTTCGGCACCACGAATGCTCAGCCCCGTAATGGCGGCGATATCTTTGACCGGCAGGTCGAGATACCAATGCAGCACCAGCACCAATCTCTTGTCCGCATCCATCGCCCGCAACGCCTGGCGCAGCTCGACGCCGGCAACGATCGCTTCGTCCTGCGGCTGAGTGATTGGCTCTGGCACAACCGCACGGATCACGGACCACCAACGCGACCGCGTCGCGGACCGGCACTCATTGGCGACGATGGCGAAGAACCACGGCCGCATCTCCGAACCTTCGCGAAGCTGAGGCAGCTTACGCCAGGCGTTGAACGCGGCCTCCTGGACGGCATCCTCGGCCGCCTGGTGGTCATGCAGCAGACCACAGGCCAGGCGGTAGGCCTGGCCTAGAAGCGGTTCGAGCAGGAGCTGAAACGCAACCTCGTCGCCCTCTTTGGCCGCCTTGACGGCGATTGCGGAGGCGGATTGGGTGGCCATTCCTAATTCCTAGACGTATCCAGCCGGCGAATCTACGTCACGAATCTCGTTTGGCTGGGATCGCCAAGATTTCTGACGTGATTTTGGCGCCTTGGAGCGTATAGGGGGTAAACGGTTTGCAGCAGATGAGACGCCCGCTTACACATGCGGGATTGAGGGAGTAAGCCATGTCGCGACGTGGAGCTGATGCCCAGCTGGGCCACTTGGTCGTAACTGCGCTCCTGGCGTTTGAAATCGCGGCTTGCGGCGGGCCGACAGCCACGTCTACAGCAACGCCAACGGCGACGCCGAGCCCAGCCACTATTCAGCAAGGCCGCATGACTGTCGACGGTCAGCTGCGCACGTACCGACTCTTCCGGCCACAGTCAGCCAGTCCTGGGCAACTCGTGCCTCTAGTTGTCTTGCTTCACGGATGCCCGTCGACCTCCGACCAAATGGCGGCGATGACTCATTTCGATGATGAAGCTGTAGCCGGCCGATTCATCGTCGCCTATCCCGACGGAACGCCGTGCTGGAACGACGGCAGTGGCATTAATGCTTGGGCAGACGATGTGACTTTCATCAGCCGGCTGCTCGACCGACTGACCACAGATCTTCCGGTCGACCAGACGCGGATCTTCATCGCTGGCTTCTCGGTCGGCGCCTTTATGTCCTATCGGCTGGCCTGCGAGTTGTCGAGCAGAATTGTTGCGATTGCTTCTGTTTCTGGAACCATGCGGTACGACCAATGCCACCCTGCGAGGCCGGTTTCCGTGCTGGAAATGCATGGCACCATGGATTCAACCGTGCCTTACGACGGAGGGATCTATAGCCCCAAAGGCGACCTCCAGCCTGCACCGTCCGCAGCTAAGGTGACACAGAGCTGGGCGGCATTTGACGGTTGCGTCGGTGACCCTGTCCAGAGCCAGAGCGGAATCATCAGGGTGTCTGTGTGGAATACCTGCAAGGCGGGAACGGTCGTCAGGCTGGATACGGTCATCGGCGGCTACCACCAGTGGTTCGGATCGGACTTCAACCCTGTCCCGGGAGAGCCCGACGCAAACGCGGTGATCTGGAGCTTTTTCAGCAGCCTCCATCCAATGAACTGACCCTTTTGAGGGCCGAGTCACGTCTAATCTTTTGAACACCTTATTTGACACCTTGACCAGGAGACTCGCTGAGACTCCAGGAGACTCTCTGAGACTGTTGCGTCATGAATCCGAGTTCGATTGAGACGCTCTGAGCCTCCCTGATCCTGCCTGAGACGCCGTGTCGGGAGTCTCTTAATCCCAA
>DMCH01000123.1:27928-29146 GCA_003446775.1 Chloroflexota bacterium
GATTCCCTGCGCGAGCACCAATAAGTTGTGCCTGCGCCGCCCTGCGATCTACATGTTGTGGTCAGTCCGCCGCGATGCGTCACTTTGCGGCATTTGACAGCTTCGCCGGCACAGATTGAGGCTCCGGCACTACCGAGGTCCGTTAGAGAAGAGTCAGACGTGGTCTGGCTAGAACCCGAGCCGCGCCAGCGGCTCCACCAACTCCTGTTCCTCGTACGCGAGGTGGGATAGGAGCGCGTCGGTCAAGTAGTCAATCGCGCTCTGGATAGCGTCGTGGTTCTCCGGGCTTGTCATGTGTTCAGTGAGCGCCCGGTCGACCTCCTGGATCGCGTCATGGATAGCGAGGTGCTCCTCGGTCAACCGATCGATCACTGGCTTGAGCTGCGGCTCGCGGCGCGCAAGGTGCGGAAACATTGATGCGTCTTCGACGCCGTGGTGCTGCGTGACGACGCCGCAGTAGCGGGCGCAGAACGCCCCGAGCGTCCAGTCGTTCTGGCGGAGCGCCATCTCGTTGAGCGCCGCTCTGGCGTCCCCGGCAAGCATCGCCCCGTCGCGGACCTGCCGCAGGATGTCCCTTAGCTCTGACAGCTCGCTTCGGAGCAGGTCGTGCACCTCGATCAGCGCTTTCCCGTCTCGACGTCCCTGGTCTGTGTAGTTCACCCGGGCCCGACCGGTCCCGGTGCGGCCGCGTCGATTCGTCCCACGGAGCCCGTTCGCTGAGGCGGACCCCTTCGTCCTGCGTGGGCGCCACCCCCAGCCTCTCGTCCTCAGTCTCAAAATGCGTCGCCGTTTGCGCCTGCGCGCTCGCGCTCACGGGGGACGATCCCACCGCCGCACGCGGAGGGCTCAACCCGCGCAGCCGCGCCTCCTCGACAGCCTCTCGAACGCGGGGCGCGACCTCTGCCGCGAAGTCCGTCATCGTGCGTGGATCGTTTGCAGTCACCACGAAGGTAGAGATCCCATCTTCGAGCGCAAGCCTGGCGAGCTCCGCGGCCATCTCGCGCGCAGGCGCTTCATATGTTCCCAGGTTCAGGAGCCGCCGGATCGCGGTTGGATCGCGGCCGGCGCCGGCGGCCGCCGCGTCGATGATGGCGTTGCCGGCGGCGAGGCCGCCTGGTTTAAGCCCGCCGATGGTGGGCAGCCAGCCGTCGCCGAGCCGGCCGACCAGCCTCAGCATCCGGGGCTTGAACGCGCCGACCCAGATGCTTATGTCGTGCA
>DMCH01000052.1:0-7698 GCA_003446775.1 Chloroflexota bacterium
ATCTGTCTGGTCGTCGAGAGAGACCCCATCCACACTGCCAAGCAGGTGGCCAGCCTCGACCACCTTTCCGAAGGCCGATTCCTTTTCGGCATCGGCGGCGGCTGGAACAAGGAGGAGATGGCCGACCACGGGACCGACTTCTCCACGCGCTGGAAGCTGTTGCGCGAGCGGGTCGAGGCGATGAAGGCCATATGGACCCAGGATGTCTCCGAGTACCACGGGGAGATGGTGGATTTCGGTCCTATGTGGTGCTGGCCCAAGCCGATCCAGAAGCCGCACCCGCCGGTCATCCTGGGCGGCAGCGGACCCAACGTCTTGAATCGAGTGGTCGCTTATGCGGACGGATGGATGCCGAATCGCGGCGACGTCCTCAGCCGGCTCCCGGAGCTGCGGCAGCTTGCGAAGGCGGCCGGTCGAGGTGACATCCCGATCACCACGTACCCGGCTGCCACCAAAGACGACATCGAAAAGATGCAGAACGGGGGCGTCGACCGCTGCATCTGGTACGTTCCGCCCGACGGACGCGACCAGGCGCTCGCCAGGCTCGACGAGCTGGAGAAGCTCACCCGACCGTACCGATAGGAGGGGCGAAAGCAATGGCCACATGGTGGATCAAGGGTTCGATCGTGCAGTCCTGCAACTGTGCTTGGGGCTGCCCGTGCAACTTTCAGGCGCGACCTACATATGGCGACTGTGAGGGCGGATGGGTCATCCATGTCGACCAGGGACGCCTCGACGACGTCGACCTTACCGACCTCAACTTCGCGATCATGGCCGATTGGCCGGCAGCGATCCACGAGGGTGGCGGCAAGGCGATTCTGCTCGTAGACGAGCGCGGCGATAAGAAGCAGCGCGAGGCGCTGCGCAAGATCGGCGCTGGCGAGGTCGGCGGCCCTTTCGGAGTCTTCATCAACACCTACAGCCTCGAGAACACGTCATACGCTCCTTTCGACGTTCACATCGATGGGCCCCGCTCGCACGCGAACATCGGAGCGGCGGTGAAGCTCGAGCTCGAGTCAATACGCAATCCGGTGACTGGCGTCGAGCTTTCGCCGATGGTGGTGCTTCCGGAGGGGATGCTGTACAGCGAGAGCGTCCGCTACTCGTCCAAGGCCTTCAGTGTCAGCGACGGCATCAACTACGAGTACTCGGGCACCGACGCGGCGGTCGCACCAATCAACTGGCGAGGCCCCTGAGCGCTTAGCGCCGGGGCATCTTCGCGCCCATGACGGCCTCCGTGAAAAGCCGGCTTGCCAGCCGGCTGCGTGGCTCGCGCAAGCGCTCGGCCAGCTTGGCCAGCTGATCGACGACGCGAGGCTCGATGCTGAGCCTGTAGAGCTGCTTGACCACCGGCGCTTTCTCCTTCATCCACGATCCTCCTGAGTTGGCATGACAGGGTCGGATGTGGATTCTCGGCGGCGCCGGCCCGCGCGCCAACCCCGGTTGTTAAGGGCGGCCGGCGCTCATTCCTCCGACTTGCCGTGATCGGCGTACTCGGGGTCGACCGCATGGCCGCCAGACGGCTGCGCATACATCGCCTCGATCTGCGGCCGGTACTTCGACTCGATCACCCGGCGCTTGAGCTTCATGGTCGGCGTCAGCTCCTCCGACTCCGGTGACCATTCAGCAGGCAGGATCGTGAAGCGTTTGAACTGCTCGACATGCGAGAGATGCGTGTTGGCGATCGTCAAGGCGCGCCGCACCTCAGCGACCGTAGCGGGATGGTCCGCGAGCTCCGCCAGCGAAGTGGACGAATCGATGCCGTGCCCCTTCGCCCACAGCGGCGCCACCTGCGGATCCAGCACCACCAGCACCGAGATGAACTTGCGGCCGTCGCCGATCGCGACTGCCTGGCCGATGATCGGGCTCGACTTCGCGAGCGACTCCAGGTTGGCGGGTGAGATGTTCTTGCCCGCCGACGTGATGATCAGCTCCTTCTTGCGGTCGACGATCCGGAAGTGGCCGTCGGCGCCGAGCACCCCAATGTCGCCGCTGTGCACCCAGCCGTCCTTGTCGATCGTGTCCGCGGTCTTCTCCGGGTCTCGGTAATAACCGACCATCACGTTGCCGCCGCGAACGAGCAGCTCTCCGTCGTCGCCGAGGCGCACCTCGACTCCTGGATACGCCTTCCCAATCGATGGCGCCCTGTGATCATCCCTGGGCACTGCCGTCGCCGGGCCGGTGAGCTCGCTCATGCCCCAGACCTCGTGGAGCGGCATGCCGAGCGCCGCCCAGAATTCGTGCACCTCAGGTCTGGTTGGTGCCGTGCTAGTTACCGCAGTGTCGCATCGGTCGAGGCCGACCTTCGAACGGAGCAGTGTGAACAATGGCTGCGCTCGCTCGACCACCGCGGCGATCTCGTCCGGTACGGGCTGTCCATCCCGCCGCAGCCTGTAGGCCTGCTGAGCCGCCGCCAGCGCGCCCCTCGCCATTCCGCGCTTGCTTTCGTCCGGTTCCGCCTCGAGCCCGGCCTGGATGCCCGACATCAACTTCTCCCACACCCTCGGCACGCCGACGAAATACGTCGGTCGCGCCACGAGCAGATACGGGAGCAGTTGCGACACATCCGGGCACAGGTACGTGTCATAGCCAGCGTAGATGCCGTTCCACTGCGAACTGAAGCGCTCGGCCACGTGCGCGAGCGGCAGGTAGCTGACGACGGTCTCGTCCTTCAGCCGAAAGAACCGGCTGTTCGATTCGAGGGTCCAGACGATGTTGTAGTGCGAGTATGTGACGCCTTTGGGCGGGCCGGTCGTGCCCGATGTGTAGATGAGGCTCACGGTGTCTTCGGGCCCGACGCTTCGCCACGAGCGCTCGAACAAAGCTGGGTCGCGGGCGTACGCAGCACGGCCAGAAGCGACCAGCCCTTCCCACGACATGACTCCCTCCGGAGGCTCGCCATGAATGAGGACGATGTGGCGCAGGCTCGGCACCGACGATCGGATCTCGAGGACCCTGGCCAGAAACCCCTCGTCCTCGACGAAGGCCACGGTCGCCTCGGAATGATTGGCCACGTACTCGATCTGTTCAGGCGCGAGCGTGTTGTAGACGCTGATGGCCGCTCCGCCCGCATGCACGATCCCAAGGTCGGCGATGACGTGCTCGGGGACGTTGCGCGCCATGATCAAGCCGAACTGGCCGGCGCCGAAGCCCAACTCCCGCAGCGCCAGCGTGACGGCCGCGACCTGGTCGCGATAGCCAGTCCACGTGAGCATTTGCCAATCGCCGTTCTGCTTCCAGCGCAGAGCCGGCCGGTCGCCCCACTTCGCGACGGCGTCGGCGAAGATCGTGCAGATCGTCTTGCCCGAGACCGCTGCATCGATGTCGGCTCGCTCGGCGATTACGTCCATCCCTACCTCCTCGCCCCGGGTGTTCACGCGCTCCCGGCGGACATACACTATCCTCCAGTGGGGGTTGTTCGGTGATCTACGTGCGGTCGCGGAAGTCGATCGTCACTCTGGGGGCCTCCAGCCTCCTCTGCGCGCTCGTCTTCGGCGGCCTGACCGTGGTCGCCATGCTCCTCCCGGAGGCCGAGGGTTGGGTTGCCGGCGTCGCCCTCGGCGCGGGTGCGATCGGTGCCACGGTGGTCGCGGTGTGGGCCGCGATTCAGGTCCATAGCTGGCCCGCGAGCAAGCTCGCCTTCTTCCGCGATCGAATCGTGGTCGTCCAGGGCCGGCATGAGATGCGGGGGCTTTGGGACGTCATGGAGTCGATCACGCTCTCGGAGCCCGACTCCTGGCCGAAGGTCCGCATGACCGACCGCCTGACGATCCGCCTCCGCAACGAGCCTGAGTTCGGCTTCAAGCCGGCCCTTTTCGGGCTCGAGCCCGCGGCTTGCCGCGACCTGATCCTGCGCCTGAGGGATGACGCCAGGCTGCGCTCGAGGCTGCCCGAGTTCGACTCGGCCCGGGACCTCACTGTCTCCCCGATCGTCTCCGGCGAGCTGATCAAACCGAGGCTATAGACGCAAGAGCGACCCGTCGGGGCATCATGATCCCTGTATTGGCAAGTCTCCGGGGAAGGGACTTCCTGGACGTCGCGGATCTGGATCCGGCCGAGCTCCGCTCGGTGCTGGCGCTCGCCCACGCCATCAAGGCCGGCCGGTGGGCGGAGCGCCCTTTGGCGGGGCGCCACATCGCCATGCTCTTCCAGAAGCCGTCGAACCGGACCCGGGTGTCGTTCGAGGTCGGGATCGCCCGGCTGGGCGGGACGACCACCACCCTGGGCGAGCAGGACGTCCAGTTCGGCCGGCGGGAGACAGTCCATGACGCGGCCCGCGTCCTCGATCGCTACGTGGACGGCATTGTCGCGCGCATGCGCAGCCACGCGGACCTGGTCGAGCTCGCAGCCGGCGCCGAGAAGCCCGTCATCAACGCGCTGACCGATCGCTCGCACCCATGCCAGATCCTGGCCGACCTCATGACCCTCGAGGAGGCGTGTGGCCCGCTGGGCGCACAGCGCGTCGTCTACATCGGCGACGGCAACAACATCGCCGCCTCGCTCATCGAAGCGGCCGCCTTGCTTGGGTTCCGCCTGACGGTGATCACGCCGCCCGGTTACGAACCCACCCCCCAGGTCCTCGAGCGTGCGGGCAGCATCGGATCCGGCACCAGCGGCGTGCTCATCTCGAACGACGTCGCCGCCCTCGATGGCGCGACCGCCATCTACACCGACGTCTGGACCTCCATGGGACAGGAGGACCAGAGGGCGACCCGAAGCAAGATCTTCGCCCCGTATCAAGTCAACAAGAAACTCATGGACGCGGCCAAAGACGCCGTGTTCCTCCACTGCCTTCCCGCGCATCGCGGCGAGGAGGTGACCGACGAGGTCATCGACGGGCCGCGCTCGATCGTTTTCGACCAGGCCGGCAACCGGCTCTACGCTCAGATGGCGCTGCTGGCCGAGATCATGGGACCGCGATGATCCAGCAGCTGCTTGATCGCCTCGCCCAGTCCTCGTTCCTCGTCCAACTCGCAGAGGTGCTCAGGCACCTGAACTGGCTGGAGATCATCGACGTGATGGTCATCTCGATCATCCTCTATTACGTGCTCCGCCTCGTGCGCGGCACGCAGGGTACGCAGATCCTGGTCGGCCTGGTCGTGCTCGCGCTCATCGGCGCCCTGGCGACCACATTCAACCTGCTGCTGCTGTCGTGGTTGTTCAAGAACGGCGCGTACCTCCTGGGCATCGCGATCATCGTGATTTTCCAGCCCGAGCTCCGGCGCGCCGCCGATCAACTGGGACGCCTCGGCCGCCTCGGCCGGCCGCTGTCGGCCTTCAGCACGCCCGAGTACAGCCAGGCCATGTCCGAAACCATCAGGGCTGCGGAGCGTCTGAGCGCCAAGCGAACCGGGGCGCTCATCGCGTTCGAGCGCGACGTCGGTCTCGAAGACTACGTGGCCACCGGGGTTCGCATCAACGGCGAAATCTCGGCCGAGTTTCTGCAATCGATCTTCTATCCCAACTCGCCGCTGCACGACGGCGCCGTGATCGTGCGCGGGAACCAGATCCTTGCGGCCGGGTGCTTGCTGCCCCTCCCGGAGGAGGGCGTCGTCCGGGAGCGTCTGGGCACCCGCCACCGCGCCGCCTTCGGGCTTTCGCTGGCATCCGACGCGCTGGTGCTCGTAGTCTCTGAGGAGACGGGGGCCATCTCCGTGATCGAGGAGGGCAAGATCACCCGCAACCTCGACGCGGATGGTCTGCGGCGCCGCGTCAGCGTGAAAGTGCCGGCGCGCATGGCTCGCGCCAATGGACTGCTCGGCTTCCTCAACGGCAGGTCCAACGGAGAAGCCGGCGAGCGCCATGCGGTCAAGCACGGAGACAAGGAAAAGGACAAGTGAGCTGGATCACCGACGATTGGAGGCTGAAGCTGCTGGCGCTCGGCCTGGCGGTGCTGATGCTCGGCGCGGTCGCGTTCTCTCAGAACCCACCCACGTCCAAGACATTTACCAAGAACATCGACATCATCGGCGCCGGCCCGGCCGGGCTGATGGTGATCAACCCGCCGACTAAGACGACAGTTACGGTGACCGGTCTCGCCGATACCATCAGCTCGGTCACGTCGAGCAGCGTGGTGGCGTCGATCGACGTGTCCAAAGCCACGCCTGGCCCAAGCGTCAAGGTCAACCTAATCGTCAGATCGCTCGTTCTAGGCGTCACCGTGCAGAACCCCGTGCTCCCGGAGGCCCTCAACATCGATCAACGCGTCCCGGTGAAGCTGACCGTCGCCGTGCGCACGCCGAGGGTGACGCCAGGGTGGCAGATCACTAAGGCCGAGGCTCGCTGCCTCACCACGCCGTGCTCGGTCACGTTTGACGGCCCCGTGAGCTTGGAGAGCAAGCTCAAGGCCTATGCCGACTTCACGAGCCCCATCGAGAACAGCAGCTACGACGTCCTCACCCAGCCGGTCGTGCTGGAGCAGAACGGTGTCGCGCTCGACCTCGCCAAGCTCGCGACGACGATCGTGCCGCCGCCGACCCTGGACATCGCCACCGTCGCCATCCACATCGAAGCCAAGACCGGCACCACAAGCCGGCAGGTTGTGCTCATCGATTCCCTGCCGGTCCACGCGCCGCCGACCTGTTATCGCGTGACCAATGTCGCGGTCGACCCGATCACGGTGGTGCTCACAGGCGCGCCCGACGTCCTGGCGAAGATCACGACTATCACGCTGCCTGGCCTCGACCTGAGCACGGCGACGTCGGACACCACGATCAAGGTCACCATCCCGTACCCGGACGGGGTGGGCGGCTCGGCCGGCACGGCCAGGGTGACCTATTCGATCTCGAAGAACCCCAACTGCGCCTCACCCTCACCCTGACGGGGAACATCCCGTAACCTGGGTCCGGTTCCAGGCGTTGAAGAAAAGGTCTAGAAACCCCGGGCTAGGAGTTACTGAATAGATATGTGCGGCATCATCGGCTACCTGGGCGACCGCGAGGCCACCCCGATCTTGATGGAGAGCCTCAAGCGCCTCGAATACCGGGGCTACGACTCGGCCGGCGTGGCCGTGCTGGAGCTCCCCAAGCCCGGCCAGCCGCTCCATACGAGCCTGACCAAGTCAGAAGCCAAGGTCGACACCCTGATCGAGAAGCTGCAGGCGAACATGCCGACCGGCCACCTCGGAATCGGCCACACGCGTTGGGCCACCCATGGCAAGCCGACCTACATCAACGCCCACCCGCACACCGACTGCCACGGCAAGATCTTCGTCGTCCATAACGGCATCATCGAAAACTTCGCCGAGCTCAAGGCCGAGCTCGAGGCGGCAGGCCACGAGTTCACGTCGGAGACGGACACCGAGGTCGTGCCCCACCTCATCGAGGCCAACTACAAGGGCGACTTTCTCGCGGCGGTTCGCGCAGCGCTCAAACGTATCCGTGGCGCATACGCCCTGGCGATGTTCTCCACCGACGACCCTGAGCTGCTGATCGGCGCGAGGCTGAACGCGCCGCTGGTGGTCGGCCTGGGCGACCACGAGTACTACATCGCTTCGGATATCACCGCGATCATCCCGTACACCAAGCGCGTCCTCGTCCTTGGCGAGGGCGAGGTCGCGGCGGTCACACCTCTTGGCGCTGAGGTCTCGACCCTCGACGGGATCACGGTCAAGCCAAAGCTCATCCACGTCGACTGGGATGTGAGCCAGGCGCAGAAGGGCGGATTCGCGCACTTCATGCTCAAGGAGATTCACGAGAC
>DMCH01000052.1:8044-11435 GCA_003446775.1 Chloroflexota bacterium
GAGGAAGTCGTTCTGTTGGGCATGGGCACATCGCGGCACGCGGCCATGGTCGGCGAGTACCTGATCGAGGACTGGGCGGGTATGCCGGCGCGCGCGGTGGACGCTTCGGAGTTCCGCTACCGCCGCCCGACATTTGGGCCGAAGACCCTGGCCGTGGTGCTCACGCAATCAGGAGAGACCGCGGACACGCTGTATGGCCTGCACCGCGCCAAGGAGCGCGGCGCGCTGACCGTGGCAGTCACGAACGTTTTCGCGAGCTCCGCGGCCCGCGATGCGGACGGCGCCATCTACCTGCACTCGGGACCGGAGATCGGCGTCGCTTCGACCAAGACGCTAGCCGCTCACATGGTCAGCCTCAGCCTGCTCAGCCTTCGCCTGGCGACGGTCAACGGCCGAGTGTCGCTCGAGCGCCGGCGCGAGCTTGTGGCCGCCTTCCGCGCGCTTCCCGACCAGGTCCGTGAGCTGGTCGAGCGCGAGCAGGAGATCGCCAAGATTGCGCACCGATACAGCGGCTTCCGCAACTTCATGTACTTCGGCCGTGGCCTGAGCTACCCCGTCGCCCTGGAGGGAGCTTTGAAGCTGAAGGAGATCTCGTACATCCACGCGGAAGGCACCACCGGCGGTGAGTTGAAGCACGGCCCCATCGCCCTGCTCGACGACAGGTTTCCTGTCATCGCGATCTGCACCGCCAGCGCGACCAAGGACAAGATGGTGAGCAATGTCCACGAGATCATCGCGCGCAACGCACCCGTGCTCGCCCTCATCACCAAGGGCGACAGGACGCTGGACGGCGTGGCCACGGACGTGTTCGAGATGCCGGCGGTGGAGGAAGTCTCGGCGGCGATCCTGAACACGGTCATGCTGCAGCTGTTCGCGTACCACGTCGCGGTCGAGCTGGGCGAGAACGTCGACCAGCCCCGCAACCTCGCCAAAAGCGTGACGGTCGAATAACTGATAAATGGGTGGCTTCCCCGCTCGCGGGGAAGGTGGCGCGCAGCGCCGGATGGGGAGGCCCAACTGGCAACTAGCCGCACAATGAAGCGATGCAGCGCATCGGCGTGGACGCCGTCTCGGTCGAGCGGATCGCACTCGCGGTCAAGCGGTCCGGCCGCGGCTTCCTGAACAAGGTCTACACCCCCGCCGAGCTCGCCTACACCGGCACCAACTCCGAACGGCTGGCCGGGCGCTGGGCGGCCAAGGAAGCTGTGATCAAGTGCTTCGACGGCACTGGCATCTGCTTCCCGCGCCGGCGCATCGAGGTCCTGCCGGGCCCAGCCGGTGCGCCGAGGGTGAGGCTCCTCGGCGACCACCGCGGCGCGCGTGTGGAGGTGAGCATCACCCACCACAGCGGCTTGGCCGTCGCGACCTCGCACCTCGAGATGCCGGACATCGCGGACATCCTTCTGCCCGCGCCTGAAGCGGTCATCCTGCCGGACCGCCCGCGCGACGCCCACAAGGGCACCTTCGGGACGGTCGTGGTGCTCGCAGGGAGCCTCGGCTTCACCGGGGCCGCCTATCTCGCCGGCACCGGTGCGGCCCGCGCCGGCGCCGGCCTGGTCAGGCTCCTGGTCGCCGAAACGATCTATCCCATCCTGGCCGCCAAGTGCACCGAGGTCATGGCCACGCCGGTGCAAGAGGTGGCGCCGGGCGCTGTCGGCCACGCCGCGTACGACTCCGTGCTGCGCCAGCTGGCCACTGCCGAGGTCGGCGTCATCGGGCCGGGCCTCGGCCGCGACCGCTCGACCTGGCGCTTGATCCTCGACCTGGCAGTGCACGCGGAATGCCCGCTGGTCCTGGATGCCGACGCGCTGAACGCCCTCGCCGACTCCGCTCGCAAGAAGACCCGCCTCGGCAACAATCGCATCCTGACGCCGCACCCGGGCGAGATGGCGCGACTGCTTGGCACGACCATCGAGGCGATCCAGGCGGACCGGGCCGGCGCCGCGCGCAGGGCGGCCAAGGAGTGGGGGGCGATCATCGTCCTCAAGGGCGCGCACACGCTGGTCGCTCATCCCGACGGCCGCCTCAGCGAGGATCCTCATGAAGTCCCGGCCCTGGCCTCAGGCGGCACCGGCGACGTCCTGTCCGGCGTGATCGCCGCGCTCATCGCGCAGGGCTCGGATCCGTATGCGGCCGCGGTAAGCGGTGTCTATGTCCACGCCGCCGCCGGGCGTCGCATCTCGCAGCGCCTCGGCGATTCGGGGTTGCTCGCCAGCGACCTGCTCCCGGAGCTCCCCCTCGTCATGCACGCGCTCCGCCAGGGCGGCCTCTGAGCATTACCGCTCTTCGCTGGGCGGACATCGACCTGCGCGCGGTGCGTGCCAATGCAGCCCGCATCCTCGCCCACGTGCCGCCCGGGACACGGTTGATGGCGGTCGTGAAGGCGAACGGATACGGTCACGGCGCGGTGCCGGTCGCGCGGGCGGCGCTTGGTGGCGGCGCCACGTGGCTCGCGGTGGCCACCCTGGAGGAGGCGCGCGAGCTGACCGGCTTGGCCCACGTGGACCGCATCCTGGTCATGGGCGGTCTCGTCCCCGACCAGGCGGCCGCAGCAGCCGTGAGCGGTTTCAGTATCGGCGTGTCGAGCCTCGACTTCGCGCGCGCGCTCGGCGACAGCGACGAGGTCGTTCCAGTGCACCTGAAGATCGACACCGGCATGGGACGCTTCGGCTCCGCGCCCCAGGAGGCCGCGTCGCTGGCGAAGTTCATCAACGATTCGCCGGGCCTGCGACTTGCCGGCACCTGGACTCACTTTGCATCGGCCGGAACCGACGAGGCCATGACGCGCCTGCAGTTCGACCGCTTCCTCGAATCGCTAGGCACCCTCGGCGTCGAACCAGGCCTGCGTCACGCCTGCAACTCGGCGGCGGCGTACAGGTTCCCCGAGATGGCGCTGGACGCTGTACGCGTGGGGATTGCGCTCTACGGCTGCGACTGGCCCGGCGCCAGCCCGGCCCTGGCCTTGCGCTCGGTCGTGACCCACGTAAAGACCCTCGCGGCGGGAGACACGGTGGGTTACGGCGCCACGTGGACCGCGCGCAACCACGCGCGCGTCGCCACTGTGGCAATCGGCTACGCCGATGGGGTGATGCGCGCACGCGCCAACCGCGGCCACGTGCTCGTGCGGGGGCGACCGGCTGCGCTGATCGGCGCGGTCAGCATGGACGCCATCACCATCGACGTCACCGGCGTTCCCGGGGTCGAGGTGGGCGACTTCGTGACCCTGATCGGCGCCGATGGCGACGAGCGGATCACCGCCGAAGAGGTCGCGGAATGGTCGGGCACCATCTCCTACGAGGTGCTCACCTCGATCGGCCCTCGTGTGAAGAGACGTCTTATACACATCTCCGAGCCCACGAGACGGACTCCTATCTCGTATGCCGTCTTCTTC
>DMCH01000129.1:0-551 GCA_003446775.1 Chloroflexota bacterium
GTTCGCTAAAGATCGAACTCCCGTAGGACTTCCTCCGTGTGCTCGCCCAACTTCGGCGCCGACTTCGGAGGCACCGCAGCGGCCGCACCAAATCGCAGCGGCGAACCCGGAGTGGGATAGGTGCCGAGCTCGGGGTGATCGATGTCGGCGAACAGCGGATTCGCGGCCGACGCACGCGGATCGCCGGCGACCAGTTCTTTGAACGTCTGGTACGGGCCCCACATCACGTTCTGGGCATCAAAGATGGAGGCGACGCTGCTGAGGTTGCGCACCGCGATCCACGCCTGCAGCAACTCGCAGATCTCCTGCCGCCCCCGCCACCGATCGCCCTCGTTGTTGAAGTACAGCCCCAGCCGAGCCTCCAGGTTGCGAAACTCTCCGCTCAACCCCGTCGCCTCGACGAGGCTGCGCCACTGCCGCGGCGTGAGGGCGAGCACCACCACGCGCCGCCCGTCACGAGTCACGAAGTCGCGGCCGAGCGTCCCGTACACATGGTTGCCGAAACGGCCGCGCGGCTCGTCCTCTAATACCGCCTCGCCGATCAACCCCAG
>DMCH01000129.1:874-4294 GCA_003446775.1 Chloroflexota bacterium
TTCGGGTCCGGTGATGAATGGAAAGCCGAGGGCGGCGTTGACCGTGTAGTCCACCGCCCCGCTGCCGTCGCGGTTGCCGGTGATCACGACCATGATCAGGTCGCCTCGCAGCTTCTTGAGCTCGTCGTAGGAGTTCCAGCCGGACACGGGCAGGTTGGTGAGGAAGATGCCGCCGCCATCGCCGGGCGCCGCGATGAGCTTCGCGACCTTCTCCTGGCCCGCCTCGTGGCGCGTGTCGATCGTCACCGAGCGCTTGCCCTGGTTCAGGCCGGCCCAGTAAAGGCTGCGGCCGCGATGCAAGGGCCAGCGGCCGATATCGATGCCGCCGCCCGGCGGGTCGACGCGGATGACGTCCGCGCCCATCGCGGCCAGCGTGGCGCCACCCAGCGGCGCGGCGACGAAGGCCGACATCTCGACGATGCGCAGCCCGGAGAGGATTCCCGCGCCCATGGACACGTCATGCTAACCGGGGCGTGCGCAACAACCTGACCATCGACGACCTCGGCGACCTGCTGTCTCTGCCGATCGTCGGGACGCTCGCCACCTACCGCAAAAGCGGCGACGTGCTGCTGTCACCAGTCTGGTTCGAATGGGCGGACGGCGGGTTCAACATCGTGGTCGGCCGCAACGACGTCAAGGCTCAACACCTGCGGCGCGACGCACGAGCGAGCGTGGCGGTGTACGAGAACGCCGAACCCCTGCGCGGCCTGGAGCTGCGCGGCACCGCGAGGCTCTTCACCGAAGGGCTGCACGAGCTGCGTGAGCGGATCTACCTCCACTACATGGGCGAGGCACCGAAGACGCCCGACGATGTGGAGATCGGAGTGCGCATCGAAGGCACGATCCGCGCCTGGGACTTCGCGGACTAGCTTCTCGCCGCGTCGCACGCGGCGGCCCGCCTACCGGGGGTTGGTCTTCTCCCAGCTGGCCTGGCAGGCCACGCAGCGTGTGGCTTCGGGCAGAGCTTCCAGACGCTCTGGAACGATCTTCTGGCCGCAATCCTCGCAGACGCCGTAGGCGCCCTTCGCCTGCAGCTCGCGCGCGTGCTCAGCCTGCTCGCGATCCTGCTCGAGGACATGCTGGATCGACTGGTTGGTGGCGCGATCGCTCAACACCTGGGAGAAGTCGGAATCCCCAAAACCTTTGCTCATCTCTTCGCTCAGTATGCCCCTCGGGCTCCCGTCTAGCGCCGGGGCAGGAAGTCCAGCAGCAGCTTGTTGAGCTGATCGGCCGCATCGAGGGGGATGAAGTGGCCGATTCCCTCGAGTCGCTCGTAGCGCCACGGCCCGCTCACCTTCGAGGCGGACTTGACCATCGCATCCTCAGTAAGAGCCACGTCTGCGGTCCCAAACACGCCCATGGTCGGCGCGGCCACCGGCGGCAGCGGCGGCGCGGGCCCGAGCAGCCGCTGCACCGGAACGTTGGCCCGATACCAGTTCAAACCTGCAGTGAGCGCGCCAGGTTCTGAGAAGTTGGCGATGTAGGTTTCGAAATTCTCGCCACTGCCCTCGAGAAGCACGCGCATCAGGTACCAGTCATCGCGCTGGATGACCTCTTCGGCCACACCTGGGATGTCGAACAGGATTCGGTACCAGCCCTTCTGGAGCGCCTCGAGCGTGGGCGGTCCGGTCGCGCCGGGAGCGCCCACCGAAATTACGACCAGGTGGTCGACCCGGGTCGGCGCCAGCATCGCCACGAGCCACGCCACCGCCGCGCCCCAGTCGTGCCCGACGACGTGCGCCCGCTGCACTCCGAGTGCGTCCATGATCCCGGTCACGTCGGCGACCATCTTGGTCAGGGCGTAGTCGGCGACCTCAGGCGGCCTGTCGCTGCGGCCGCGGCCACGCATGTCGGGGGCGATGGTGCGGAAGCCGGCGCCGGTGAGCGCCGCCACCTGGTGACGCCATAACGCGGACGTGTCCGGAAAGCCGTGAAGGAAAACGACCGGCGTGCCGGCGCCTTCTTCCGAGACCTCGAAGCCGAGCCCGTTCGCCTCGATGCGCGCCATCAGGTCTTGGCCGCCTCCGGAACGGGCCAGAGAAAGCGGCTCACGAACGCCGTCCGCCCGTACGCGGCCGGCGAGAGGAGGCTCGGGAGCTGCGCGACCATCGCGTACGCGACGGACCGCATCAGCGTTGGGCTGATCACCACCGCCCTCAAGAGAGCCTGCTCGGCTGGGCCGATATCCCGCATGCGGACGTAGTCGAGCGTGGCGTCGTACATCGGCTTCATCGTCTGGTCTCGCTTCTGCTGGAACGCCGACATGGTCGCCTCCCAGTCCGCGCCGTCGAACCAGGCGCCCAGCGCCTCCGCGAGCATGAAGGCCTGCTCGAGCGCATCGCCGATCCCGAGACCGGTGATGGGGTCCTTGAGGTAACCCGCGTCGCCGGTGAGCGCCCAGCCCGGGCCGTAGGGCTTCCGAAAGTAGTTGTCGATACCTTTCACGCCGATGACTTTGCCCTCGAGATGGGCGTTCTGCATTCGGCGTGCCATGTCCGGCAGCCGCCGCACGCGAGCATCGAAGGCGGCGGCATGGTCGGATCGAAACTCGTCGAAGTCCTCGGGCTGGATCTCGAAGGCGATGCAGTCTTCGCCCTCGCGCATCGGAAACACAAAGCCGATCTGGTCGCCGCCGAACCAGAATTCGAGCGTGGGTTCCGGCCGGGGCTCGACGCCGTGGAAGTAGGCGTAGTAGCCGGGGCGCATCGCTGGGACGGCGTCGTATTCCTGAGCGCCGACCCATTCGGCGACCTTGGACGACTTGCCGTCGGCGCCGATCAGCACCCGAGCCCGCACTTCGCGGCGCTCACCGCCCGTGGTCTGGAGGACGGCGCCTACAACCTGCCCGTCCTCCCTGAGCAGGCTGTCCACACGGGTGCGCTGCTCGAAGCGAGCGCCCGCTTTCACGGCGTGGTCGAGCAGGACAGCGTCGAGCACGATGCGTCGCGGTGCCAACGAGAAGGCTCCGGGCGGGCCGGCTGGTCCCTCGAAACAGCAATCATCGATCCAGGCGCGGTGCCTGGTGATGCGGCGGAACCCGGCGGCCAGGATGTCGTCGAGCACGCCCAGTCGCTTCAGCGCGCCCACCGCGATCATGTTCATGAAGTGGGTCGACATGGTGTCGCTCGGGAACTCGTCGCGGTCGGCCACGAGGACCCGACGGCCCTGCTTAGCCAGCAATTGAGCCAGGCTCGCACCGGCTGCGCGTCCGCCGACGATCAGGGCGTCGTATTCGGGGTGTGTGCTCATAACGCGCCGATGTTATCCCCTCTCCCCTGCGGGGAGAGGGTTAGGGAGAGGGTTAGGGAGAGGGGCGTGAGATCTCCATGCCGTGCTGACCCCGGCTATGCTTGCGCGGTCGCCTCTCAGTCGGGTTGGGGGTATGTGAAAGATGGCCTGGAAGTTGGACGGAACCTATTT
>DMCH01000129.1:4642-5394 GCA_003446775.1 Chloroflexota bacterium
TGCAATTGCGAGATGGTCTGCCCCTGCACAACCTCGGGCATGGCGGGCAAGGCCACCTACGACCGCTGCAAAGTCCTGATCGTCTTCCACATCGACCGCGGACAAATCGAGGGCACCGATGTCAACGGCCTCACGATCGGGGTGGTGGCCGATACGCCTCCTGTGATGATCGAAGGCAACTGGCGCGTGGGCGTGCTTCTCGATGACAAGGCGACCAAAGAGCAGGAGGACAAGCTCATCGCCGTGTTCTCGGGCCAGAAGGGCGGCTCAATGGGAGCCGCAGCCCCACTGATTGGCGAGATGCTGGGCGTGAAGCGCGTGCCGATGAAATACTCAGACAAGGGTCGAGAGCACAAGGTCCAGATGGGCCCGGACGTCCACGCAGAGGTCGAGGACTACGTTGGCGGTGGGCAGGAGACTCCGATACAACTGGTCGGTGTGGCCCACCCCGCCAACTCGACGCTCACGATCGCACGCGGTACGCATTCGCACATCAACGCATTCGGGATCGACTTCGAGCCCACAGGCAAGAGCGCTTTCTCGGCGCCCTTTTCTTGGCAGGGGTAAGCGGAAGGCCGATCCGAAGCCTTCTTCTCACGCGGGAGGCGGCGGGCCTGCTGGTCATAGCCGGCCTTGCGTGGCTGGCCGTGATCGCGCTTGCGCGCGGCATGAGCGCGATGGGCGGAACGATCGGCCTGGGGCTGCTCGCCTTCATTCCCGTGTGGACGCTGATGATGGCGGCGATGATGCTG
>DMCH01000129.1:5699-6396 GCA_003446775.1 Chloroflexota bacterium
TACATCGTGGTGTGGGGCCTCGCAGGCCTGCCGGCTTTCGCCATCGCAGCCGCGCTGTCCTCGGTGGCGATGGACCACCCAGAAACCGCGCGCTACATGGCCGCCGGCATCTTCCTCGTCCTCGGCCTGTACCAGGTGAGCCCGCTCAAGGATCGCTGCCTGAGCCACTGCCGCTCGCCGTTCTCGTTGCTCATGCACTACGCCAGCTTCCACGGCCGGCTGCGAGACCTGCGGGCCGGAACTCACCACGCGCTTTACTGCCTCGGTTGCTGCTGGGCGCTCATGCTCGTGCTGGTCGTGGCAGGGATCATGAACCTGCTCGTGATGGTCGTCCTGGCGGCGGTGATCATCGCCGAGAAGTACTGGTCACGAGGCCCAGCCTTTTCGCGGGTGGTTGCAGCCGCAGCGGTGGTCCTAGCCGTGGCGGCGATCTGGGTTCCGGCCCTCTCGCCAGGCCTCAGCTGACGCTCACGCGGCCTTAACCCACCCTTCATCTGGTAGGTGCACAATGGGTGCATCCCCTGTCGCCACCCTCGTGTAGTTCTTAGGGCTGGTCCACTGGGGAAATTGACCAAGCGATAGCTCGGGGTATTCAAGGAGGCTTAGATATGGCGGAAGCCAAAACTGCAGTAGCGCACAAGCCGGTATGGCTCGATCTTTCGAGTTCGGACGCAGCCGCTTCGCGTGACTTCTACTC
>DMCH01000129.1:6673-18832 GCA_003446775.1 Chloroflexota bacterium
GCGGGCATCGGCCCGAAGATGTCGCCCGAGGCACCGAACGCGTGGTTGGTCTACATCGCGACCGCGGATGCCGCGGACACGGCCAAGAAAGCGAAGGCCGCCGGCGGCAACGTACTGGCTGAGCCGATGACTGTCGGGCCGCAGGGCACGATGGCCGTCATCCAGGACCCATCCGGAGCCGCCATCGGTGTCTGGCAGCCGAACCAAATGGCCGGCTCGCCGGTGATCGGCAAGGCGAACGCGTTCGGTTGGGCCGAGCTCAACTCACGCGGGGTCGACAAGGCCAAGCCGTTCTACAAGACGCTGTTCGGCTGGGGCGAGAAGAAGAGCGAGATGGCCGAGGGTATGGAGTACACCGAGTTCCTGGCCAACGGCGAGAGCATCGCCGGCGGAATGGAGATGAACTCGATGGTTCCGGCCCAGGTGCCGAGCTACTGGCAGGTGTACTTCACAGTGGAGGACGTCGACCAGTCGCACAAGAAGGCGATCGAGCACGGCGCGCAGGAGATGCTGGCGCCCCAGGACTTCCCGGGCGGCCGATTCTCAATCCTGAGCGACCCGCAGGGTGCCTCGATCGGCCTCCTGAAGATGAAGAGCTGAACTAGAGCGACAATTCTCGCGGGCCGGCATCGCGCCGGCCCGCCTCCCCTCGCCTCTTGGCATAGAGCGTAAGAAGCCGACGGTCATTGGTGTTTCCCCGCGCGCCAGTTGCGCTTACGCTTTGCAGGCGGAAATGGCAACCCCGAGGAAGTTGAACGTCACGTTTGTTGAAGGGGATCTGCCGGGAAGGACGGGACGACTCTCCGCCTTTGTTGCCCAAACCCCAACGCAGCCTGACGTTCGAGCTCTCTCCGAATTGCTTACGGACCCCAGGCTCTCGCTGTATAGGGAAAGCCTCCTTAGTGAACTCTTTGCTTCCGACCTCCTCGCGACTGCTTGGCGCACAGGATATCCGCCACTAGAGATCGCTAGACCAGACGTCGACTTTCAGGGTTACGATTTCGTGATCACATGCGCGGCAATAACTAGGCACGTTCAAGTAAAGGCTTCGGCTGGCAAGGCAGCCGAGGTTGATGTGCATCGAGCGCTTGTAAGCAAGCCCGCCGGCTGCGTGGTTCTCATCCTGCCGACTGTCAGTACCGACGGAACCCGGATTGAGCTGTCCTACCGCTACTTCGGGACCACAGCAGCGCTTGATCTCGCTGGTTTCAAGCCAGCTCGCAACACCCTGCGATCACTCGGAGCCGACCGCAAGCCGTACTTCAAGGAGCGCCTAATGCACGTCACCGTCGCCGTCGCCAAGTTCACAAAGGCAACGACGATGTTCGGTCTTCTCGAGAACCTGTTCGACAAACCGCCGACGGTCACATAGTTGTCGTCACTACCGACGATTGCACCAACTCTTGTCGAGTTCGCCGAGTCCCGAACGAGCGCACGATGGTTTGGGCCCAGCGCATCCTCAACCAGAGCCAGGCGATTCGAGCCAACCAATTCGTGGTTCCAGCCAGGCGATGAGGTCCCGCGCGAGGTTCTCTGACAACCACGCGTCTGACGGTTGTGGCGGCAAGAGTCTGTACCGGTCGATGATGAGTCCCTCCACCAACACCGCATGATTTCGGAAGACACTGTCATCGAGCGCAAAAGGGAGAACGAGCGCCTTCGATGGGGGGTGCGTGAAGTCAATCAACTTGTTCCAGAGCGGCAACGCCGGCGTATGTAACTTTGATATCCAGTTCGCGCCGCTTGCGCATTGCGCGAGGTACGCAGGTAATCCGCCTCGGACGTCTGGAAACGGAAGGTACCACGCCAGATCGAGCCCCGCTTCATGAGCCTTACCAGTGGCATATTTTTGAATGTCGCCAGGGTCCTCACCTAGGGCAGCCGCCAACTCGGGCACCACCGCAATCAACTCGACTGCAGTTTGGGCGCTCCACCCTGTCGACTGGAACACCCAGCCGGAGAATCGATGAGGCAACGCCTCCATCGCCAATCGTTCGAACAACGCACCCTGGGCTGTATAGTCCGCGCCGAACTTGTCGAACCATCCCTTGTAATGGGGCGCCAAAGACACCGTCACGCAAAATGTGTGTGCCGCCATTGCTTGCCAGGGAGTCGCGGTCGCGATCCGCGCGCTAGTAAATTGGATGTCCGATCCACTCCCTAGCCACAGTTGTCGTCTGCGCAATTCAGACCAGGCCGAGGTTACCCGTTCCGAGCAAAAGTCTTGATCGTCATAAATGTGGGCTTCAACCAAGTGATCGACAGCATCGGACCGAGAGATCTCACTCGCCCCAGTTAGCGCCGACAGTTCGACCCAGTCGCAGAACACTGCGAATTCGGAGTTGTGGCGGCGAACTGATCGCGCTATGCCGCGTTGGGGTAACCGAATCACTTGTCGGGATTGGCGCCATTTGAGGCGATAACCGTGT
The DNA here is from genome assembly GCA_003446775.1 of Chloroflexota bacterium. Classification (GTDB taxonomy): domain Bacteria; phylum Chloroflexota; class Dormibacteria; order Dormibacterales; family Dormibacteraceae; genus UBA10449. Next base: position 9,103 of record DMCH01000129.1, read on the forward strand.
TGTAAATTGTCGGAAATTTGCGTAAGAGTTCAATGGCGCCTCGACCAAACCGATCGACTGCTCTCTGCAGCTCCTTCGACTCCGTGTGTAGGTGAACCCGACCGAGAGCCTGCTCAATTTCGTCCGTGGCGGCCTGGACCTGCTGCACGAGTTGTGGCTCGTCCGCACCCGACTTCTGCCATGCAACCTCGAAGCTGGGTCGGCGGGCCTCGTGCAGGTATTTGACGGCTTCGGGACTCCCGAGGATGTCTGCAAACCTCGTGACATCGCGGGAGTCCGTAAACAGTGGAGGCTGCTCCTCAGATCCGAATAGCCAAATCGTGAACCACCTGAGATCATCAAGCTTCTCTTGTGGTACTGGCTGCTTCGCGTTGTCAGGCTCTGCCTGTAGATCAACACCTAGGAACCGCTGGACCGCTGGTTCTCGTAGAGACAAGAACAGGACGCTAAATCGCTCTTCAACATGCTCGACCGATATCCCCTCGAGTGTTTCCAGTTGGAGGAGCATTCGGTATGAAATGTAATTTCGCCGAACGGGCTCGGTCTTGCTGCCGATCTTGCGCATCACCTGCGTGTATGTCAGTCCATCGCGATCAATGAGCTTGGCGATGAACTCCGCCTTCTCGGCCGGATCCCACTCCTTAATCCCGGTGACATGGCGGAACCCCAGAAACGCCTCGACGTCAGGTCGACCGTCAGCGAGAACTGTGGGGACTCCATCGAATAGATGCTCAGGGACAGGGCCACTTGCCGCGATTTCAGCCCACTTCCTTGTTAGGGGATGGCCGTTAACTGCGTCTCGAAGAAGGAGCAGGGCCGCGAGCCGCCGGTTTCCCTCGACTACTACGTTGCGCATTCCTCCGTAGAGTTCTTCTCGCACGATCAGAAGCGCCTCATGTGGCCAAAATCCGCTCTCCATGAATGAGACTGCCAATTCGTCCAAAGTCCAGTCACGCATCAACTCACGAATACGGTCCTGCCCTGTCGTCCCGCCCGTGTTCCGGCGCCCGAGACGTGGATTGAGCGGGTCCAGGCACAAGTCATCGAGGCTCAAATACTTGATCTCGTGCGCTATTGGCATAACTCGTCTTCACTCCCAGACAACATCGCGTGCCGGACCGCATGCGCGAGGCGGCAATCCTCGGCGACACCCGCGCAACAAGCAGCTACGGCGGGCCCCAAAGCCCCAGGAACTCTGCGTCGTGGTGCCCGAATCAGGCCCACAACTGACCAATTGCCGGGTCAAGCGCTTTTCTCACACGCTCGCTTGCATCCTCGGACAATATAGAGAAGGCCCGGAAGGCAAACTTGGACGAGTACCCTAGGATCTTGCTGAGAACTTCGTATGGCACCTGCACTTCCACTGGCTCCGACAGCAAGAACACGAGTTCCCACGTACTCCCAAGTGCGTTCGTGTGCCACAACGCTCGAGCCAGTTCGGGCGAACGGAGTTTTGCTCGAATTATTGCTCCAGAGAACACCTGCTTGCCGCCGGTGAATAGCGCGATGTCGTCAGCCGCGCATTGTTTGAATCGAGTCTCGTTCAACCCCGTGCGGCGCGGCATCACGCCCCAGACGCGAGCTCGGGAGATTACGTAGTTGGCCGGCAAGACCTCCGACAACTGATCCAAATTCAACCCAAGGGCGGTCAGATCGACCGGACTGCGGACCGTCCGGTTGAAATGCTTGACGGAGCCTGCATCGGCGCACGGAAATATCACCAGTTTGTGACTATCGATGCCGCGAGCCTGGTCTGGTTCGTCGTGGCGGCCATCGAGACTCGTCGACTCCATGGGTGACGGTATTTGATTGGCTGCTTCGCCCACAAGCTCTTGCCTCACCTGTCTCAACAGTGCCGACAAACCGTCTAGGCGTCCGCGGAACTCGTCCAAGGTCGCTTGCGCTCGGAACTTAGGGTCGCCGGCGTATATAGCGCTTGCTAGATCGGCTGTATCACGAATGAGCGTCATAGCCAGGTCAGACGCCCGCTTCGGGTCACCGGCATGCGGCCCTGATAGCGAGCTCATCGACTCGTCGCGTCCAGTTCGTCTCATGTCAACAACGGCGTGATCAAGAGTTTCACGTGAGGCAGACGAGACAACTCGCCGCCGAATGTCCTTTGCAGCACGACTTAGGTCATCCGATCTTTTCGCGAAGCGGTCCCAGACATCGTGTTCGAGATGGTTCCCATGTGACATTCCATGCCCAGGTCGGTCCTTGGCTCTGAAATTGCACAATTTGAGGTGCACACCATTCGGATTGCGCAACGTATGCGATGAACTCTGGTCCTCATCCATCCGCAACCGGTTCAATAACGCACTCAACGCAATGACTTCAGGATCTGACGCGTCTGGCAATCCGCGCCGTACGTAAAGATCCATGGCGAGCACAAGTTCGTCATAGTTCCATGGCGGATTTCGGCGATGTGTTGGTGTTCTCATCGGTCTAAGCAACCGAACAATTCACCGACCAGAGCAGTAGGCGGGCTCTCTGGAACACCAGAGAGATCCACCACAAAACGAACCTCGCTAACCTCCGGCGGTATGTCGGACGAAACCCGAGGCACAGCAGGCCCATTCAGGAACCTGAGCGACGTCGCCGCCGCGTGCAGATCAAATCGGTCCAGATGTCCAAGCCTCCAATCGGTCCCTAGAGTACTTGCAGCGACTTGCTCTACTGCAAGAGCTAGCTTCGGTATGCCGGCTAACTGGCTACGGATCGAGTCGACCAGATCCATCACCGATGCGCCACCACTCGAACGTTCCACGATCACTGACGCGATCAAGAGTTGAACCTTGTTCGGCGGAGTTAGCTGCTCGAGAGCAAAATGATGACGGCGCGTCTTGCCACCGGTTGCCTTAACCTCCAGCCGCTGGTTGCCGGCGGCGAAATCGTATAGATCGCCCGGCGTCTGATGCCAAGCCCTAGCCAGTTGGACCACATCTCTCGACCGACTCATCAAGTACAGCTCAGCCCATAGGCCGAAGATCGCCCGTGTAGGCGGCAGCGTCAAGGCACGGAGCAACTCAACCAAGCGATCAATGACCGTCTGAAGCTCTTTCACCGTGGGGTGATCACCGATCGCGTCAAGAACAACGACGGCGATCCGCAGGAAGTACTCCGTCATGAGGGGATCTCCTGCCACGCATGAGACCACGGTAAACCGCTCCACCGCGGCCGCGCCGCCACCGTCGAGAATCTCGCACCGCAGGTTATAACGAACGGATACATTCTCGAGCACTACCGGAGCTGGCCATGCGATCCCTTCGACGCTCAGGAGTAGGTTTGCCGCGCCATCACTTGATCGGGCGATCTTGTGTTTGGTCGGCGAAATGGCTCGCGCGACAAATGTGTTGGGTGGCGACTCGGGAGGGGTCGGGGGCAGTTCCGAGAACAGGCGGACGAGATCCACCTCAGTCTTGCTCATCTCCGGGCGGCAACTGGGCCTGGACTACCCAGCCCGCCTCCATTCCCTTGCCGACATGGGCGGCGACCAACCATACATCCGAGCCAACCACGTCCCCTTTTCCCTTGACTCCGAGTATCCGAGCCAGATGATGAAGCTGGATCGTAAAGTTAACCGGGTCGCGGATCTGACGGTCACCTGGGTAGGTTTCAACACGAGGCTGCTGGGAGTTGTCATAGTTCGGCCCTTGAAACAGGTTTTGGACATCTCCGTCTTCGTCGAGGCTGCGAACCTCACGCGCGCCTTGTGGGTCCATGTGAACGATTGTGCACAAGGCTCGAGGGTGGGATTCAAGGTAGTTTGAGATTTGCAGCAAGAGCCCTGTATACGCCATCGAGTCGCGCAACCATGCATAACGAACAGAAGTCAGCAACTCACTGTGCAACTGACTCAGCGAATAGTCGTTAATTACGTTGTGCCGAGTTGCCTGCGTTCGTTTCGGATGCCCCGGCCACTCCCGCCATGAAGCTTCGTGGTCTCGAACGAAACCATCTATTAACTCACGGTTTGCGCGTACAGCATCCGTATCTATGTAGGGCCGCTCCGGATCGAACCAATCGCCGACGCTGAAGTTGCCGCGAAACAGTGCAGCTCCGACTACTGAACTACGTGTCGGCTTAAGGCTCGGATCCAAGAAGAAGGCTCGCTTCCAGGCTTTTAGTGATTTGCCACTCGACAAGTATTTGGCAATTTGCTTGCGGAGCTTCTCCTCGTGCTCCACATACCCCAGGTAGGCTTGAATGGCGTCCGCCGGTAGGAACACGCGGCAGAAGCCAAGATATTCCTCCTTGTAGCCAAACCACCGCGCGCGCTGCTGGATGGTATCCGCCTGGTGGGTACCTAAACTTCGCGGCATATACGTCACCGTTAGGCCTTCCACCGTGTAGCCTCGGTTTAAGACCTCGCCACCGACCAGTATGTGAGAGTAGCTTTGGAGCCAGTCAGGTTGTGGAGTGGGTCCCTTCGCTCGATTGACCTCGTGTACCTGCGTCATTTTGAGTGCGTGGCTCAAGTAGGGCAATAACTCGTTTAACCCAGGAAGGTCCCGAACTGTCTTCTTGAGCTCGGCATGGACAGTTGCCAACTTCGCGAGGAGATCGTGGTAATCAGGATCCGACTCGCCAACCAGTAACAACTTCAGCCATAACTTTTGGGCGCCAGTCACCCATCTGTAGTACTCGCCATGCGACTCCACTCGGTGCGACGGATGGACCATCATTGACCTGTTGCCCAATCCGCCCTTGCTAAATCCTTCGGCGGCGCCGAGGAAGAACAGGAACAACGCTTCACTCAGTGTTGCGGGCGGCTCGTCGAGAACGTTATCTGGGCCGGGGATTTCGTCATCCGGGATCCGCCGAATGAGGTCTCGCCGCTGAAAGAAGGCTTTGCCGCCGACGTATCCGGTTCCGACGCTAAGGATATCGGCGAAATCAGGCGAGAGGACATCTATCAGGTTGATGAGCAGTAAGGCTTGTGGTGTGGCTGTGTACTCGAGAAACGTATGGTTAGGCAGCTTGGAGCGCATTTCAAGGATTCGTTTGTACGTGGCGCTTTCAAGTCCAACGGCGACGCGATTGTTCAGGCTGGCCTGATCCGCCTCGTCGTCAACTATGAGAGCTCGCACAGTTTCGAGCTTCAAGCGCGACAGTATCGTAATTGCGTTGTCTAGGTGAGTTCCGTTCTTCATGAGCGTGATGAGGACCGTTTGGCGCGCCAACCCCGGCAGAGCGCTGTCATCGCTGACAGCTCCTTCGATGCTCTGGATCACCTGCACCCTCGGTCTCGGGTTATCAATAAACAACCACGCTCGGTCTTTACGATCATCAATCCTGAGATCTCGGCGCAAACGATCGCGCGACTGTTCGTAGAGGTTCACGTTGACGCCAGAACAGATAATCACAAGTCGAAAGCCGTTGTCTCGTGCGAGAGCGGCGACTGTGGTAAATGAGACTGTCTTGCCGCTCTGAACGTAACCGATTACCAATCCGGTCCGGCGCGCGCCGTACTCTGTCGGCGATGCCTTCGACATAATGGAAACTGACTCTTCGAGAACCCGGTGACGATTCTCGTTATCCAAGCCCAGCCGGCTGAGGAGGCCAGTCGTTTCAGGACCCGCTTCAGGTTGCCAACCGCCTCCCTCGGAGGAGTCCGGTACAACATGAATGAGTTGTGGTTCGCTCATTACGCTATGGCTTGCTCAGCGCCTCTCTGAGCAACTCGTTCACGTGCTTGCGAATCACGCCTGCAAACGTTACTCCCTGCTCACGCGCGATCACCTCGGCGAGCACGAGCGCCGTCCCGATCCGCAGCACCCCTTCGAGCTCAGTCGGGAAAATTGGTCTAAAGCGTTCCATAAAGGGGTGGGCCAGGTTCATCCTGATGCCCAGTTCTCTTATGGTCCCTGAGCCGGCCCGGGTAGGCTGGTCCGCCAAACTTAACCACTCACCGATCGCCGGGTCGACGACCAGTTCGATAGAGATGCGCCACTTGTCTTCTCCGACAGTGACGTCGATTGTCCGGCTCGCCGTTCCGCCCGCAGGTGGTAGGGCAGCGAGGGTGGCGTCATCACCAATCGTTTCAATCACCTGCTGCGTGATTACGGCCGATGATTCTCGTTCGAGCGCTGCAGCGGTAGCATCCACAGCTATCTGTGCAGGGGCCACAACGTCTTGAGGCCGCACGCGCGTTCGATAACCTTCTGCTTGGCTCAGGAGACGCAGTGGTTCGGAGTCCAATGCTCCCTTGAGAGTTGCGAGGACGGCCTCCTCATCGTCCTCCCACTGAAAACCATCCTTCGTGTGCGTGACGTCAAAGCCGTCGAGATTCAACTCTCCAAAAAGTCGCTGATAGGTGAAGCTGTTCGAGCTTCCGAATATCTCTTGGGGTCGGTAGCCTTCATCAGCGCTTCCCTGGATCAGACGATTGCGACGAAACAGCGCGAACCCAGCCTCGGCGGTACTGCCCCGCTCACGTAGAGCCGCGAATCCCGAGAGCCTTTTACCGTCCTCAAACACAAGGTCGATCGGTTTCTCCCACAGTAGCGTCACATCGGAGTCCTTGAAATAGGGAGCCGTCAGTATCGCTGGCGAGATGTAGGTCAAAGGCTCCCCATCGAAGGTCAGGTCGAGTTCCCCATCGCGAACGAAGACCCTGAAGATACTGGCCAGATGTTCGCGAATCTTCGGAAGCGTGCTTCCACGTAGCGGCTTGTAGAGATTGGCAAGAACGATCTCGGTGTAATGATCTGTTGGCTTCTTGGTGCGTGTAACGATATCCACTTCCTCGCGGTCCTCTCGCACGATTTTGGCGATGTCAAACGTCACGCTTCGCTCGACCTGCTCACCAAATGCGCCAGACCGCACCGTCCAAGTCTTCGCGAACCAGCAAGCCGCGCTCTTCATTCCCATTCCGAACTCAGAAAGGCCACTTTGATCAAGTGGGATTTCAGCAGCTCTGAATGCACGCGGATAGTCTTTTTCGTGTATGCCGGCCGCGTTGTCGCGAATTACTAGCCGCCCACCAGCAGAAGGATCCCATTCGAGAGCGACTCTCAACTTGAACTCGGGGCCATGGAGGTCGCGCAACTCCGCCTTGTAATCCAGGTAGCTCTGTATTGCGTTATCTACGAACTCGGCGAGTGCAAACCAGGGCTTGTAATTGAGATGACGAAGGACGGAGAGGATTGTGACCCGTGGTCGGATGTTGACTGAGTGCAGTTCCCCCGGAAGAGCTTCGTCGGCCACCGTGACCGAAAGCTTAGCCTGCCGTCCTCACTCCAGCTTCGCTAGTCCGTCGGGAGGTCCGAGCAAGTTCAACCTTGGTTCGGGTGCCCTGCCCAGGAGCCGCGATGCAACCTCGGTCGCAACTCCCACATGCACGGCGTTGCCCAACGCTTGAAACGCGAACTCGCGTCGTGAAGGGAGTTCAAAAGTCGAAGGAAAGCCTTGAAGGCGTAAAGCCTCGCCTCGGGTTATGAAGCGGCGCTTCGGCCCTATGATCGGGACTTGGCTAGTCGTGAGCGAGACGAGTGCGGGTATCGCCGTCATACGCTTGATTCTTAGCCCCGAAGGCCGGAATTGGAGTACATGTGCCCAGAGGTTACGAACCTCTCCTTGGCAGTTCCACTCCAGTTTGCGTTGAGACGCGGGCAACTGCCGGATAGCAGTCAGCCATTGACGCGAGATGTACCGCCGATTGGTTTGGTACCAAGCTCGATTTTGCGCGATGAATTTTGACTTCCAGTACGGAAATCGACGCTCCTCATCCCTGGCATAGCTTGGCAGCAGCGCTACCATTTGCGCTCTTGTCATGGCTGGACTCCCGCCCAGTTGCTTGGTCGCGAGGAGAAGTTCAGATTTGCTGGACCCAAAGGGAGTCTTTCTCTCAAACGGATAAGTTGCCCCAAACTCATCACTCCATATTGGAAAGGACGGGAGTCCACGTGTGGCGGGCAACTCACGCAGTATGTCGTTCCACAGTTCAATACAGGCAATTTGTGCGTCACTCAACCTCGTCTCGTGACGTTCGTCCTTCGTGAGTCGTCCGTTGGGTGTTAGATACGGCCGAAGAGCGGTCGGGTTGGCGCGCTTTGGCTCGGGTAACACATCGTCGCGAAGGGGTCGCCGCCGCGCCACTGCATAGAACCTCTCACGCCACTGTGGGAAACCTAGGTGGTGAGGTGATAGAAGCCCGCGACCGCCACTCTTTACGTGCTCGGTTGCTACAACTGAGTAACCCAAGAGTCGGAGGCGGTGCCGTGCGCTACGCCAGGTCTTGCCGCCATTGTGCTGCTCGAAGTTGCCGACGTTTTCCAGAATCACGTATTCGGGGGTGTGTTTACGCAGGATTGCAAGAATGTCGTCGATGTAGGTGCCACGGTCATCGTGATGGCCGTTCTGATAACCAGACTTGGAGAACGGTTGGCAGGGGAAACCGGCACACAGGACGTCGTGCGCGGGAACTGACTCGATTGCAGTCCTGATGTCTCCGGCCAGTCGCGGTCCCGCGAGCTTGAAGTTTCGGCCATAGATCTGTCGGAGCTCAGGGTCTAGCTCAGATGCAAAGACGCACCGATGTCCAAGTGCATCGAGGGCGAGGTGAAAGCCACCGAGGCCCGCGAAAAGGTCTACGAACCGCACGTCAAGACGTCGACGTCGTCAACAAGATTGCCGCCAGCCTAACCCAAACACCTGTTCGATACAAGTGCTCTTAATGGCCGCTTCGCAATCGGGGGAGGCGTAGCCGCACCGTCTCGAATATCCGGTTGGCGGCCGCGGTGGACGATTCGTGCTCCCAAACTCTGATCGAGTTCCAGCCAGCTTGCGCGAGCAGATCATCCACGCGGCGGTCGCGCAAGACATTTCCGGAGATCTTTGCTCGCCAGTACTCACGGTTCACCGCTGGCCATGTGCCGTGAGTTTCGCAGCCGTGCCAGAAGCAGCCGTCCAGAAAGACAGCGACGCGCGATGGCCGAAACACCACATCCGCGCTCATGTTCGAACCCTGTATGGGCTTGGCATGTATGCGATATCGCAACCCGAGCCGGTGCAAGGCAGACCTAAGGCGACGCTCCGGCGATGTGTTTTTCTTCCGGTTCGCGGACATCACTGAGCGCACCGCCGAGGATGTTGCCCACGATGTCCCCGGGACTGAGATGAGGATTGACCTGGTTTTAGACTTAGGGGTCAATCGCCTCAGCAAGCTCGCCAGCGACATCTTCGCCGGCCGCCTGTCTCTGAATTAGCGCTCTGATCCGGTCAGCTTGCGCAGGATTACTTAGTGCTCGACGCAACAGTTTGGCCGCTGCTCGGCGCGTTGCTTTGTCGACCAACGGGCCCTTTCCTTTGGTTGCCTTGGACTCACGTGTATCGATGCGGAGCGTCACACGACCGGTCCTAGCACTGGTGGACTCTCGAATGAGTAGGCCAAGGGATTCAGCCAAAACCCTAACAACCGTGAGTGGATCGAACCGGTCGTCGATTGAGTGGTGCCAGAGAACCGTCATCCTCCGATAGTCGTCTGTACCACGCCCGTTCTTGATCACAAGGCCACTAGCGTAACTAGCCACATACCGTCTAGTCTCAATTTTGCTGCCATAAGTACGGTCTTGTGATAAGGGCTGGAGCCCACGCCCGGATTCGAACCGGGGACCTTTTCCTTACCAAGGAAATGCTCTACCGCCTGAGCTACGTGGGCGCGCCGTAGGCCAAAGATTCTAGTTAGCTTCCTGACTCCACCCGGCCCACGTCGGTCAGGATCTCCGCC
>DMCH01000129.1:19190-20875 GCA_003446775.1 Chloroflexota bacterium
ACCTCGCCCGCGTCCAGCCGCTCCGAGTGGTGCGAGCGCGTGTCCTTGCCCCGCGTCAGGCCCATGATCACCACCCCGTCCTCCAGCGCCTTCACGACCACGTATCGGCCGGTCGAGGCACCCTCTTCTTCGCTCTTCTCCACTCCTCTATCTCCTCTCCCCTATCTCCAACTCGGCTTGCCGCGGCCGTTGCCGTTCGACTGCGCCTTCGGCCGCACCGTCTCCAGCCTGGTCGACGCCGGTCCGACCAGCTCGTCGAGCTCGGCCTCCAGCGCCGCACCGGCCTGGACATGATAGCGACCGGCATGCACGGTCACTTCCCGGCTTCCCACCAGGACGTGAAGCACCACTTCGTCGCTCCCCGGGTGCCGCGCCAGCACCGCCTCCAGCCGCTCGGCGAGACCAGAATCGCCGTTCGGGACCCGCACGTGCAGGAGCTGCCGGCGCGCCACCGGCAGGCACTCCGGATCGTCCCAAAGCCATGCCATGTCGGCCACCACCGAGGCCGTCTCGACCTCGGCTTCCATCTCGGGCTCGACCGGAGATGAAGAGGCGCCGGTCGCCCGCGTGCTTCCCGCCCGCGCGTCCACCTTCCCCGCCACCACCACCACCTTGTCTGGTTCGAACAGCAGCCGCGTCTGCTCGAACACTCGCGGGAACAGGACTATGTCCACTGTCCCCGTCAGGTCCTCCAGCGACGCGTACGCCATGATCTGGCCCTTGCGCGTCACCACGCGCCGTACCTCTCGCACCAGCCCCGCCACCCGCACCTCGGTGTCCTGCAGCGCGCTCGTCACCTCCACCGCCTGCGTGTCCGACAGCTTCGCCAGCTCGGCCGAGATCCGCCGCAGCGGGTGGTCGCTCAGGTACAGGCCGAGCAGTTCCTTTTCCAGGCGCAGCTTCTCCTCCCCCGCCATCGGCGCGACGTCGATGGCGAGGCCGTAGTCGTCGGCCTTCACCTCCTCCGAGCCGACCATTTCCAGCAGCGAGGTCTGGCCCGACTCCCGGTCTCGCCGCGCCCGCTCCGCCCGCGCCACCGCGTGCTCCAGGACGTACGCCAGCCGCGCCCTCTCGCCCAGCGAGTCGCACGCGCCCGATTGCACCAGCGACTCAAGAACCCGTTTGTTCACGTCCTGGATCGCTACCGTCCGCTCGCACAGGTCCTCCAGCGATTTGAACGGGCCGTCCGCGTCGCGCAGCGAAACGATCGACTCGACTGCGTGCTGCCCCACGTTCTTGATCGCCGCCAGGCCGAACAAGATGCGCGAATCGCTCATCGAGAAGTCAGCGCGGGAGCGGTTGATGTCCGGCGGCAGCACCTCGATACCTCGAATCCGGCAGTCGACGATCGCCGTCGCCACCTTGTCCGCCGATCCTTCCATGTGAATCAGCAGCGAGGTCATGTACTCGAGCGGGTAGTTGGCTTTCAGATAGGCGGTTTGATAAGCGATCACCCCGTACGCGGCCGAGTGCGCGCGGTTGAAGCCGTACTCCGCGAACTTCGCGATGCCGTCGAACAGCGTTTCCGAGGTCGACGATGAGATCCCCCGCTCCACGGCCCCCGCGACGAACTTCGTCCGCAGCTTGGCCATCTTGGCCTTGTCCTTCTTCCCCATCGCGGCGCGCAGGATGTCCGCCTCGCTCATCGTGAACCCGGCCAGTTCGCGCGCGGCCATCATCACCTG
>DMCH01000159.1:0-10482 GCA_003446775.1 Chloroflexota bacterium
CAGACGTGGTGTTCTGCCGCAACGTCCTCATGTACTTCGGACGCGAAGAGACGGAAGCCTGCATTGAACGCATCGCCGACCGAGTCGCGCCGGGCGGTTACCTTTTCCTCGGCCACTCGGATTCGCCCGGGCGCATGACTCGATTCTTCGAACCCGTGAGGGTGGCCGATGCGCTCTGCTACCGGCGGCTCATCGCGTCCGCCCCGGCTGCCCCCACCGTCGGGAGGCGCCAGGACGACCTGCACCCGCGACCCGACCTGGCCGGCCTGATGGCCGAAGGCGATCACGCCGCGGCGAGCGGGGACCTCCGGGCAGCGGTCCGCGCGTTTCGGCAGGCGACCTACCTCAACCCCAACCTGGCAGTCGCCTACTTTCAGCTCGGGGCCGCGCTCGAGCTCGCCGGCGATCCACGCGAAGCACGACGCTCGTTCGCGGCCGCTGGGCTGGCGATGATGAGCGAGGACGGCGCCGAGAACCTCTCCGGGCTCGAGGGCTACTCGCAACGCGACCTCGCGCGCGCCATCGCCTCCAAACTGACAGAGGCGCGTTAGTGTCCTGCCCCCGAAGTTCCTTGCATCTGCGCGGCCTAGGAGGCCGGGCGCCTACGGCGCTGAAGCCAGCGTCGAGGGGCCCGGCGCTGCGCATCCTCCCGCCTGCGGCGGGGACCCCAGAGGAATGCGCTCCTCCTAGCGCCACCCTCTCCTTGGCTCCGGCCTCCGATGCCGCGGATCTGCAGCGGACCTCGGGAGCAGGACACTGATGGCTGCGCAAGACATAGTCCTCGTCGACGACGATCGCGTGATCCAGAAGATGGTGGGCGGATTCCTGGAGCGAAGGGGCTACCAGGTCCGCAAAGCCAGCGATGGCCTCGAGGCCCTCCAACTGATTCACGCAAGCGTCCCGGACATGGTCATCACGGACGTTCGGATGCCCGAGCTGAACGGCATCGAGCTGACCTCTCGACTCCGCGGCAATCACCGAACCGCCGGCGTTCCCATCCTCATGTTCTCCGAGATGGGAGCTCCGCCCGATGCCCTCGCCGGGTATGCGGTCGGCGCCGACGACTACCTGCCCAAGCCCTTCGAGCTTGCCATCCTCGAAGCCAAGGTCCAGTCCTTGCTGCGGCGCTCGGCAGGCGCAGCCTTGAGAGCCAACCGGGGCAGGGTGATCCTCTTCGCCCACGCGAAAGGCGGCGTCGGCACGACATGTCTCGCGGTCAACACGGCAGTGCTTCTGGCCGCACGCTCCGCGAGGCCGGTCGGCCTGCTCGACCTCGACGTCGAGTTCGGCGACTCGGCCGTGTACCTGAACCTCCATCCGAATCAAACGCTGGCCGACCTCAAACCCGCACCCGGGACTATCGTCGACGAAGCGTTGTTCGAAGGCTTCGTGACGGAGTCAGGAAGCGTCCGGCTGGTGGTCGGCGCGGACCGCCCCGAGCGCGCAGAGCTGGTGACTCTGCCGGCGATCCAGCTGGCCATCGATCGGCTCAGCGCCACCTGCCAGTACGTGCTCATCGACGCGCCCGCCTCGTTCAGCGAACGCACGCTGACGGCACTCGACACCAGCGACATGATCTGCCTGGTCACTTCGGCATCGCTGCCGTCGCTGAAAGCCACCCGGCGCTGCCTCGGCCTGTTCGAGAAACTCGGCGTCGCGGCCGGGCGAGTCCGCTTGATCCTCAACTACAGCACCACCCATGCGATGGATACGGAATCGGCCGCCAGGGTGCTTGGGCGCCGTCCGGATTTCGTCGTGCAGAGGTACGAAAGCCTGGATGCGGCCGCGAACAGCGGCCGGCCCCTGGTCACATCAGATCCCACCGATCCTCTGGTCGCCGACTTGATGAGGCTGGCCGACGCGATCGTGACGGGCATACCGATGAGCCCGGGGCTGACGGCTTAGGCGAGACTCCGGACCACCCACACCACCTCGGCCTCCGCATGTGCCCGGCCATTCAGGTGGGGCCGGCTGTTGTGAAGCGCGATCGGTGTGGCGTCTTCGACCGGCACTAAGTGCATCTGATCGTCATAAGCCCCCGCGATACGCAGAATGCCGGTGTCGGCGCTCGACCGGATGATCATCCTGGCCTCTTCGGCGACCGCCGGCGCGGTACCCAGGCGGGCGGCCTCTTCGTTCAGCACCCGGAGGTTGGTGTCGCGCCACAGCAGGTAGGAACGAGTGAGGGTGACGACCGAAAGCCCATGCGTCGCGGCCGTGACCCCAAGCCGTTTCAAGAAGTTTCGCTCCGTCTCGGTGGTGCCCTGGCCGGTGACAAGGAACCTCGCGATGGCACGAGTCGTCAGGTTATGAACGTCGTAGATGAGCTTTGCAAATCGGTGCGACGCGAGCTCCAACAGCCCGGCAGCAGCCACAGCCTGGGCCGTCAGATTGGTGGCCGCGGTCACGCGCAACGCCAGCGCTTGACCCAAAGCAACCTGATCCGGATTCGGTGAGAAGGTCGCCGGCGCGCCAGGCGACCTCGCTGTGCGGCTCCACGGGAAAACCCCGGCTGGGGACTGGCCCCTTCTGATCTCCATGATCGTCGACTCTCTGCGCTTGCCTACAAGTAAACGTTCGGTGCCGGATCACCCCACGTGAGCCCATGCGCAAGTAATACGCGTCGCCGACCGTTATGTCTCCCTGCGAAATCAGGTCTTGCGCCCAGGCAAGAAATCGGGCCACATGCCCATCCAAATCAATGGGCGCGGCGGTTCTAGTTCAGGAGACCTCCAAGGTGCTGCTGGAACATGTCAGGGTGGGCTTTGAGCACCCGCAGGATGACTTCGCCGTTGAACTCGCGGGCGTCGTACTGGCACAGGGTGACCGCCGGGTATCGCCTGATCATGACTTCGTAAGCCTCCTCGTAGGCCAGCATCTCGGCGTCCGACGAAAACATGGAACGTTCACACGCCATCTCGCCAACGACGCGCAGGATCGTGGGGCCGCCGGCCAGAGCGTTCCCGAAAAGTCGCTCCCACTTGGCCAAGGCTTCGGCGGCTGTCGCTCCGGGCCAGCCCACGATGGTCAACCGGCCGCTCTGTTTGGCCGCGTCAACATCGACCGCGTGCTCCTGGCTGAGAGCCTTGAAATAGCGTTCCAGCACAGCCCCGGTCGCGGCGAGGAAGCAGGGCTGCCCGGACCTCAGCCCCTCGGCCAAGAAAGGAACCGCCAGCCTCAGACCCCCGAGATCTGTGCTGTAGATGGGGGCGAGATGCGTTCGGAGGGGGAGTGGCACGCCTCCGACGGCAACCGTCAAGGCTTGCGAAGCCGGCTGGGGGTCCCCGGTGCGCTGGCCGAGGAACTGCACCAGATCGGCCTGAGCGAAACGACGTTCGCGACGCCGCCCCACGCGGCGGGCAGGCAGGAGGCCTGCGTCGCTCCAGCGGCGAATCGACGCCTGGCTCACCCTGAGGAACCGGGCAGCTTCTTCAGTATTCAGCAGACTATTACTTACCATTACATTAATTCCCCTGCTTGTGCAGTTTTGCACAGTACTGTGTAATACTATACAGACAGATTCGCCTGTTCCCATCTTTTGTTTTTCGGAGTTCCCAGTGTCCCGGAGCCGATGTTGAACGTATCCCCTACCTACCAAGTGCGAGTGCTGGTCGTCCAGGACCACCCGCTCCTGGCCTCGGCCATCGCCCGCGTCCTGGAGAGCGAGGACGACCTGACCGTAGTCGGCATCGCGAGGCGGGGCGATCAGGCCGCCGAGATGGCGGCCAGCGAGAAGCCTTCCGTGGTCCTGATGGACTTTCGGCTCCCCGATTCGAGCGGCCCGGCGGCCGCCGCCAAGATCCGAGCTGCCGTCCCCGAGGCCGCGATTGTGTTCCACAGCGCCGACGAGTCCGAAGCCGCTCTTCTGGATGCCATCGACGCCGGCGCGACGGCCTACCTGACCAAGAAGGCAACCGCGGATCAGATCGTGGGAGCAGTCCGCCGGGCGTCTGTCGGCGAGGTCCTGATCCCGGTGGCGCTCTTCGCCAAGGCCATCGCGCGGCAGCGGAAGGTGGTCACCGAGAGGCAGGCGCACGAGAAGCTGGTGGCCGAATTCACCCCCCGCGAGCTCGACGTCCTGCGGCTCCTGGCCGAGGGCCTTGACACAGTGACGCTGGCCGAGCGTCTGGGCATCGCCTCCCATACGGTCGAGTGGCACGTCCGCCACCTGATCGAGAAGCTGGGGGTCCACTCCAAGCTCCAGGCCGTCATCGCAGCCGCCCGTTTGGGTCTAATCGAGCTGTAAAGCCCGCTCACTACGAAGTACAGGGTCCCCGCACCCTACGCATAGAGGGCATGCGGGCAATGTCGGCGCATGGCGACTTTGGGACCGCTGACGCGTAAACCTGACTGATGGGAGTCGTGGGCATTGTTTTCGCCCTTTTCACGATCGGGTACGTCCTTGGCGTCTGGACCGCCTGCGGAGTGTTCAGGCAGCCACAGCGCGCGCATGAAGACGCAGAGAGGCAGTCATGACCCGCGCCCGGCCTCCCACCTCGGCCAAGGTAATCGAGCTGAACCTGCCCATGCCCGATCACGCCCGTGAGGACCTGGTCTGGCTGCAGAGCCACGACCTCAGCGATGCCCTCTCGAGCATTGTTGGGTCGGCGGAGCTGATCGACTCCGGAGACCTCACAGACGACCAGCGTCGCCTCTTTGCCGGGATCTTGCTGCGGAAAACAGGGCGGCTGAGCGCTCTCGTCAACAACGCCGTGGCGCTGCAGCGTCTCGAGACCGGTCATCGCGAGCTGGACATCGCCCCGGTCGACTTGCGCTCCCTGATCGAACGCGCCGTGCTGGCCGCCGGCGAAGACGGCGAGCGGCCGATCGAAGTGCACGTGCTGGCGGAGCTGCCACTCGTGTCAGCCGAGGCCGAGGCCATCCACGAGGTGCTGGCCAACTTCCTGTCGAACGCCCGCAGATTCTCACCCGACGGTGGTGCGATCAGCATCACGGTTCGAGTTGTCGCGGACATGGTCGAGGTCAGCATTCAGGACCATGGCATCGGGATAGAGGCCGTGGACCTGCCCAAGCTCTTTCATAAGTTCTACCGCGCCGACCGTGGAGTCGGCCGGCACACGCCCGGCGCAGGCCTGGGACTGGCCATCACCCACACCATCGTCGAAGCCCATGGCGGTCGGGTCGCGGTCAGCTCAAAGGGTTTGGGAAAAGGCGCGCGTTTCCGGTTCACGCTCCCGATCTCACGGCCGGACGCAAGGTCCTCGGACGTGCTGATCATCGAGGACGAGGCCTGGTTCGCGAGCATCCTGAAGGTCGAGTTCGCGGCCCAGGGGCTCAGCACCGTACGAGCCGCCGACGCCGAGACGGCCGAGCGCCTGCTCCTGGACATGGCGCCGCGGGCGATAGTCCTCGACCTGGCGCTGCCCGGACTCCAGGGCGAGGATTTTCTCGCTCGCATGTGGGCGGGTGGTGGCAAGCGCCTCCCGGTGGTGGTGCTGACGGTCAAGAACCTCGATCCCGACGAGATATCCGCGCTCGAGGCCGAGGGCGCGATTGCCGTCCTGCCGAAAGAGGCAGGCGCTCCCCAGGCCGCAGTCGCCCTGATCGCCGAGGTTTTGGCGCTCGAGAGGGCGGCCGGATGAGGACTCGCACTCCCCCCGGGCTGCAGGTCCTGCGGACCGTGGTCATCGCCGACGACGAGTCGAGCATGCGCCTCCTGGTCCACGCCACGATCGAATCCGACGACTACCGCGTGGTCGAGGCCGCGGACGGCGCCGAGGCCTGGGCGATGGTCCAGCAGCACAAGCCTGCGCTCGTTCTGCTCGACGTGCAGATGCCTGAGCGAAGTGGCCTTGAGGTGCTGCGGTTGATCAAGGCCGACCCGGGCCTCGCGGCGACACGTGTCATCCTCCTGACGGCCAAAGCGCAGGAGACTGACATCGAGTCCGGTCTGATCGCCGGCGCCGACTTCTATCTGACCAAGCCCTTCTCGCCGCTGGATCTCCTCACCCGGGTTGAAGAAGCGCTTCAGCTTTGATGGCGCTCCAGCGTCAAGAGCGCGAGCGGAGGGCCAAGCCGACTCGTCGAGGCTGGTCGCTTCGCAACTACATGGCCCTGTTCATGGTCGTTCTCCTGGGTGTGGCTGGAATCGCCGCATTCGCGGTCCGGAACATGGCCGAGATGGATGCGGAGCAGACCGCCGTGGCCGACGCCAACTTTGCTGCCCAGACGGCGGCTGTGGAAATCACCAAAGACTTCGTCCTGCTCGAGCAGACCACTGCCGAGCTGGCGGCGAACCCGCAGGTTGCCGCGATCCTTTCTGCGGCCGGGTCGTGCGGCCTGACATTCTCGGGCGGGACTTTTTCTCAAGGCCATCTCGACATCATCTCGCCCGACGGATACGTGAGGTGTTCGTCTCAGCCTCTCCCAAAGGGGCCGGTGTACGGGTTGTCCGATTGGCTGCCCGTGGCCATACACACTCAAACCACCGCGGCCCCATTCCTCGATCCCGTGACCGGTCAGATCTCCGCAGTCGTGGCCTCTCCTGTCGGCGCAGGACTCGGCGCCGTGGCGGCCATCGTGACGCTGGCGCCGCTCGGTCCCAGTCTTGCTGCCAGCCTGGGAGGTGCGCGTCACCTCGAGTTCATGGTCACGACCAAGGACAGCAAGACGGTGCTCACACGTTCGCTCGCATCGGCACGCTGGGTGGGCGCCGACCTCGAGGAGACATCGTTCGCGCGCTCCGGGGGCGGGGTCGAACGGCAGGACGTCGACGGCACGGCTCGCCTGTACGCGCACTTCGCGGTCGCCTCGACGGGCTGGATTGTCTTTGCCGGGGCCGACAAGGCGGCTGCCCTGACGGCTGCCGACCAACTTTCCAACCGCAGCCTGGCCATCATCGTGGGCGGCGTGGGCGTCATGCTGCTTATCACATCCGTCGTCTTCCGGCGCATCGCAGAGCCGGTCCGGCGGCTGAGCCTGGTCATGCGCGGCTCGACGTCAGGAGACGCCGTCAAGGCCGTCGGCTCGACCGGCGCCACCGAGGTGACCAACCTGGCCTGGGACTTCGACAGGCTCATGGCGACGGTGAAGCATGAGCTGGCCGACCGGCTCATCAAAGAGCAGAATGCGCTGGTCTCGGAACGCAACTATCGCCAGCTCTTCGAGAGCCACCCCCAGCCGATGTGGCTGTACGACGTGCATACGCTCTGCTTTCTCAAGGTGAACGACGCCGCGGTCGAGCGTTACGGCTACTCAAGCGAAGAGTTTCTGGCCATGACCATCAAAGACATACGCCCGCCCCAGGACGTTCCGAAGTTCCTCGAGCTTACCGCCGCGCCACAACCGCATTACGACAAGACGGGCCCATGGCGGCACCTCCTGAAGGATGGTTCCACCGTCGAGGTCCTGATCACTTCGCACACCACCACTTTCGACGATCACGAAGCCCGACTCGTGTTGGCCGAGGACCTTTCGGAGAGCCAACGTCTTGAGCTCGAGCTTCACCAGTCGCAGGCTCGCGCGGAAGCCAACGCGGAGCTGAGCAAGGCCAAGGACGAGATGGTGTCGATGGTGAGCCACGAGATGCGGACTCCCTTGGCGAGCATCGTGGGCTTTGCTGAGCTGTTGTTCACGCGCAAGGTCACGCCGGAGCAGCGCGGTGAGTACCTCGGGGTCATGCTTCAGGAGGGCCGGCGCCTGACGGCGCTCATCAATGACTTCCTCGATCTCCGCCGCATCGAGGGCGGCCACCTGAAGATGCGCTACGCGCCCGCTGACATCAAAGCGCTGATCAAGCGCGGAGTCGCGCTTATCGCCGATCCAGACGGCATCCCGATTCAGATTCGCGTGCCATACAACATGCCGCTTGTTCGTATCGACGGCGACTCGATCTTCCGTGTGGTCGCAAACCTGCTTTCGAACGCACGTAAGTACTCTCCCGACGGGGGCTCGATCGTCGTCGGCGCCGGCGTGGTTGCAGACATGGTTGAGGTCTACGTTCAAGACCAGGGCCTGGGCATTCCCGCCGACGCCCTGTCCCAGGTCTTCCGAAGGTTCTTTCGTGTCGACAACCCTGACCGCCACGGAATCAAGGGCACCGGACTCGGCCTGGCCATCTGCAAGAACATCGTTGAAGCCCACGGGGGCACGATCGGTGTTGAATCTGATGGCCTCGGCAAGGGCGCCCGCTTCCATTTCACCGTGCCCCTGGCTCAGGAGGCGGCGCAGGTCGGCGATGTCCTCGTGGTCGAGGACGACTCTGGTTTCGCCCACCTGCTGCAGGCGGAGCTGACCGGGCTTGGTCTCAGCTCGACCTGGGCTGCGGACGCGGAAACGGCCGAGCGACTCATGATCAAGAAGAGGGCGCGAGCCGTGGTCCTGGACCTGTTGCTGCCCGGCCTTCAGGGCGAGGCCTTCCTTTACCGTCTGCGGACAAAGCACGGATCTGGAATCCCGGTCGTTGTCGTCACGCTCAAGGACCTCGATCCCGCCGAAAGCCTGGTCTTACACAAGGCCGGGGTGACCGCGATCCTGCGCAAGGGGCCCGGGATGGCCGAGACCGCCGCGAGGATGATCGCCAAAGCACTGGCTGCCGAGCTGGTGGCCAGTTGATCGCAAACGAGGTCGTCGCACGGGCACTGTCCGCGGATCCGGACGACCTCACCCGGCTACTGCTCCTCCGGCAGACGTACGAGGATCGCGGCCCGGGCCTGCTCGCCGGACCGGGCGTACCCATGCCGGTGGTCTGCACTGCCTCCATCCTGTTCACCGACATCCGGGGCTTCAGCCGGTTGACAGAGCGGTTCGCGCACGACCCCGCCGGCCTACTGGATGTGCTCAACGCGCATCTCAAAAGAGTCGTCCGCTCGATCGCCATTTGCGGAGGCGTGGTCGAGAAGTTCGTCGGCGATGGAGTCATGGCCACCTTCGGTGCGAGCGGAGAGGCCGACCTGCACATGGATCACGTGAATCGAGCCATGGCGGCCGCGATTGGCTTGATCGGAGCCAATGAGGCCTTGAACCGCCGCTGCGCCGACGAGTGGGGATTCCGGCTCGAGGTCGGCGTCGGCATCGCGTCGGGACCGGTCGTGGTGGGCGCTGTCGGCTCGCCCGACCGCTCCGAGCTCGGCGTTCTCGGCGATGCGGTCAACGTCGCCGCGAGGCTCGTGACGCATGCCGGTCCCGGCGAGGTACTGATGACGGGAACCGTCTATCACGAGGTGGCCGCCATGCTGCAGAGCGAGCTGACCAACCAGTCGGCTGTGCGCGGGCGGTCAGGCGCGCTCGAGATCTACCGGATGTCCCTCCTCGGGGGACGCAGCGCGCTGACCTGACGCTCCGCCTCCTCACCCTCTACACGAACGGGTTCGGTCCAAATCGACACGAAGATGCGCTTAGCGCATCGCGTCGACGGTGGCCTCGGCGCGATTGGCGACCTTTGATCTCATGACCAGCACCGGGGCCTGTGAGTGGGCCGCAAGGTAGGCGGCGGTCGAGCCCAGGAACAGGTTGTGCAGGGAGCTGTGGCGATTGCTTCCCCCCACGACCAGGTCGGCGGCGCTCTCATCCGCGACCTGCACGATCTCTTCGCCTGGGCTGCCGGCGCGAACCACGACTTCCCACTCGATGCCTCTGCCGCCGAGAGCTCGCAGAGCCTCCTGCCTGACCCCGGCCTCCTGATCGTCCAGGGTCTGGACCATCGTGGAGTCAGCGATGCCGGGCGCCATCACGGCTGTAGCCGGCAGGTGCCGAACGTAGACGACCACTACCTTGGCTCCAACGCGAGGAGCCAGGTCTGCGACCTGCTCGAGGCCTTGGCTGCTGGCGGGCGATCCGTCCGCGGCCACCACGATCCGCTTGATCCATCTCGAGCCGCGGTATCCGTACGTTGATTCACCGGTCTCCATCTCGTGACCTCCTAACAAAAAAGGCGGGACCGCACAGGTCCCGCCTCTCGTCTTTGTCCTAGCTCACGCCGTGACGCGGCGCGTGCGCACCGCATACAGGCTTCCGACGGTGATCGCGACCAGGATGGCGATGATCCACGCGGACCAGGCCAGGGCTGTCACCGCTGTGAAGCCGAACACCCACGGGCTCACGAACAGAATCACGGCCAGGACGGACGGGATTAGCTCCAGTCCACCGGCCTGCCTCATCGCCGCGTTCAACAGTCCGCCGAGCGCGATCAGCGCCCCGAGCGCGTACAGGGTGGAAGTGGCAACCGTCTGCGCCGTCTCACCAAACCCGATGGGAGTCAGGAAGAGTACGACGCCCAAGCCGACGACGACCCAATCTTGCCAACGCCTCCATGCAGTCATGGCAGCAACCTCCTGGGCACGACCTCGGACCTTTGGAATGCGGTGGGCGCGCCCTCCGGGGGCCCGCACTCCAGGCTTCCGCGCGGAGTCGCGCAGCACATAAGTCGAGATGTGGTCGCTCATGTCATCAACCTCTTACGAAAGTCAACAACAAGTACTTGCGCGCGCAAGCACCTATTCCCTGCTCGTCGAGGTTCTAGGG
>DMCH01000159.1:10843-12594 GCA_003446775.1 Chloroflexota bacterium
GCTTTGAACGGGCAGGTGGTGACGTGGTCGTCGACGATGCCGACCGACTGGATCAGCGAGTAGACGATGGTGGACCCCACGAAAGTGAAGTTCCGGCGCTTGAGATCCTTGCTGATGCGGTCGGACAGCTCTGTGGTCGCAGGCAGGTCGGCGAGCTTGCGGGGGTGGTTGATTACCGGGGCCCCATCGACCCAGTTCCACAAGTAGGACGAGAACGACCCACATTCGCCTTGCACTCGAATGTATGCCTGCGCGTTGGTGCGGGCGCCGGAGATCTTGAGCCGGTTTCTGATGATGCCGGGGTCCTGGCGCAGCTGTTCGAGCCGGCGGTCCGTGAACCTGGCCACCTTCGCGGGATCGAAATTGGCAAAGGCTCGCCGGTATCCGTCGCGCCGGTTGAGGATGGTCGCCCACGACAGGCCCGCTTGGGCACCTTCGAGCGTCAGCATCTCGAAGAGGTGTCGGTCGTCGTGCGAAGGGACGCCCCATTCGTGGTCGTGGTACTCGCGCATGGCGGGCGAGCTGTCCGCCCATGCGCACCTTCCTTCGCCTGACACCGATGACCTGGCCACCGAGGCCATCCTAGATACACGTATGTTCGAAGGGGTGCGCAAGGTATACCGGGGGCGGGATATCGAGGTCAGCTTCGACCTGGAGCTCTGCGTCCATGTCGCCGAGTGCCTGCGTGGGCACCGCGAAGTCTTCCAGCTCAACCGGCGACCGTGGATCCTGCCGGACGCCGCCGGCGCCGACGAGGTGGCCGAGGTCGTGCGGCGATGCCCGAGCGGGGCGCTGCTCTACCACCGGCTCGATGGCCGGCCGGACGAAGACCCGGAGGGGCCGACGCAAGCCACGCCGATAAAAAACGGCCCGCTGCTGGTGACCGGCAAGATCGAAGTGCGGCGTGAGGACGGCACCGTGGAGACCCTGCCTCGCG
The DNA here is from genome assembly GCA_003446775.1 of Chloroflexota bacterium. Lineage (GTDB taxonomy): Bacteria > Chloroflexota > Dormibacteria > Dormibacterales > Dormibacteraceae > UBA10449. The sequence continues at coordinate 11,781 of DMCH01000159.1, forward strand.
CCACCCTTTGCCGCTGCGGCCAGTTCAACCACAAGCCCTTCTGCGACAACCAGCACCTCGCTGCGGGCTTTCGCGCGCCCGGGGTTCCGTTCCGAATCCAGTTGAGCCCGATCCGCCCTCAGCTGGATCAGCCGATCAGCAAGGCCGAGGACCCGCGCGGCCGGTGAATCGCAGCGCAGCCCGCGAAGACTGGCCGGAGCTGCCTTACAGCGCCTGGAAAGACACGCTCGAGACGCTGCACATGAACCTTCAGATCGTGGGCAAGGTCCGGCTCGCCCTGACACCGTTCGAACCGCAATGGGCCAACGTGCCCCTGTATCTCAGCGCGCGCGGACTGACCACCACGCCGATGGCGTACGCGGGGTTGAGATTCCAGATCGACGTCGATCTCATCGACCACCAGGTGGTGATCGAGACCGCCCGAGGCGACACGCGCCGGGTGGCGCTCACCGCTCGCTCGGTCGCCGACTTCTACGCCGATTTCATGTCCAACCTGCGCACGCTGGGGATCGACCCCGGCATCCGCCCAATTCCTGACGAAGTCAGCGATCCGATTCCTTTTGCCGAGGACACCGTTCACGCTGCGTACGAGCCGGAATGGGCAAATCGTTTCTGGAGAGTGCTCGCTCAAATCGACCTGCTGCTCAAAGATCATCGGTCTCGATTTCGGGGTAGGACGTCGCCAGTGCAATTCTTCTGGGGCACCTTCGACCTCGCCAATTCGAGATTCTCGGGTCGTCCGGCCGAGCCGCCGCCGGGCGCCGGACTCATCGCTCGAAAGGGTGGCGACGCCGAGCAGATCCTGTCTCTTATA
>DMCH01000159.1:12770-15453 GCA_003446775.1 Chloroflexota bacterium
CCTTCGACCTCGCCAATTCGAGATTCTCGGGTCGTCCGGCCGAGCCGCCGCCGGGCGCCGGACTCATCGCTCGAAAGGGTGGCGACGCCGAGCAGATCTGCGCCGGTTTCTGGCCGGGAGACGCGCGGTTTCCACAAGCCGCCTTCTTCTCCTACACCTACCCGAAACCAGATGGAATCGAGTCGCAGGGGATCGAGCCGGCGCAGGCGGGCTGGAACTCTCAGCTCGGCGAGTTTGCGCTGCTGTATGACGACGCCCGCACGAGTGCATCACCTGAAGAAGCGATCCTCCGATTTTTCGAGAGCACCTACGCGGCAGGCGCCCGCCTGGGCGGGTGGGATCCGAGCCTCCTGATCGAACGCGCTCATTGAACTCGTGATCAACCCGCAGGCTCTGAGCCGCCGGTTGCGCGTCGCTGTGAAAGTGCCTCGTGATCCCGGCTTCGGCGCCCTGCGGCGAGCGACGCGTGCCGCCATCGTCATCCCAATGGCCTTTGCGTTCGCCGAGCTGCTTCTGGGCGAGCCGCAAAGCCTGATTTTCGTGATGTTCGGCTGTTTCTCACTGCTCGTAATCTCCGACTTCGGAGGCCTGCGGCGGCCGCGCGCGATCGCATATCTCATGGCCACCATCGTTGGCGGGGCGCTGGTGGCGCTCGGAACGCTGGTTTCATCGTCAGCGTGGCTGGCCGCGGTTGTAATGCTCCTGGTCGGTTTCGCGATCTCGTTCAGCCGCATCTTCGGCGGCTACGTCGCCGCGGCGAACATCGGCATGCTCCTCGCCTTCGTGATCGCGGTCACAATCCCGGGATCAGCCGATGTCATCCCGGCGCGGGTCGGTGGCTGGGCCGTCGCCGGGTTGGTTTCGACTGCGGCAGCCGTCACACTCTGGCCGCTGTTCGAGCGCGTGACCACGCACCATCAGGCTGCGAAGGCTCTCCTGGCCGTCGCGGACCTCGTCGAAGGCATGCGGTCAGCGACCGGTGAGAGCGATCTACCGCGGCTCGAGGAGGCGGCGCGCCAAAAGGTGGAGATGGCCCGCCGCGCACACGCTGCGATGGCCAAGCGCCCCACCGGGCCGGCTCGCCGCGCGCGGGCGTTCGCCGAGCTGCTCATCGAGCTCGAAAGGGTCCTCGAGATCATCGAGCGCCCGTTCACCGAACAGCGACCAGTGGTGCGTCCGGGCCTGGCCGAGGGGGACCGGCTCGTGGCTTCAGTCGTGGCGGCCTTGCGCTCGAGCGCGGACGTGCTGACGGGCGGCCCTGAACCGGATCTTCATGCCATCGAGGTGGCGCGCGAAGAGCATCGCGCCGCCCGGGACCATTGGGCCGCCGAGCAGCTGCGGGCCGGCCGGCCGGTCGAGCAGGTTCTCGATGGCCTCGATTTCGACGACACGCTTCGCGTCGTGTCGTACCTGGCTTTCGCACTAGGCGGCAACGCCATCACCGTCGCGGGCGCAAGACCAGATGTCGGCGACACCGCGGTCCATGTTTTGCGGACCATCCGCACGCACCTCGAATCGCCCTCGACCGTTCTGCAAGGCAGCCTTCGCGTTGCGATCGGCCTCGCCCTCGCGGTCTGGATCGCGCGCACGTTCGGTTTCTCGCATTCCTTCTGGATCGTGCTGGGAACGATCCAGGTCTTGCGCAGCAACGCGATGGGAACCGGGCGAACGGTCCTCCTGGCCGTGGCGGGCAACGCGATCGGCGTCGTCATCGGCGGGCTGTTCGCGGCGTTCGCCGGGAACCACCCGGCGCTCATGTGGGCCGCATTCCCGATCGCCGTCTTCGGCGCCGCATACGCAGCCACGACGATCGGCTTCATGCTCAGCCAGGCCGCCTTCACCATCAACCTGATCGTGGTTTTCAACCTGATCTCACCGGCTGGTTGGCAGATCGGCCTGGTGAGGATTGAAGACCTTGTGGTCGGCGCCCTCATCAGCCTGCTGGTCGGTCTGCTGCTCTGGCCACAGGGAGCCCGACGCGAGCTCGCCCGTGGTTTGGGGAGCTCTTATCGAGGCCTGGCTGCGTACCTCGATCAGGGGTTCGATCGTGTTCTCGGGTTCCAGGCTGCGAGCGCGGCCGACCCTGCTCGGCAGATCGTCGTGCGCGCGCGCGATCGCGCCGACGAGGCCTTCGACACCTTCCTGACCGAACGGGGTGTCGGCTCGTCCGACCAGGAAACGGCGGCTTTACTGCTGTCTTCGGCCAACCACGCGATCCTGGCTGGCGACCTCCTCGGCGTCATCGCCGGCGCGATGGGTTATTCGGGCGCCGGCTGCGCTGACGGCGCTCGCGAAGTGCGGGGGCAGGTCCGCGCATTGCTCGGCGCGTACCTCGGTCTCGCCGACCGCCTGAGCCTGTCGCATGCGACGGAGCCGGAGTCCCGAGTATCCGCAGCCGCGCTGCGCGAGGCCGAGCTCAACTGCCTGCGCCGCTGGCACTCCGATGCCGAGGTCGGGAGAGGCGCGATGGCCGTGGTGATGGCGGGCGAGTGGGTGCAAAACCTCGCCCGCCTGGAAAGCGACCTGGAAGAAGCTGTCAGCACCGTGGTCGAGGGGGCGCGCAAACCGTGGTGGCGTTGACCGCCGGCGGCGCTTTGGAACGGATTGGCGATTAAGAGAAGGGCGAGACCGGCCGCTGCTGCAGCACTCCGTCAACGTACACGTCGACCTTCTCGTTGTAGAA
>DMCH01000159.1:15740-16292 GCA_003446775.1 Chloroflexota bacterium
GAGCAGGTTCTCGATCTTCGGGATCTCCGGAATCGGCCGCGGATAGCTCCAGACGAAGTCCTTGTAGGTCTTGTCGCCCAGCTGCAACGACCAGTAGCTGGCGTCGCCCTTGTAAGGGCAGTGCGTGACCGTGTCGGTCTCGTGAAGCAGATCCATCCGAACGTCCAGCTTGGGGATGTAGTAGCGCGTCGGCAAGCCGGTCTCGAAAAGCATGACCGGCCGCTCCGTATCCGCAATCACCTGACCGTCGACCTCGACCCGCACGTGCCGAGAGCTGTGGACGGTATCAACCCTGGTGTAGGGGTCGCGGGGGTGGACGAAAACTTCCTCGTCCTCTTCGTACCAGGCGTCGACGGCATTCCAGTAGAAGGCGATGTGACCCTCCAGCGGGGCCAGTTCGCCGGTGGGTTCGGCGTAGCTCCACGCCAGGTTGTCAGTTTTGCGACCACTGACGTTGGCGCGCCAACGCACGGTTCCCGGGGCTGCGTCCGGCGACGGTTCGTTGCGGGCCAGCAGCTCCAGGCGCACGTCCGCGGTCGGGAACCAGTAGAC
>DMCH01000159.1:16586-17555 GCA_003446775.1 Chloroflexota bacterium
CCGTCTTTGAGTCTCGCCCGTTCAGCGGCCGGGTGGACCTGGGTCACGACTGGAGTATTCATATAGATCGGAACCCGGCCAGGGCAAGAAAGCTTCCCTCACACGGTGAGGACGACGAGCTGCTTGAGGAAGAGGACGTCGCGCCTTCATGAGTGTTCTGTACGGACGATGGTTACCATCCCGCTCGATAGCAAATAGAGCCCGAAGAGCACGGCCATCATCGCAAAGCTGGGGGGCAGGGTCGGAACCACATAGCTCAGGGTGAGGCCGGACCAGGTCGCCACCAGCGCGATGCCGGCGCTGAGCGCCATGCCCGCATAAGGACGCGTCGTCAAGTTGCGAGCTATTGCCGCCGGTGTCGCCATCAGGCCGAGGATGAGCAGGGCACCGGTGACCTGCACCGCTTCGCTTGCGACGACTGCCACGACGAGGAGGAACGCTCCGCCGAGCACGCCGACCCGGATCCCCTGCGCCGCGGCCGCGGCCGAGTCAACCGAGGCAAACAGCAGCGGGCGTGCGATCACCAGGAGACACACGACGGCTCCGATGCTGACGAAGACAGCGGTTCGCGCCTGGCCCGCGGAGATCCCGAACACGCTGCCGAACAGGACTCCGACTCCGCCGGTGCTGTTGGAGGTCGCATGGCCCGAAACGTAGATGGATACGAAGAGGACGCCCAGGCCGAGAATCAACGCGAAGAGGATTCCGACCTCGGTGTCGCCTGCGCGCGAAGCCACGGATAGTGAGTTGAGGAGCACGGCGGCGAGGACTGTGGCCACGAGCAGCCCGAAGAGCTCGTTGACTCCGAAGGCCAGGGCGGCGACACCGCCTGTGAACGCCACGTGGCTGAGGGCGTCGGCCGCGAAGACCTGGCCGCGGAGGACGAGGAAGTAACCGGCCAGGCCCGCCGCGAGCGCGATCCCAGTCGAGGCGAGCAAGGCATTGCGCATGAACTCGTGCGCGAACATC
>DMCH01000159.1:17829-32097 GCA_003446775.1 Chloroflexota bacterium
TCAGGCTCCACTCAACTGGCGCGCCAAGCGCGCGACTGCGTAAATGACGAACCCAACTCCGGTGACCAGGAAGCCGATCGGAAGGTCGGTGAAGTAGGAAATCGTCAGCCCGGACCAAACGATGACCAACCCGAGCCCGACTGACACGAGCATCGCGAGTCCTGGCCGGGCAACCAGCTGATTGGCGGCGGCCGCGGGCATCACCAACAGGGCAAACACCAACAGCGCGCCGGTGATCAAGGCGGTGCTCGCGATAGCAAGACCGAGGACCACCAGGAACCCGATCGAGAGCATCCGCACCGGAACTCCGGCGGCGGCCGCGGCAGGCTCGTCAACGGAGAGGTACAGCAATGGCCTGCCGATCAGCGCCAGGGCAGCGAGCGCGACGACCGCGATCGCCAGCAATAGCAGCACCTGTGCGCGCGTGACACCGAGGAAGGTGCCGAACAGGATGCTGTAGACCCCTTCGAGCAAGCCTTTGTACAGGGTCACGAAGAGAAACCCGAGACCGAGCATGAAGGCCTGGATGGTCCCAATCGCGGCCGACTCGGCGTGCCGGTCGCGCACTGCTCCCCGCCCGAGCACCCCGATGCCCAAGCCCGAGGCGGTGCACAGGACTGCGAGCCCCAGCAGCTGCGGCAGCCCGAACAGAATCGCCCCCGCGGCACCGGGGAACCCGACAATCGCCAGGGTATGGCCGGCGAAGGCTTCGCCGCGGAGGACCACGAAATAGCCGACGATCCCGCCCAGCACAGCGGCCGTCGTACCCGCCAGGAAGGCGTTCTGCATGAACTGGTATGCGAAGAGCTGGCTGAGGGCGTCAATCATGGGCGTGGTACGAGATCGCTTCGGGCTGCTGGCCGACGACGAACAGCCGGCCGTCGCTGGTGCGGAGCACCTCGATGTGGGCGTTGTAAAGCGCGCTCAATTTCTCGCTCGTGATCACTTCCTCTGGTCGTCCGATCACGGCGCTCCCGCCCGCCATGTAGATCACCCGGTCGAGATCGCCAAGGATTGGGTTGACGTCGTGGGCGACCATGATCACGGTCACGCCCTCGGTCCGGCAGATGTCGCGCGCCAGCGACGAGATCGCCTGCTGGTTGCCCAGGTCCAGGCTTTCCAGCGGCTCGTCCATGAGCAGCATCCGCGGACTACGGACAAGCGCGCGCGCGATCAGGATGCGCTGCTGCTCGCCACCGCTCAGCTCTCCGACTGGACGGCCGGCGTACGCAGCCGCCCCGACCACCTCGAGGACTTCATCGACTCGCCTCGCGATCTCTCGATTGCCCGGCGCGAATGGAAGCGGCAGGCCCCAGCGGTTGCCATCGAGACCGAGGCGCACCAGGTCACGGGCGCGCAGTCGCAGGGATGAGTCGAAACTGTGTCGCTGGGGGAGATATCCGAGCAAGCTCGCCGCCTCATGTGGCGGGCGGCCGAACACTTCCAGGCTGCCGGCAGCCAGCGGCAGGAGCCCGAGGATCGCCTGGATCAGAGTCGACTTGCCGACGCCGTTGGGGCCCAGCACCGCGACATACTCACCGGGCTCGACGCGAAGGGTCACCCCCTTCCAGATGGATCGGCCGCCACGGCTGACGGCCGCATCCTCCAGCTCCAGCGCCGCCGTCCCGACGGCGGCGTGCCGCTCATGCGCTTCGGCTTGCAACTTGCCTACCTTGCGCCGGCGAGCGCGTCAATCAGCGCTTGCAGCTGCCTGGACTGCCAATCCTGGAAGGTGACGTTGGCAGGGTCGAGAGTCTCGGTCACGGATGTCACCAGGATGCCCTTCGCCCTCGCCTTGTCGACCAGCGCCTGCACGTCCGGCGTCGAGTTCTGGCTGTTGAAGACCAGGACCTTGATGCGCTTGCTCGTGATCTGGCTGTCCATGGTCGCCTTGTCCGCGGCGGTGGGATCGGTGCCCTCGCTGATCGCCTTCAGGAAGCCGGGCGGGCTGATCAGGTTGAGCCCAAGGTCGGGGGCCATATAGGCGAAGATGCTCTCGGTGGCGCCGACCGGCGTGCCGGAGTATTTCTGTTTGATCTCGGCCCGAAGATCGTCGTACTGCTTCAAGCCGGTCGATGTGTAGGTGTCGTGTTGGGTCGCGAAGTAGGTGCCATCGGCCGAGTCAAGACTCTGCAGCTGCGCAGTGACCGCGTCTATTACTTTGCGCACGAATGTCGGGCTGTACCACATGTGCGGGTTGCCGCCCTCGGCCACGCCGTTTAGCTTGCCCACGTCCAGTACGGCGCGCGAGCTGCTGGGGTTGGCGTCGATGAGCTTCTGCGCCCACGGGTCGTAACCTGCGCCGTTTTCGATCACGAAGGCCGCGCCGGCGATGGCGCGCGCATCGGAGGCGGTCGGTTCGTACGCGTGGGGGTCGGTCTGCGGGTTCGCGATGATGCTCCGGACGGTCGCATGCGAGCCGGCAAGCTGCGTCGCGATGCTGCCCCAGAAATTCTCGGTGGCGACCACGTTGACGGTTCCCGAGCCTGCCGATGTCGAGCTGCCGCAGGAAGTCGCCAGCGACAAGAAGGCACCCAAGACGCCCAGGGCAACCAGAGACGACCTGCGCACGAAATGCACGCTCGCAACCGCCGATGTGGACACGGCCAGCAGCATAGCAGTTGCGCATGTGACATGCGCAAGGCCCTTGCGTTACAATCGGCGCATGCCTAGACCCAGTCCGGTGCGCGACCGGGTTCGCGACCTCGTGCTGAGCGGCTCGCTACACGCGTGGACGATCGAGGAGCTGCTGGCGCGCGTGCGCAAAGACGTGGCCACCGCGGATTACTCGACGGTCTTCCGCGCCGTTTCCTACCTCGAGGAGAAGAGCCTGATCCGTAGAGTCGACCTTGGCGATGGACGCGGCCGGTACGAGACCGCGGACCGGCATCACGACCATGTGCAGTGCGAGCGCTGCGGACGTATCTCGGAGAGCGGGACACGATGTCTGCTCGAGAACGCCGCCGACAAGGTCAGCAAGGCCACCGGGTACAAGATCCTGTCGCACCACCTGGTGTTCACGGGGCTCTGCCCAGAATGCGCGGTGGCCGGCTGACCATAAGGTCGGCCGGCTTGGCTCAGCCTCCGAAGAAATCCAGGAGGCATCATGACCGGCTAACGGGCGGTTGCACTGACGCTTGTCGGCGTCACGGTCCTGGCTCTATCGGGCTGACGCAATCGCGGCGCCTGGGCCAAGCCGAAGGGGCGGTCTTGCGACGACACCCCTTCCGCCTGACAGGATCACCGTCGCCTCTCGGCCATAACAAAAGCAGCAACCTCGCACCCCGTACCAATGGGAGCCCTTACCCTGCACGATTGCCGATCGCGACGCCGCCGCGATCAATCCTTGGTGGGAGGCTCCGCGGAGTCTCGTACAAAGGCCCAGCTGAGTGTCACGCCAGCTCCGACCGCGACCGCAATAGCCGTGAGCGAGGTACTCAGCGTGGGCTTGGTCGTCATTAGGAAGACCAGCCCAATCAGGATCCCAAATGACCCGCCCAGGGCTACTGTCAGCAACGGATCACGCACGCGCATGCGTAGGCGGCTCGAGATCGGACCGCTCGGCTCGAGGTCGGCAGCATCCGAAATCTGATGAAGTCGAGGGTTGATTAGGAGCGGGCCGATCGGCGCCAACAATATGAAGCTCCCAATGGCGACATCGATCCATGGCGCTCGGATTAGCTGGAGCGAGAGAGCCATGTCAGCTCCAGTCACGGCGATCATGAGAACGCCGGCTATGACGATCACGTCGATCACAGAAATACGCTCGAGTCCGATTTTCCGCGTGGCGAGCAGCGTGGACGTGATCGCTTGCACCTGCTCGGATCGAGTTGCCCGGCGCGCGGCCGTGACTGCAAGTAGCAGGCTCGCGTAGCCGACAAAGACCGCGATTGCACCCGTCACGTGCAGAAAGATGTCGACCGAATATCGGGTCATCTCGCCTCCCGTCCGATACCATCAGTATACTTACAATCTGTGAGTGACTTCAAACTCAAGCTCGGCTCCGAGGCTGAGATGATCCCGGGCTTCCTGCTGTGGCAGGTGTCCAAGCTCTGGCAACGCCACCTCACGCGGGCGCTCGAGGACCTGAAACTTCCAAGCACTCAGGCCGTCATCCTGGCGAACGTACTTCGTTTTACTAAAGAGGGCCGCCCAGTCACGCAAGCCATGTTGTCGCAGGCTGCGAAGGTTGACCGGATGACCGCTTCGCAGTCCCTCCGATCGTTGGAACTAAAGCGTTACGTCACGCGCAAGGAGTCGCCGGGCGACAAGCGCGCCAACCGCGTCTCGCTGACCACCGAAGGTCGGCGTGTCGCACTCAAGGCGATCAAACGATTCGCGGCCACACATAAGGCATTCTTTGAGCCCCTGGCCGGCGAGACGGAGGCGGTTGTCGGCTACATGCAAGAGCTCATACGGGCCAATGAATTGGTCTGATTAACGCCCCTAACTCTCGCCCCAGACTGAACCTGCTACACGTCCAACAAGCTCGAGCTTGCGTTGCTGCTGCTCGTGACTGATCCGGTTGCCCTCCATGGTCGAAGCGAACCCGCACTGCGGGCTCAGCGCCAATCGCTCCAGAGGGACGTAGCGGGTGGCCTCTTCGATTCGGATCTTCAACGCGGCCTCGGTCTCGAGCTCCGGCTTCTTGGTCGTCACGAGGCCAAGCACGGCGACTCGGTCTTCAGGTAGGTGCGCGAGTGGCTCGAAGCCTCCTGAGCGCTGGTCGTCGTACTCGAGCAGGAACCGGTTGAAGAGCGTCTTCTCGAAGATGCGCGAGATCGGCTCGTAGTCACCTTCGGCGTAGTACTTGCTCTGGTTGTTGCCGCGGCATACGTGGAGTCCAAAGGTCACCCCAGGATGGCCCTGGATGATGGCGTTGTCGAGCTCGATGCAGCGATCGATGAGCTCCTCGGGGTCGCTCCCCCGCTGGCGGTACCCCTCCCGCATGGTGGGGTCGAGGAGGGCTCCGTATTGCGGCGCGTCGATCTGGATGTAAGTGCAGCCGAGGCGGACCAGCTCATCGACCTCGCGCCTAGAGAGGTCGACCACGTCCGCGAGGTACTCGTCGCGGGTCGGGTAGGCGCCCCTCGACTTTTCCGGGTCGTAGTAGGCGGCAGCCTGCTGGGCGCTGATCATCGTCACCTTGCCCGGATGTACCGCCTCCGACCGCAGAAACGTCCACTCTTCGCTGCACATACTCCGCTTCCAGCGTAGGCGATTGACCACGACGGGACGCTTGAGGATCAGTTGCTCGCCGCTCTCGTCGCGGAAGGGAATTGCCCAGCCGCCCTCACGGTCGAATCCCTCGAAGGCGTCGATGAGGTTGCCGTAGAAGGCGTAGCGACGGAGCTCGCCATCGGTCACCACATCGATTCCTGCATCTGCCTGGAGCTCGATGGCGGACCGGACCGCCGCATCCTCGACCGCCTTGAACTCCGCTTGCGTCAGCTCGCCGGAGTCCCGCCGCTTGCGGGCGCCGACCAGGTCAGGTGGTCGCAGGAGGCTGCCCACGACCTCGGCTCGCCAGGTTGGTAGCTGGGTCATCTCAATTCCTCCTGGCGTGGTCAGAGGGCGAAGAACACCGTCTCGGATTCGCCCTGCAGCCGGATGTCGAAACGCAGCACCGCGTCATCGCGGTGCGCGATCAGCGTATGGCGGCGAGCCGGATCGATGAGGTTGAGCACGCGATCGCTCGCATTCGCGGTCTCTTCGTCTGGAAAGTACATGCGAGTCGCCAGATGGCGGAGCAGGCCCCGGGCGAAGATCGTCACGTCGAGGTGTGGCGCTTCGACACCGGCAGCCGGTTTCACGACGGTGAAGTGGAACACGCCTTCCGAGTCTGTGCGGCAGCGCTTAAACTGCTGCCCGCCCCACAGTTCGACCAGCCCGTCCGGTACCGGTTCGCCGGCTCCGTCCAGCAGCTGGCCCTCGATCCTCATCGCCTCATGACCGGAGACCGCGTCATCACCATCCTCGAACGGGAGCGCGTATCCGAAAAATGGGCCGACCGTCTGTGAGGGCGTAGGTATCCGGTGTTCGCTCAACCTACGGCTCTCGAGGCGTGGCGTTGCGTCCACGCAGGATGATGTCCCAGCGGTATCCCAGCGCCCATTCGGGTTCGGTGAGCGCGAGGTCGAACGCAGCTACCAGAAGATCGCGACCACGCTCGTCAGGTATCGACTGGAGGATCGGGTCGAGGGGCATCAACGGGTCGCCCGGAAAATACATCTGGGTCACAACCCTGCTCGCGAGTGACGGTCCGAACACCGAGAAATGGATGTGCGCGGGGCGCCAGGCGTTCTCGTGGTTGCGATACGGGTAGGCGCCGGGCTTGACCGTGACGAACCGATATTGCCCCTCACCGTCGGTCAGACACCGGCCCGCCCCGGTGAAATTCGGGTCTAAGGGCGCGGCGTGGTCGTCCACCGGATCCACGTAGCGCCCGGCTGCATTCGCCTGCCACACCTCGACCAGCGTGTGACGCACAGGCTCCCCGTCGCTGTCCATGACGCGACCGCTGACGATGATCCGCTCGCCGAGCGGCCGTCCATCATGCTGCTGCGTCAGGTCGGCGTCCTCAGGGAGCACCGGCACACGGCCAAATACCGGGCCGGGTAGCTGATGGAACCATTCCGGCGGTAGCCTGACCAGTTCACGTGTCGGCGCTCGCCGGACGGTGGCCCGGTAGTCCGGGTGCAGGTACGGGGGCTCGGAGTCACGGTGCGAATCGGACACCCTTGACGGGCATTATGGCTTGACTCAAACTCCAATCGTCGGTACACGGAGCATTTGGTTTTGCGTTGGCCTGAGCCCAGCTTGGGAAGGAGGAGTCAGGTGAGCAAGAGAAAGGGTTTGTCTGCTGCCATCACCAGGCGCGAGATGCTCAAGGGGACCGGCCTCGTGCTCGGCGGCCTGGCGGTGCCCGGCGTCCTCGAATCCTGCCTCACCTCGTCGCCGTCCACGCCCAGCGAAACGATCAAGATTGGCTACGTCAGCCCCATCACGGGCGCGACCTCCGGTTTCGGCGAGCCTGACCCCTATGTGATCGGGCTGGCTCGGAAGGCATTCCAGAGCGGGCTTTCGATCGGAGGCACGAGCTACTCGGTCGAGATCGTCACGCGCGACAGCCAGTCCACCCCTTCCGTGAGCGCGCAGGTCGCCAGCGACCTCATCTCGGGCCAGAAGGTGGACCTGATGCTCGCCACCTCGACGCCCGAGACCGTCAACCCGGTTTCGGACGCAGCGGAAGCAGCCGGCGTGCCGTGCATCTCCACGGTCGTGCCCTGGGAGGCGTGGTATCTCGGCCGCGGCGGGCAGATCGGAAAGCCGTCGCCCTTCAAATTCACGTATCACTACTGCTTCGGCGTCGAGCAGTTCTTCCTCGCCTACACCCACCTTTGGCCGCAGGTGCCGACCAACAAGAAGGTCGGTGTCATGTACCCGAACGACGCGGACGGCAACGCCATTCGCGGGGCGCTCGAACCCCTGCTCAAGGGCGCGGGCTACACGATTGTGGATCCAGGTCCATACGAGGATGGGACCAACGACTACTCGGCCCAGATCGCGAAATTCATTCGCGAGGACTGCCAGATCTTCAACACGTTCCCTATCCCTCCAGACTTCGCCACGTTCTGGAACCAGGCGAAGCAGCAGGGCTATACGTCCCACGTCAAGATCGGACAGATCGCCAAGACCGGCCTCTTCCCATCGCAGGTCTCTTCTCTCGGCGCCATCGGCAACGGCCTCGCGTCAGGTGTCTACTGGGCGCCGACCTGGCCCTACAAGTCCACGCTCACCGGAGTCACCTGCAAGCAGCTCGCCGACGGCTACGAGTCGGCTTCGGGCAAGCAGTGGAACCAGCAGCTGGGCGCGAGCCTTTCCCTGTTCGACGTCGCGGCGGCCGTGCTCAAGGCGAGTGGCGACCCGAAGAACAAGACCAAGGTCGCAGACACGATGAAGACGCTGTCCGTCGATACTATCGTCGGCCACCTCGATTGGTCCAAGGCCGCCTCTCTCGCCGGCGTGACCATCGGCAATGTCGTGTCGACGCCGATCATCGGCGGCCAGTGGAAGTCGGGCGTGTCCAAGTGGCCGATCGACTTCGTCATCTGCGAAAACTCCGCGGACACAAACGTGCCGATCGCGGGCACCCTGCAGCCCTATCAGGGGTAATCAAGGGTGGAGGCCGGGCCGGCAACGGTTCTGGCCGCGGTCGGCGTTCAGAAGCGATTCGGCGCGCTCACGGTCCTGGACGGTGTGCACCTCGCCCTGACCCAGGGCGAGGCGATCGGGATCGTGGGTCCGAACGGCGCCGGCAAGACGACGCTGCTTAACGTGCTCGCCGGCTCTCTCCGCCCGGAAGCCGGCAGTGTCGTATTCCGCGGTCGCGACATCACGCCCAAAGATGCTGCCGACCGGTGCCAGCTCGGAATCGCCCGTACGCACCAGGTGCCGCGGCCGTTTACGGGCATGACCGTGTTCGAGAACGTTTTCGTGGGTGCCACCGCAGGCGGCGGCCGCAGCGGTTCATCGGCTTACGACGTGTCGCTCGAAGTGCTCGACCAGTGTGCGTTGACACATCTCGCCAACCGGAGAGCTGAGGATCTCGGACTCCTTCAGCGCAAGCGCCTCGAGCTCGCGAGGGCGCTTGCGGTCGGCCCGGCCGTGCTCCTCCTCGATGAGATCGGTGGAGGTTTGACGGACGCGGAGTCCGCAGCCCTTGTCGAGACGATCGCGAGCTTGCGCGATCGTGGCATCGCCGTGCTGTGGATCGAGCACATCGTCCACGTGCTGATGCAGGTCGTTACGAGGTTGGTGTGCATGGACGCCGGGCGCATCATCGCCGAGGGCGCGCCGGAAGCTGTCGTCGCGCAAGCGGCCGTAATCGACGCTTACCTGGGCACCCGCGCGTGACGCTGCTGAACGTCGAGGAGCTCGACTGCCGATACGGCCTGCTCCAGGCGGTGCGTGGGGTCTCATTTGAGGTCGCCCAGGGCGAGATCGTCGCCTTGATCGGCGCCAACGGCGCGGGCAAGACCACGCTCTTGCGAGCCATCGCCGGCGGGCATCGGCCGCATGCGGGGAAGGTGACCTTCGATGGCGAGGATGTGACGCGCCTTCCCGCGCACAGGCGCGTGGCCCGAGGAATCGCCCTGGTGCCTGAGGGCCGCCGCCTTTTTCCAACCCTGACCGTCGAAGAAAACCTTCGTGTCGCCGCTGCGGGTAACCGGCGCGGCCGCTGGAACGTGAAGGCGGTGCTCGATACGTTTCCTTTGCTTCAAGCCAGGCGCACCATGCCTGCGGCGACTCTGTCGGGCGGCGAGCAGCAAGCGGTCGCAATCGGACGAGCCCTCATGAGCAACCCGCGCCTTCTCCTCCTGGACGAGGTTTCTCTCGGACTCGCGCCAGTGGTGGTCGACGCCGTCTACAAGTCGTTGGCCAACGTGATCAGCGAGGGCGCGACCGTCGTGCTGGTCGAGCAGGACCTCACGCGCGCTTTGCGCGTGGCCGGCCGCGTCATCTGTCTGCTCGAAGGACGCGTCGTCCTCGAAGGCGAGGCTCAATCGCTCGACCGCGACCGAGTGGTCGGCGCCTACTTCGGACTGCGCTCACCTTCAGCGCGAGGAGAACCGCGGTGACGCTGGTCAACGCGATCGTGCAAGGGATCTTCCTGGGCGCGTTCTACGCGGTGCTCGCATGCGGGCTTTCGATCATGTTCGGGGTGATGCGGATCATCAACCTCGCTCACGGCGATATCGCTGTGTTCGGGGCATACCTGACCTTCGTCGTCGTCGATCACACGGGCGCCCCCGCCTTGGTCGCCTTCGCCGCGGCGCTGCCGGTGATGCTCGTGCTCGGATACATCCTCCAGATCACCGTTCTCGAACGCAGCCTCAAGGCGGGCCTCCTGACGCCCCTGCTCGCGACCTTCGGGCTCTCGATCGTCATCCAGAACCTCTTGCTGATCGCGTTCTCGCCTGACGTCCGCTCGCTCGGCCCGGCCGCGGGCGCCCTCACGACCGCGAGCTGGCATGTAACGAGCGAATTGTCGTTCTCGGCGCTGGGCGTGGTGGTGCTCGCGGTCGCAATCGTCGTATTCGGAGCGCTGCAGCTCTTTTTGTCCCGCACCCGCGCCGGATGGGCGATGCGGGCGACCGCCGAGGACGCTGACGCTGCGGAGCTCGTCGGCATCGACTCCCGCTCGGTCTACGCTCGGGCCACCGCCATCGCGGTAGCCATCGCCGCGCTCGGTGGATTGTTCCTCGCCATCCGCTCGGTGTTCGACCCCATCAGCGGACCGACGCAGCTCATCTTCGCGTTCGAAGCGGTGGTGATCGGCGGGATGGGTTCGCTCTGGGGCACCCTGCTGGGAGGGATCGCCCTCGGCCTGGCCCAAACGCTCGGCGCCGAGATCCAACCCCAGTTCGCGGTCCTGGCCGGCCATCTTCTCTTCCTTGCCGTCCTCATCGTCCGGTTTGGCGGCGCCCGTCTGACATTGAGGGTCGCGCGGTGAGGGTTGAACGCTGGACCCGCACCTCGAAGGTGTTCACGGGCGGCTCGGCCGTGGTCGCTCTCGCCCTTGCCTCCGTGCCCTTGATCTTCGACCCCGATGTGGTCCAGAAGCTGACCAACCTCTTGATCCTGGTCATCCTCGCGACGATGTGGAATGCGCTTGCGGGGTACGGCGGGCTGGTGTCCGTCGGACAGCAGGCGTTCATCGGCATCGGCGCCTACGGCACCGTGTTCCTGGCGGCCTTGGGGATTTCCCCGTACCTGGCGATGCTGCTCGCCATGGTGTTGGCCGGCGCCTTATCGGTGCCGATCTCGCTCTTCGCGCTGCGCCTTCGCGCCGCCCAGTTTGCGATCGGCATGTGGGTGATCGCCGAGGTGGCCTCGCTTCTGGTCCGGCTCGACAAGAACCTGGGCGCCGGCACCGGCATCTCACTGATCCAGATGAACCAGTACGACCCGAATTTCCGCCAGGCGTACACGTTCTGGATGGCCCTGGCCTTCGCCGTCCTCTTCCTTGCCGCCCTCTTCTTCCTCTTGCGCTCGCCGCTGGGCGCATCGCTGCAGGCGATCCGAGATGACGAGGATGCCGCCCGCTCCCTCGGCGTCCGCGTTTCGTCGCGCAAACGGCTCCTGTTCGTCCTGGCGGGCTTCGGCTGCGGGGCCGCCGGCGTGCTCGTGGTAGCGAACACGCTTTTCATCGAGCCTGGTTCAGTCTTCAGCGTGCAATGGAGCGCCTACATGATCTTCATGGTCCTGGTCGGCGGGCTCGGCACTTTCGAAGGCCCGATCCTCGGTGCCATCCTTCTCTTCGCCATCCAGACGACCTTCACCCAGGGCGGCCCCTGGTACCTGGTCGGGCTCGGCGCCACCGCCACTGTTTTCGCCCTGGTGTTGCCCCGTGGGTTGTGGGGTGTCATCGAAGGTCGCCTCGGCCTCCGCCTGATGCCTGTCGGTTATCGGGTCGTGTCCACAACGAAAACAGACGAGAAGGCTCAGGTGGGCGCATGACGTTCGATGGTCCGGCCGAGGACCTCATGCGTCACCCGGGCCACCTGCTGCGCCGGGCCCTCCAGGCGATGAACCTGCTGTGGGACCACGAGGTTTCGCACGTCATCACGTCTCCGCAGTTCGCGGCCCTGAACGCTCTTTCCGGGGAACCTGCCCTCGACCAGCGCACGCTCGGCGAGCGCATCTCGCTCGACCGTTCGACCATGGCGGAAGTCGTGGCCAGGCTCAGCGCTCGAGGACTCATCAAGACGGCCCGCGATTCGAATGACGGCCGGCGCAAGACGATTCGGCTCACTCCCAAAGGCGTGGCCACGCTGCAGCACCTGATCCCGCGGACGCACCAGATGACCCGCAGGCTTGTCGGCGCGCTCGACGCGAAAGAGCAGGCGGAGCTGCTACGCCTGTTGACGACCGTCGTCAGCTCAAACGAACGGCGAAAAACCAGGTAGCTCGGGCCGAGCCTTACTCCTCGACTCGGACGATGCGCTTCGATTTGAGCTCCGAGCGCGGGAGAGTGCCGGTGGGGACGACCCTGCATCCCAGGCGCACGCCGAGGGCCTGGCGGAGGTCGGCCTCGAGCCGGTCAGTCGGGCCTTCGCCGGTGACCTCCACCAGTAGCGACACTTCGTCCATCTCGCGTACGCGCCGGTGCTCGATCACGAACTCGGTGACCTCAGGATGGGCGCGGACGATGTCCTCGACCTGGGACGGGTAGAGGTTCACACCGCGCACGGTGAACATGTCGTCGACGCGTCCCCGAATGCCCCCCACGAGCTTGAGGAACGGGCTGCCGCATGAGCACGGCTCGCGCGAGACCCGGACCCGGTCGCCGGTTCGATAGCGCACCAACGGCATGCCCCAGCGGCCAAGGTTCGTGGCGACCAGCTCACCTTCAAGGGCGGGCCGCCCAGCACTGTCAAGCACTTCGAAGATGAATTCAGACTCGATCGCGTGGATGCCATCCCGCTGCGAGCAGCTGAAGCCGGTCGGGCCGAGCTCGGTCATGCCGGTGTGGTCGAAACACGCTGCCGAGTACGCCGACTCGATGGCTGCGCGAGTCGCGGGGATGCTCGCGCCTGGCTCGCCCGCATGGAGCGTGACCCGAATCTCGGACGACTCCAGGTCGATGCCGAGACCGCGCGCCACGGCGGCCAACCTCAAGGCGTAGGTCGGAGTGGACATGAGTACTGTGGCGCGGAGGTCGAGCATCGTGCGGACGCGCTGCTCGCTGGTCATCGCTCCGCCCGAGATGGCCAGAGCGCCCCGTCGCTCCGCTCCATCGAACGCGGACCAGAAGCCGATGAACGGTCCGAAGGAGAACGCGAAGAATATGCGGTCGCCGGCGCGCACGCCAGCCGCCGGGTAGACGTGCTCGGACCAGATCCGCACCCACCAGTCCCACGATTCGGCAGTGTCCAGCCACCGCAGTGGATGATCGCCGCTCGAACCTGAGGTCTGATGCAGGCGGACATAGCGGTCCAACGGGAAAGTCAGGTTGGTTCCGTACGGTGGCTGGGAGGCCTGATCGGCCAGCAGCTCGGCCTTGGTGGTCAGCGGCAGGCGTTCGAAGTCGCCCCAGCTGCGCACTTCGGTCAGCCGCGATCGCCAGAAAGCGTTCGTCTTGAGCACCTCGGCCAGCCCGGCCCGCAGCTTCCGAAGGTGCAGGTCGCGGAGCTCGTCCGGATCAGTCCTTGGGCGCGCGGCCGCCGATCTCAAGGGCCTCATGTTAGTCGGGAATCGTCAGTGCACTGAACGTGCGGTCGCTCAGCTCCTCCTGGACGCAGAGCCCCGCTTACGTCTGGCGCCGATGGCGCCTAGAAGAGGAGAGCCGGCGCCGAGCAGGAACCCGAAGTCATACCAATTTCCACGCCTGGCCAGGTTGTAGAACGGAAAGCCACTCCAGAGGCCTAATGCGTGGACGATCAGCACGATCCAGGCCGTTAGGCCATTCCACAAGCCCCAAAGAAGGTCCTGCCACCACATGATGTTG
Organism: Chloroflexota bacterium; assembly: GCA_003446775.1. Taxonomy (GTDB): domain Bacteria; phylum Chloroflexota; class Dormibacteria; order Dormibacterales; family Dormibacteraceae; genus UBA10449. The sequence goes on from DMCH01000159.1 coordinate 31,343, forward strand.
CCCGACGATGTTACTCGACTGATGGGCTTGGCCCGAGGTGGATTCGGCGATTACTCTCTAAGCACATGAACATCCTCGCGATCGACGTCGGCGGCACCCACGTCAAAGTGCTGGCCAGCGGCCGCAGGAAGCCCCTCGAGATCCCATCCGGTCCGAAGATGACCGCCAAGGAGATGGTGCGACAGGTGCGAGAGGGGACGACTGGGTGGCGTTACTCGGTCGTGTCGATCGGCTATCCCGGTCCGGTGCTCCATGGCAAGCCGGTGAGCGAACCGGACAACCTGGGAGGCGGATGGGTCGGGTTCGACTTCGCGAAAGCGTTTGGCTGCCCCGTGCGTGTGATCAACGACGCCGCCATGCAGGCGCTGGGCAGCTACAAAGGCGGCCGCATGCTCTTTCTCGGGCTGGGCACAGGGCTTGGCTCCGCGCTGATCGTCGACGGCGTGCTCGAACCGATGGAACTGGCACACCTGCCATTTAAGGACGGACAGACGTACGAAGATCGGGTCGGGAAGGCGGCACTGAAACGATTCGGCAAGAAGAAGTGGCGCCGAAACGTGGCCGACGTCGTGACGCGATTGCAGGCCGCCCTGGAAGCCGACGACGTTGTTGTCGGCGGCGGCAACGCGAAACTACTGCAGTCGCTGCCGAAGGGCGTCAGGCTTGGTTCCAACGCAAACGCGTTCGCCGGCGGCTATCGGCTCTGGAAGGATCATGCGAAAGGGTCACTCAGACGCCTTGGTGTTGCCTAAGAC